>JAGCFX010000060.1 GCA_017649925.1 Paludibacteraceae bacterium | reverse complement strand
ACGGAGAATCCGTTGCTTCCAACGTATATTACGGGTCTTCTGACGCGTGACACGTTGTTGCTGGAGTTCTCCAGTACCATCCTTTGTTTGATACTCGCGGGTAAAGTGGGATCGAACATCGCCTCCGAGATAGGAACGATGCGCATCACAGAGCAGATCGATGCGATGGAGATAATGGGCGTAAACAGCGCTAATTATCTTATCTTGCCGAAGATACTGGCGTTCATGAGCATGATGCCGCTGCTGTTTATCATCTCTACGGCGGCAGGTCTGGTCGGCGGATGGGGCGTCGGCGCGTTTACCGATATCATCACCGTGCATGATTATCTGATTGGCGTGCAGTACGCGTTCAACCCGTATTTCATCACTTACGCAATCATCAAAGCGCTGGTGTTTGCGTTTGTGATAACGAGCATGAGTAGTTACTACGGCTATTTCGCGCGCGGGGGCGCGCTTGACGTGGGCCGTGCTTCGACCAACGCGGTTGTTAACTCGAATATCATGATTTTGTTCCTTGACCTCATTTTAAGTAAGTTGCTGTTATGATACAGGTTAAAGACATAGTGAAGAGTTTTGACGGGAACATTGTCCTTGACCATGTATCCACCGAGATGCGGGACGGAGAAGTGAACATGATCATCGGTCAGTCCGGCTCGGGCAAGACAGTGCTGATGAAAAGCATGATCGGTCTGCACGCGCTGGATAGCGGACAGATACTCTACGACGGACGCGATTTGGCGGAAATGCGGAGCAAAGATATCCGTCTGCTTCACCGCGAGGTGGGAATGCTTTTCCAAGGTTCGGCACTCTTTGATAGCATGAGCGTGATGGAGAACGTGATGTTTCCGATGGAGATGTTCAGCCAAAAGAGTCATGCGGAAATGCGTGCGCGAGCGGAGTTCTGCTTGCGACGCGTGGAGATGCCTGAGCGCGTTTGGAATCTGATGCCGAGCGAGATTTCCGGTGGTCAGCAGAAACGTGTGGCTATTGCGCGGGCGATAGTACTTGAACCCAAATACCTGTTCTGCGACGAACCGAACTCCGGTCTTGACCCGAAGACCAGTCTGGTGATTGATGCCTTGATTCAAAATATCACACGCGAGTATAACATCTGTACGATTGTTAATAGCCATGATATGAACTCAATCATGGAGATTGGCGATAACATCGTGTTCCTCAAAGGCGGTCACAAAGAATGGCAGGGGTCGCGCCACGAGATTATGAATAGCGACAACGAAGCACTCAACGACTTCGTCTTTGCATCCGAACTATTTAAGAAAATCAAACAAAACAATAAATAATCATGAAAAAGATTCTTGTGTTGGCAGCCTTTGCGGCTGCGGTGTTGCTGAACGGCGGAGTGTGTCGTGCGGCGGAAACGGAGGTGGCTCCGAAACAGAGTGTGCCTGCTTATCGCGGGTTAATTGTGCGCGATCTGCCGGATGGATACAAACTGCGTACTTATCTGCGCGGCGACGAACGTATGCATTGGCAAATGACGGAAGACTTATGGCAGATTTTTGAGACGAATGACGGTTGGTTCAAATATGCGAAGTTAAATCGCAAAGGCGAGCCGGTGATGAGTCGCAAGAAAGCGCATAACGCTGAAGATAGAAAAAAATGTGAGATGAAATGGTTGAATAAACATGGAGTTAAGAAGAATTTGTAGTATTTCGGTAGTATGCGCTGTTGCGCTAAGCGCAATGGCATTACCTGCAAAGCGCGGCGGCATTGTCCGCACGGCTGCAGATGGGACAGAGAAGACAGTATTTCTGCATGGAAATGCATTCAGTCATTATATGACGGATGCAGAGGGTAACTGGTTGGACGAAGAGACGCTTCAACCGATGAGTGCTGAGGCTAAAAAGGCGCGTATAGAGGCGAACGCATCGCGCGCGCAGGCTAGGCGTGTGCAACAAGAGAAGCAGTTAGGAGGAGAACTCAATCTTGCTCCGCGTGGATTGCTCATTCTGGTTAGTTACAAAGACAAAGCATTCTCTACACTAAAAGATACGATGGAGAATATGCTGAACGGTGAGAATTTTACACGCAGTTATAGTTATGAGTATACATATGGCGGCAAGAACTATTCTCAGAGTGTTCAGAGTAGCGGTAGTGCACGTCAGTATTTCCATGACCAGAGTTGGGGACAATATAACCCTATTTTTGACGTTGTGGGACCATATACCGTTAGTGAAGACCTTGATTTCTATGGCAAAAACGATTCGCAAGGTAATGATCAACATGTGGGCGAACTGATTTCCGAAGCATGCAAACTGGCGGATGCCGACGGCGTGGATTTTACGCTGTACGACAACAACAATGATGGCAATGTAGATTTCGTCTATGTTATCTATGCCGGATATGGCGAGGCAGACGGTGGTGCCAAAAACACCGTTTGGCCGCATAACTATGACATGCGTTATTATTATCAGTACGATGGTTTGGAGAAATGTATTGTTGACGGCAAGACGGTTCGAAACTATGCATGCTCCAACGAGATTCAGTATTATGCCGATGTATATGCCGGCATTGGTACTTTCTGCCACGAGTTTAGCCATGTGCTGGGTTTGCCGGATCTGTATGTGACGGTAGATATGAGCAATCCTCCTCACACTCTGTGTGACTGGGATATCCTGGATTATGGTCCTTATAACAACGACGGCAACACGCCTCCGGCTTACTCGGCTTACGAGCGTTTCTATATGGGTTGGTTGAAGCCGCGCGTATTGGATAAAGATGAAGCGGTGACACTCAATCCGCTGAATGATAGCAAAGAGGCCTTGCTGATGTGCAAGGAAGATACCCATAATCTGGTGGGCAATGATCCGAATCCAACCGAGTTCTATATTTTGGAGAACCGCAAACAGGAAGGCTGGGACAAGTATCTGCCGGGCAAAGGTATGCTGATCACCAAAATCAAATATAGTTACACGAAGTGGGAAAACAACACGGTCAACAATACAGCCAGCGCGATGGGCGTGGATATGATGGAGGCAACCGCCAACACCGGTGATTATGGCAAAGCAAAAGATGCTTATCCTGCTGGAGCAAAGACTTTCTATGGTTTGGACAACCATTCGATTGAGAATATCCGTCTCACCAGCGGTGTCATTACCTTCGATTTTACTATCGGTGCACAAGGCATTGAGGATGTAGAGACCGGAGAAGCGGCACAGAAGATTCTGCGCGACGGACAGATTCTGATCATCCGCGGCGGTAAGACGTATGACCTCAATGGTCGTGAATTATGAAAATCATCAGTTATAATCTCAACGGAATCCGTTCGGCGATAAGCAAAGGTCTGTTGGACTGGCTGGCAGCGGAGAACCCGGATGTATTCTGCATTCAGGAGAGCAAAGCGCAGCCGGAACAGATCGATGTGATGGCTATGCAGGAACTGGGTTATAGCAGTTATATCCACTCCGCAGAGAAAAAAGGTTATTCGGGCGTGGCTATCTTCACCAAACGTGAACCGGACAAAGTGGTGGTAGGCATGGGCAATCCTAAGTATGATCGCGAAGGACGAGTGCTGCGTGCCGACTTTGGTGACATCACCGTTGTAGATGCTTATATCCCAAGCGGAACAACAGGCGACATTCGACAGGATTTCAAAATGGAGTTTCTGGAGGATTTTCTGGTGTGGGTGAAGGAGTTGCGCAAAGAGCGACCGAACGTCATCATCTGCGGAGATTATAACATATGTCATAAGCCGATTGATATCAATCATCCCGAGCGACAAATAGGCGTGTCGGGTTTCTTGCCCGAAGAGCGCGAATGGATGGATCGCTGGGAAGCAAGCGGCATGGTGGATAGTTTCCGCGTGTTTGACCAAAGTGCCGAGCGATATAGTTGGTGGTCTTGGCGCGCGGGAGCACGCGCTCGCAACGTAGGTTGGCGCATTGACTATCACTGGGTAAGCGAGAGCCTGAGAGCAAGACTCAAAGATGCAAAGATACTGACCGATGCCGTGCATTCTGACCATTGCCCGGTAATGGTAGAACTAAATGATTAAATGCAAATGGTAAATGACCAAATAGTAAATGGTTAAATGTTAAATGGTTCTATGGATAAGTTACGTACAGAACATTTGGTTAAGAAATACGGCAAACGAACGGTTGTCGATGATGTTTCTATTGAATTGGAACAAGGCGAGATTGTCGGTCTGCTCGGTCCCAACGGTGCGGGTAAAACAACCACATTCTACATGACAACAGGTCTGGTAACGGCCAATAACGGTAAGATCTTTCTTAACGATCTCGATATAACCGGCATGCCGATGTACAAACGCGCCAAGATGGGAATCGGTTACTTGCCGCAAGAAGCGAGTGTGTTCCGCAAGATGAGCGTGGAGGACAACATCCGCTCGGTGCTCGAACTGACATCCTTTAGTAAGGAGTATCAGGAAGAGAAACTGGAACAGCTCATCAAAGAATTCAATCTTGCGCATGTGCGTCAGAACCTCGGCGACCGCTTGAGCGGTGGCGAACGGCGTAGAACGGAGATAGCGCGTTGTCTGGCTATTGAACCGAAGTTTGTGATGCTGGATGAACCGTTTGCAGGCGTCGATCCGATTGCTGTGCAAGAGATTCAGGATGTCGTTTGGCGACTGAAAGACAAAAACATCGGTATTCTGATTACCGACCACAACGTAGATGAGACGCTGATGATTACCGATCGTGCGTATTTGTTGTTTGAAGGAAAGATCCTTTTCCATGGTACGCCGGAAGAGCTGGCGGCTAACCCTGTGGTACGACAGAACTATCTGGGACGTGATTTTGAATTGAAGAAGAAAACGCGAGTTGACTAAACAGATCTTCATATTATTCGCTGCGGCTGTTCTTGTAGCTTGTTCGTCGGCGCCGGATGTAGAAATCGTTACCCGCGCTTGCGCACCAATGCCTTCGGGCAGAGCGAGTGCTTGTGCGTGCGTGTTGGACGGCAAAGCGTATGTCTTCAGCGGACGTAAGGCGGGTAGAACCTATCTTAATGATCTATGGCAGTATGACCCGCAAACCGACGCATGGACTGACCTCGGCGCATCGCCGATGAAAGCGCGTGTGAATGCGACCATGGCGGCCGAGAACGGGAAACTGTATGCCGGTTTGGGCTACTCGGCGATTTCCGCTTACAGGGACTCGGCTTATCAGCAAGACTGGTGGGAATATACGCCGGAAACGGGCGAATGGAAACAGTTGGCGAAATTTCCTTCGTCGAATACCGTGGCACCGATATCGTTTGCCAGAGATGGCGTTATTTTCGTGCTATACGGTTTCGGTTATGGTTTTACACGCGAGATTTGGCAGTATGATATTGCCGAGGATAAGTGGACAATGATGGAAGACGACTGGCATCGCGCGAAGTCCAATTTCGGAGGTCGCGGAGCATGGTCAGGCGGATTGTTCTATTATGGCACGGGATTTAATACCAATAATCTGCGCGACTGGTGGGCGACCGATGTGGTAAGCAATCATTGGGAGCAGAAAAAGTCCATACCCGGTAAGGGAAGGCAGTTCACGGCTTGCGCGGCGACGGATGAATATGTGTACTTGTTTGGTGGACGGCATTTCGCCGGAGACATGACCGGTGGCGAAGTATTCGAGAGTTTTATGCGCTATGAGCCGACCCGAGATCAATGGGAATGGTGTGGTACCATGCCTTGCGGCAGAGCGGAGAATCAGATCGCGTTTACCATTGCCGGAAAAGTGTATTTCGGGCTTGGCGAAGATGCGGAAGGAAATATATTGAACGGATTGTATCGTGTTGAATAGGCGGCTATACATAGGATTGTTATTGCTTGTCTCGCTTTCTGCGCAAGCATGGGAATGGTGGCCGTTGCCGATGGCGGAACAGGACACTTGTCGTGACTCGCTCTTTTATGTTGGCGGAATCAGTGTGGTTAGTTCCAGCGGAGCGACAGCGCCAACATGGCTGCAGGCAAACCGTGACGGTGAGATATCGTCTCTGCCGCACAGCGGAAATATCAGCCTGGGCATTGTCAAACCTGCTACTCGTCCGAGTCGTTGGTTTGATTATGATTTTGGTGTAGTACTCAGCGGGCGTGTGGCAGGAACGCATCTCTCTGCCGATCCGCGGCAAGTGACAGGCACCGGCTATTTCAGCATGCTTTATGCGCATGCGCGCTTGTACATCGTGGATATCACTGCCGGTATCAAACCGGAGTATTGGGGTTCGGGTGATGCGGAATTGACAAGCGGTAGTCTGCTCTTCTCCAATAATGCACATCCTATTCCGCGCATCAGTATCGGCTTTGAGCGATGGACGCCTATTCCCGGTTTGTTCGGATATGCGGAAGTGAAAGGTGGACTGACGCATGGTTGGGCAGGCGATAATTCGGAGGTGGTTAAAGGAACGCTGATTCATCATAAGTTCATCGGAGGTCGTATTGGCGGTAATTTGCCTGTGAATATCAGTTATGAGTTTCATCATGTAGCACAGTGGGGCGGTTATTCGAGCGTGTATGGCGATCTGGGAAACGATTGGAACGCTTTCAAAGCTGCATTGTTAGTGCGTTCGGGCGGATCAATGCGTAACGATCAAATCAACGCGCAGGGCAATCATATCGGTTTCCAACAGATGGCGCTGGATGTGAAAGGTGAGGGATGGAAAGTGAGTGCGTATTGGCAGATCATGCAGGAAGATGGTCCGATACGGTTTATCGGAACCACGATGAATAACAAAGACGGTCTTTGGGGAATCAGTGCTACGCAGAACCGTTGGCCATTTATTCAGGGTGTGACGTATGAGTTTCTCAATACAACCGACCAGAGCGGTCCGTTTCATGACAAAGACGGCTGTGTTTACGGCGGTTATGATGGCTATTACGGGAATAGCATCTATCGGCAAGGCTGGAGTTATTACGGTCGCATCATCGGAACACCGCTACTGAGTTTGACTAACAATCGCGTGATGGCACATCATATAGGAATAAAGGGCGATATCTATGGTTTCCGTTATCGTGCGTTAGTGACATATGCGGATAACTATGGAATTTATCCGACGCCGCTTCGTAGCAAGAATACGGCATTGCTGCTGGAAGTGAAGAAAATAGTACCGCAGGCATGGAATCTGGAGTTCGGCGTGGCGCTTGGCGGTGATTTCGGAACGCAGTACGGCAATCAGTTCGGCGCGATGGTAACAATTTGTAAAAAAGGACTAATAACACAATGGTAAATATGAATTTTGTAGAACAGGCAAATCGCATTTTTGCTCAGGCAGTGGCGGATTATCATCAAACGGATGACGTGGATGCACCGATTCGCAATCCGTATGTGCAAGGCACAATTGAGTATGATTTGTATCTCAAGAACTGGATTGATACGGTGCAATGGCATCTGGAAGATATCATTCGCGACCCGCAGATTGATCCGATGGAAGCGCTTGCGCTGAAGCGGAGAATAGATAAGAGCAATCAGGACCGCACGGATCTGGTAGAGCGAATTGACAGTTATTTCTGGGAGCAGTTTCAAAACGTTCAGAAGCAGACAGACGCCCGTATAAACACGGAGAGTCCGGCATGGGCAATTGACCGTTTGAGTATTCTGCATGTGAAGATTTGGCATATGCAGGAGCAAGTGGGTCGCAAGGAAGTGAGTTCTGCCCAACACGAGGCATGCGTGGCGAAAATGGCGGTTTTGAAAGAGCAATTGGAAGATATGACTACTTCCATCAGTCAGTTGTTGGCGGATTATGCGGCCGGCGTGCGCATCATGAAGGTATACCGCCAGATGAAGATGTATAACGATCCGAACCTGAACCCTGTGCTTTACGGCAAAAAGTGAAAAAACTTCTCATTATACGGTTCTCGGCATTAGGCGATGTGGCGATGTTAGCGCCCGTTGTTTGTGCTGCTGCGAAGCAAAATCCGGAAGTACAGATAACAGTACTTTCGCAACAACGCATGGCAGACTTGTTTGCCGATATGCCGAAGAATGTGGTGTTTCATGGAGTTGATTTGAAGCAACAATCGCTGCGGGAGATCGTGTTTGGCTTGGGCACTTTTGATGCCGTGGCGGATATGCATGGCGTATGGCGATCGCGATATATCAGTATGGCAATGCTGTTGCGCGGCGCACAAGTAAGGACAATTCAAAAAGGACGTTTTGCGCGATTTTTACTCACTTGCGGAATGTGGCATCGGCCACTGAAACATATGTCATTGCGCTATAGCAATGTGCTCAATGGTCTAGGATTGACTCGAATCGCTCTCGATGCGCCCTCGATGCGCGCAGGGAAAGGCATCGGTATTGCTCCTTTCGCAGCGCATGAAGGGAAAATATATCCGATTGAGCGCATGGAACGTGTGGTGGAATTGCTGAGCAAGCGGGGCGAGCGGATTGTGCTTTTCGGCGGTGGAGAAAAAGAACAGACGGTTCTGGATAGTTGGGCGAAGAAATACAATGGAGTGGAGACGATAGCCGGAAAAAAGTCATTGCGCGAAGAGTTGGATGTCATTCGCGGATTGCGAGTGATGGTCAGTATGGATTCGGCGAATATGCATTTGGCTTCGTTGGTCGGCACGCGGGTTATTTCTATTTGGGGCGCAACGCATCCGAATGCGGGATTCTTGGGAAGCGGTCAGAACGAAGGCGATTGTATCCAACGAGAGTTGAAATGCCGACCATGCTCGATATATGGCAATAGAAAATGCAAGTTCGGCGACTACCGATGCATGGATATCGCGCCGGAAGAGATAGTGGCGAAGGTGATGGAAGAGAAATGAAACTGGTAGTCAATCCTAAATATGAGCATCTGCGAGGATGGCTGGAGCAGTTGCCGTCTGCGTTTGAGCAACAGGGCGATGTGATTTACAAGGAACGTAATCAGATTCGCCGTATGGCGGTGGACGGAGAGTCGCTGGTAGTGAAGCGTTTTCGCAAGCCCGATTGGATCAATGGATTGGTATATGCTTGGTTTCGGAAGCCGAAAGCGGAGCGAGCCTATACAAATGCGTTTGAGTTGCTCAAGAGAGGTTTTGCAACACCTGAACCGGTTGCGTATATCTTATGTGGCGAGGGATCGCTGGAAGAGTCGTTTTTGGTGACTTTAGAGAGCAAACTGAAACATACATTCTACGAGTTCCGCGACGGAAAAATTGCGGGAAAAGAGGATTTGATTGATGCGTTTGCCAAGTATGCCGCATTGCTGCATAATGCAGGCGTGTTGCATCTGGATCTTTCGCCGGGTAATATATTGTATGGCAAAGTAGGAGGCAAATGGCGATTTGAATTGGTGGATATCAATCGTATGCAATTTGGCAATATCTCGCCGCGTCGCGGGTGTTATAACTTGTGTCGATTGTGGGGAAAGCAAGATTTCTTTGAGATACTCAATCCCATTTATGCGCAAGCGAGAGAAATAGACGAATCGCAATGTTTGCATTGGATATTATCTGCCCGTTCAAACTATTGGAAACATCATGCGCATGAGCATTTCGTAACGGATGACACATTCAGCATAGGAGTTATCGTTTCGGCGTACAATAATCCGGAATGGCTTGAAAAGACATTGTGGGGGTTGATGGCGCAGATTCATCCTGCCAACGAGATTATCATCGCTGATGATGGGTCAGATGATCGGACAGCAGCGCTGATAAAACGCTATGCAAGCAAGTTGCCGCTGCGGCATGTATGGCAGGAAGACAAGGGTTTTCGCAAGACGGAGATTTTGAATAAAGCAGTGGCGGAAGCAAAGAGTGATTACTTGATTTTTATTGATCAGGATTTGATACCGCGATGGGATTTTATCAGTCAGCATTATCGTCATGCGAAACGCGGACGTTTTGTTTCCGGCGGAGCAGTGATGTTGCCAAAAGCGTTGAGCGAAGCGTTGACGGAGGATGATATCCGTTCCGGAAGAGCATTTGATATTCGTTGGCTGACGGCGCATGGTATGCGTTGGAACTGGAAAATGAGTAAGTTATGGCGCAACGCGTTCGTATGCCGACTGATGAACTGGTTAACACCTGCTAAGGCTTCGTGGAACGGAGGCAATGCGTCTACTTGGCGCGAATATATTGTGCACGCTAACGGTTTCGACACGCGTATGCGTTACGGCGCAGAAGACAGAGAGTTCGGCCAACGCTTGGAGAATGCAGGTATCAAAGGTATTCAGTTGCGTTACGGCACACCGCTGCTGCATCTGTATCACGAACGTCCTTATCGCAATGAGGAGGATTTTACGCAGAATAGAGCTATTTGGCGCGAGACGAAACAAAAAAAACTAACGGAAACGGCATACGGATTGCAATGAAAGCGACCCTCATCATATCGATTTACAAGAACACTCGCGCGTTGGAAACTGTGCTCAACAGTCTCAAGCGACAGACGGAGCAGGATATAGAACTTATCTTGTCCGAGGACGGGTGTGATGCGCAGATGGCGGCTTTCATTGCCAAATATGACTTCCCGTGGCCGATGCAGCATCTGACGCAAGAGGATAAAGGTTGGCGCAAGGAGTTGGCGCTCAATCGCGCAGTGATGGCGGCAAAGAATGACTGGCTGATATTCATTGATGGCGATTGTGTGTTACATCCGCGGTTTGTTGAGTGGCACTGCCGTTATCAGCAGCGCGGCGTGATGTTGGCGGGCAAACGTATTAAACTTAATCCCGAATTAAGTGAACGGTGCATGCGTGGCGAGCAATTATGCCTATTCCCGTATCTCTTTTGGCATCGCGGGTGTCGTTTTGTAGAAGAGGCTTTCTATTGCAGACTGGCGCAATGGTTGCGTCGTCCTGTCAAGCACCTGGTGGGCAGTAATATGTCGATGTCCCGTGCGGATTTGATAGCCATTAACGGTTTTGACGAGAACTATGCACTTCCCGCTACCGGCGAAGATTATGATATCGAATGGCGTATGCAGGCGAACGGATGTAAGATAGTGTCGCTGCGTAATCTGGCGGTGCAATACCATCTGCATCATAAAGAGAACTGGCAGAATCATGACGTGAATTCCATCTATTGTGAGCAGCAGCAACGGACGAATGCATTTATTTGTGCGAATGGAATACGGAAGATTTAAAAATATCATCGGTCTGGTCGTTTGGTATCATCCGTCGCAAAAGGAACTGGATGCCCTTTCGCTGTATCAGAATGACTTGTCGCATGTGATTGTGGTCGATAACAGCGAGACGGATAATCGTGCGCTATTTCCGAACGCGTCCAATGTGCATTATATGCCGCTTCTCGCAAACAAAGGAATTGCTGCAGCGCTGAATATCGGCTGTGCTGAAGCTTTAAAAATGGGAGCAGAATGGGTGTTGACGATGGATCAAGATTCGCGGTGGAACCAACATTCGGTGCCTCAATATATTGCGGAGGCAGAGCAATATCCGGAATGGGACAAGGTAGGCATCTTCTCGCCTTTCCATGACTGTGACGGACATCCGGAAACGCATCGCAGACCCGAACGGTTTGAACAGAAGAAAATCATCATGTGTTCCGGCAATCTGTTGCGTATTAAGGCTTGGCAGGCAACCGGCGGATTCAGAGAGGACTTTTTTATTGATAGTGTGGATGATGAGATTTGCTGCCATATGCGCCAATTGGGTTGGCAAGTGGTCCGCACGAATAATATCCTGTTGACCCATAGTTTGGGTAACGGTGTGCAGATTGTGAGAATCATTCATCATCCCTATACCTCGCATGCGGCGTGGCGGTATTATTATATTGCGCGTAATATGCGCTGGATGATTCAGTTATACCCGGAAATGGCGAAGTATTACCAGAAATACGTTCGCAAGGAATTGAAGCGCTTGGCCCTTTATGATTGGGATGACAAGTGCAATAAGATCAAGAATTATCTGCGCGGGATGCGTGACGGGCGACATTCTCCCAAACAAACAGCATCACTGCAATAAACTGCGGCAGCAGATGAGCGCCGATGGGCTCCAAAAGGCACTGCAGGAAAAGTGCCAGGAGAAATAACCATAAGAAGATTCGTTCGCTTCCCATCGGTAACAAAGCCGCTAATACAAAGAGTGCGACAAGCAGTAGCACACCTATTATTCCCACGGCCAACCAATACATCAAAAACGCATTGTGTGGATGATGTGTATCCATCGTTTTTCCTTGCGATGCAAAGTCCGGAATATGGTAGATGATCGGAACAATGAATCCGTCCATGGTCGTTGGGTCGGTGTACATCTTCTTTACATATTCTTCGCTCAATGTCGATAGTCCGTATCCGCAAATGGGTTTCTCGATACCCATTCTCCACGAATAATCCCATACGGCAATGCGCGGTTCGCCGCCTTCGCGCATCTCAATGGCATGCGGGTGATGAGCGTAAGCCACAATCGCCATCAGTACGATAAGTGCGCCGCTGCCAATAGCGGCAATGCGACTCTTTTGGAATAGAAAATACATCACACTGACACCTACAATCAGCATGGAGGTAATCATGCCGATGCGTCCTTCGGACAAAAGGATTAATAGCCACGTCAAGACCATGGCAATGCCGATGATGCTTTGTTCCCATCGGCGAGATGATCGACGTAGCGTGACAAACCCTAATATCAGTGCGGTATTGGCATATAGATCGGTTACCATATGCGAGTGGATAGTCGTGCGACGCAAGATATTGAGGCGCATGAACGGGTCCGCTTCTCCATACTCAGTGGTACCGAAATAGAGGTGCGCACAGTGCGCGAGCATCACCACTGAAGTAGCTAACATCACATATGCTACATGTCGCAGTTTTAACTTATCCGAGAATCCTAAGATGCCGATGATGCCGGTGTATAGAAACCACGCGTGGAGATGAACCTGCCGCAGATAATAATCCGTTGGCGGCGTGGCATCAAAGAGTTGGCGAATCGGTAGCATCGCCCATAATGCCATTATCACTACATACAGCCATTTGCTCTTGTCCCATTGAAAATTGCACCACTGACGGGTGGCCAACCACCATACGGCATAACTGCTCACCAGCACATAACATCCAATGCGTTGATAGGCGGACCAGCCGTACGGAATAGCACTGATAACCATCAGCAATCCGATGACAGGCAGCCATGCCAACACCTCATATGCTATGTCTTTGATCTTTGCCGTCATTTGTCAAATAATCCGCGTAGATAAGGTTGCTTACGGCCCGCCAGTTCCTGCATCAACGGCTCTAATTGGAATCGGACAATCATCTGTTGCTGGTGCTGCAGATGGATGCCGTCATAATGCATATTCCATGAGAAATAGAGGTTGACGAAACTGCTGCGATATAGATATGCAAATATATCCGTGCGGTTGTAAATACGCGATTGATAGAACGGGTCGCCCATACAAAGGAACGCATTGCGCGGACGGAGCGGCTGCAGATTATCGCCGTAATAGAACGTATTCTTTAGTCCCAGAAACCACCAGTTGGCATACAATTCGATGATTAAGCCATGATTGAAAAAGCTTTGATCCACTTCTCGGTCACGTTGCCAGCCGAAGATATATCCTGCGCGAATCGAGAGCGAATCGAATGGGGTATAGCGTGTCAAGTCAGCACCTGCAAAAGCATGCAGATTGATATCGTCCATCACAAACTCATGATTCGGCGCAGCGAAGGATGCTTTATGATTCAAATGCGCCAATCCGCCTAATTGCAAGCCCTTGTAGTTGAATTGACCATTCGCAATCAACCGGAACATCTCCCGCCGTTCCGGAGTTTGTGCACCGCGCCAATCACACATAAACTCCACAAATCCGCGCTCGTCCTGATAAGCTATATGCGCGCCTTGCATGTTCGGATGATAATAGGCAATCGAGTCATATAGCAGCCAGTCCGGCAATGCCATGATGCGCTTCGTATAAGGTATGGCACCCATCGCCACCGAGAAGCCGCGATATTGGAATTGATAGTATGCGATAGGGTTAAACTGCACATCTTTCCAGTCTCCTCCTAAACGTTGGGTATAATTCACGCCGGCCACCAACTCATGTCTGCCACCCGCTCTATCCAAGATCCGAACGCCTATCTCCGGCGACAAGCGGAAGTTGAAAATTGTCTGCGGACGCTGATAAGGATCCTTGTATTCGCGATTGTCAAAATAGGTGGTGAAATCGACATCATACAGAAACTGCACAGGTCGGTTGGCACGCTCCGTGTATTTCGCTGTATAGGCGGAGTCCACCGGCATTTCCACAGGCTCTTTGGCAAAACGTGTCCAAAAACCGACAGCCAATATGAATAAGAGATGCATCATGATGCTTGTTTTTTGCGATTCAAGATATCGAGATTATACACCAGTCCGATTCGTATGTGATGAAACGGATAGTCTTGGATTCCCCATTGGTATTGTGCGTAGGGTTCAAATCCTTTGATGTGCCCTGCCGCCCGCACTTTGAGACTCATCGGCGCATCGCCGTGGTGTTCCCATCCTGCATAACCGCCCCATGTGGCTTGTACCGAAAAATACTCATGTCTCAATTGTGCCTGTAACCCGTACATCACGGCATCATTCTGCCGCCCGTTATCCGTTTGCCAGCAGAGGAAACCTACCGAACCGGCGAATCGCAACGTCACTTGTCCGGCGGAAATAGATTGTCCTATTGTAGCATCGAAGAAATATCCGGGGCTGTCATAATGACGCTTTCTGTCAAACTGTCCGCCGCTGGCGGTTTTCATGCCCACTCGCACTGTCATCTGCGGGATATAGCGGGCTTTGTCAATCTTAAACCATTCGTTGTGAAGCACTTGCACTTCGGTTGAGATGTACACATCTCCTGCGCCGCTGCCTGTGCCGTCAGTCTGACGATACCATTCGTAAATCGGCATCCAGATACTGAGATTTGCCCAGCGCGTGAATAAAGGAAAATGCGCGCGCGCGAACAAATCCGCTGTCTTATCGCCGTTATAGCCGAAATAACCATCCGCAGCCAATTCAAGGCACAGATGGTTATTGGTCAAGCCGTCCGACATATCCATAACAGGAAAGGCATTCGGTCCGAAAAAAGCAGGTGCTATCTCCGTCGGTTGACTCAGGTCAGGCGCTACGGTAGGAACTTGCGCGTGCGCAAGTGCAGTCAGGACAACTAACAGCCCTATTGCCTTTAACCTTTTGCCTGTCACTATTTTAAATTCCAAACAGATGCTGGAAGAAGTTCTTCTTGTCTGCCGAACCCGGGGCTATATTCGGACTGTCTTGCAACTGCTCAATCAGTTTCTTCTCGTCTTTGTTCAGCCGCTCCGGGATATAAACGCCTACATTGATCAGCAGGTCGCCTGTGCCGTAATTGCGCCCGTATTGGTCGATTCGCGGCAGACCTTTCCCGCGCATCCGCAGCACTTTGCCCGGTTGCGTGCCCGGCGTGATGGTTATCTTCACATCGCCTGTCAGGGTAGGGATTTGCACTTGACCGCCCAATACGGCCGTAGGCATATCCAGCAATAGATTGTATATCAAATCGCTCTCCTGACGGACAAAATCTTTGTGTTCCTCTTCTTCGATCAGTACCAGCAAGTCGCCGTTCACACCTCCGCGCGGCGCGGCATTACCTTTGCCCGGCACAGTCAATTGCATGCCGCCCATCACGCCCGCGGGGATAGTGATAGGGATGATCTCTTCGTCGCGCACAACACCTTGTCCGCCGCATTTCGGGCATTTATTCTTGATGATTGTGCCTTCTCCGCCGCAAGTCTCACATTCACTTTGAACTTGCATCATGCCGAATATGCCGCGTTGCTGGCGAACGGTGCGTCCCGAACCTTTACAGGTAGGACAGGTCTCCGTGCGTCCGTCGGCACTACCGGTGCCGTTACAATCTTTACATTGTACCAGTTTGCGCACTTTGATCTTCTTCTCGCATCCTTTGGCAATTTCTTCCAATGTCAGACGCACTTTGACGCGCATGTCGCTGCCTCGGCGTACGCGTGGACCGCGACTGCGGCTTCCGCGGCCACCGCCCATAAACATCTCGCCGATGTCGCCAAAGTCAAAACCTGCGCCTTCGAAGATATCGCCGAAATGCGAGAATATATCTTCCATCGACATGCCGCCGCCGCTGAATCCGCCTGCACCTTGCATGCCTGCAAATCCAAACTGGTCATAGCGTTGCCGTTTCTGCGGATCGGAAAGCACTTCATAAGCCTCGGCCGCTTCTTTGAATTTCTCCTCGGCAGCCTTATCGCCCGGGTTCTTGTCAGGGTGATACTGAATGGCTTTTTTGCGGTAGGCCTTTTTTATGTCTTCCGCGCTGGCGTTCTTCGGAACCTCCAGCACTTCATAATAATCTCTTTTCTCTGCCATAAATTATTCTCCTACAACTACTTTTGCAAACCGAATCACTTTGTCGCCCAGTTTGTATCCTTTTTGTGTGCAGTCAATCACTTTGCCTTTTTGCTCTTCGCCTGCAGCAAAAGTGGTCACTGCCTCATGTTCATCCGTATTAAAGTCCACACCATCCGTTTCAATCGCATGCACATCGTTTTTCTCGAGGAAAGCAATGAACTTCTGATAAATCAGGTTCAATCCTTCTTTTAAAGCTTCATACTGGACTTCTACATCCTTCCCTTCAGGGAGGGATTGAGGGTAGGCTTTTACTGCACGCTCAAAATCATCCACCAGCGGCAGCATCTCCGTGAAGATGCGTTCACCGGCGGTAGCCATCAGATCCAGTTTCTCCTTGTTCGTACGACGGCGATAGTTGTCAAACTCCGCCATCATTCGCAGGTTCTTGTCTTCCAGCTCTTCAATCCGCGCTTGCAATTCCTCCACACTCGGCGTTTGCTCTTCTTGAGTTTCCGTGTTAACACTTTCATTCGTTAACTCGTTCACTCCCTCATTCTCTAATTCTTTCGTCTTATTTTTTTTACTCATAATACAAAATTTTACACTTTTTCAGTGTCAAATGCTGTGCCATTTGGCTCAACTCTGCCATTTTGGCAGTTAAAACATCGATTGCTGTCCATCGGCGCTGAGCGGTGTCTTGCCCAGATGCTTGTATGCCAATTCGGTGGCTTCGCGTCCGCGCGGAGTACGTTTGATAAATCCTTCTTTGATCAAATACGGCTCATACACATCCTCTATCGTTCCGGCATCTTCGCCCATCGCGGTAGCAATGGTATTCAATCCCACAGGTCCGCCGCGGAACTTATCGATGATTGTCAACAGCAATTTGTTGTCTATCTGATCAAGGCCGAAGGTATCGATGTTCAGTGCCTCCAATGCATATTGCGCAATCTCCAAATCGATTTTTCCGTCTCCTTTCACTTGCGCAAAGTCTCGCACACGGCGCAGCAGCGCATTGGCGATACGGGGCGTACCGCGACTGCGGCGCGCAATCTCGCCTGCCGCTTTTTCGTTGATCTCTACGCCCAGCAGTCGTGCCGAACGCTTTACGATACCTGTCAGGATATCTGCATCGTAATATTCAAGATGGCAGTTGATGCCGAAACGTGCGCGCAAAGGCGAAGTCAAAAGGCCTTGACGCGTGGTGGCGCCAATCAGCGTGAAATGGTTCAGATCAATCTGTATCGTGCGTGCCGAAGGACCTTTATCTATCATGATATCAATGCGATAGTCCTCCATCGCCGAATACAGATATTCCTCTACTATCGGACTCAGACGATGAATCTCATCGATGAAAAGCACATCGTTCGGTTCGAGCGAAGTGAGCAGTCCTGCCAAATCGCCGGGTTTGTCCAATACAGGTCCGCTGGTCACTTTGAAACCCACGCCTAACTCGTTGGCGATGATGTTACTCAGCGTTGTCTTTCCTAATCCCGGAGGACCGAAAAGCAATACGTGATCCAGACTCTCGCCGCGCAGTTTGGCGGCTTCCACGAAAATCTTGAGGTTCGATGTCACTTTGCTTTGTCCCGCAAAATCCGCGAAACATAAAGGACGCAGCGCATTGTCCTGCTCCTTTTCGGACATCTGTTGTCGTATATCAAATTCTGCCATCTTAACAGTTTAACGTTTTAACAATTTAACGTCGAAGACCGGAATAACTCTTCAAGGTCTTTGACATCATTAACGAGCCTGTCGGCTCTTATAACTCCGTGATCCAGAATAACCACCCGGTCGCACATCTCCCGCACTTCCTGCATGATATGCGTGGAGAGGATTACCGTCCGTTCTTTGCCCAAGTCGCGAATCAGACTGCGGATCTCCACCAATTGATTGGGATCCAGACCGGTGGTAGGTTCATCGAGTATCAATAACTCCGGATCGCCGAGCAGCGCTTGCGCCAAGCCTACGCGTTGCCTATAACCCTTGCTCAACTCACGGATATGCTTATGCCTTTCCGGCGTCAGACCCACTCGCTGAATCAAATCATTGATATACTCCCTTCCTTTTACGGGTGAAGGGCTTTGCCCGATCGGACTGCCCGTGGCCGTCCGTAGAACATTGTCGGGGGTGGGCCTTTCATCAGCTTTCCACAACCCGATGAGAATCTTCATCAGCGTTGATTTGCCGGCACCGTTCGGTCCCAGTAGACCAACAATCTGACCTTTCGGAATCTCCAGTGTCACATCGCGCAGCACCTGCTGCGCCCCAAAACTCTTATTTACATGCGCAATTTTAATCATTCACCAATCATCAATCATAGTCTTTCTCCGGTAACGGAGTAAACTTCTCCCTTCCGCATGATCAGCACTTGCCCGTCACGTAACTCTTTCCGGCTCTCCACTTTTGCCTTCTCCTCATCTATCCCCGTCGCCTGATCTACCACTTTCACTTTTACAGTCAGTTCATCGCCATAGACCTTGTTCTCCCAATTATAATTATCCCAACTATAGAAATGATATTTGATAGAATAGTCTCCGGCTGCAGTTGCATAAAAACTAACCCAAACGGTCGTTTCAGGACTGCCATAACCGCTGTCATACCAGAAATCTTCACCACTGTCAGCAACTGCAGAAAACTCACAATTTGGACTTATCGTACCAACTGTGTCAATAAAGACATTATATACATAGGTAGCTAATGTATAATTGAGAGTGGCTGTCGCCCAATCATCCGGTTCAGCCTCTCCATTTTTCAACTGAACTGTCCCGAAATCTATTTCTTTCGGTGAAACGCTTATATTCACCGTTCCCCAACTCATCATATTGCACATCACGAGTGCAATCAGCGATACTAAAATTTTCTTCATAATATATAAGTTAAATGATTTTTCTACGCGTATGCTCACAATTAGTCTGCAAAGGTACTACAAATATTTGGAATATACAAATAATTAAGCCGAAAAATAAAAAATGCTTGCATTTTTATATAATTTTGGAACAAATATGCCGCCGCTGTGCTGCCAATTACGAGCGGTTGTCGAGCCAACTACGAGTCATTGCCATTCGTGTCTCGCGACCATCTCGGGTGCATCGCGTACGTCACTGGAGGATGTTTGGTGCTCGGCAGTCATACCTTAATTATTTCGCTCATGCGTGTATATGCGCGGGAAACTTTTCAAAAAAATGCATGTTTTCTTTGCAAAATGAAAAAAAATTGACGATTTTCGTGGAAATATTTGCGCATGTCAAAAAAAGGTAGTACCTTTGCACAATCAAAAGTGTATATTATATATACAAACCATGAAAAAAGGTCCAAATTTTACTACAAGAAACCTGCGTATGCCCGCGAAAGAGGGACGATGCCGCAGTGTGAATTGGAAACGAGAAAAAAGTAGTTGATAATGGCAAATAGAAAAGACATAGTTAAACAGGAAGTGGCTGTGCAGCCTTATTCATTACAGCAATCCATACTAACAGTGCGTGGAGAGCAGGTAATGTTGGATTTCCAATTGGCTAAACTATATGGCGTAGAAACTCGTGTGCTGAAGCAAGCAGTGAACCGTAATATTGAGCGTTTTCCTGGCGATTTTATGTTTAAGCTTACAAAAGAAGAGTCTAATTCGTTGATTTCCAATGGGGGATCACAAACTGTGATACCCTCCGGATATAATTTTGGAGGCACTAATCCATATGCATTTACCGAGCAGGGTGTGGCTATGCTATCAAGTGTTTTGCGAAGCGACACTGCGGTGCGAGTTAATGTGGAGATAATGCGCGCTTTTGTGGCGGCAAGGCGATTGATGTTGCAAAATCGTGAGCATGAACTGGCTATTAATGAGTTGCGGCTGAAGATGCAGATGTTGGAGGATGCGCTGGAAAATAACCTTGGTGCTATGAATGACTTGAGTGAGGAGATGAGGGCTGAGTTGGATAATATCTACAATGCGATAGGTGCACTGAGCATGAAATACCAAGAGTCGCAAAAATCAGAGAAGAAGCCTGTTCCTGCGGTTGGTTATCAAGCCATTTGGGAGCGGGATCATAAAAAAGGCAAAGCGAAAGAATAACGAATATAAAAATACAAAACATATGAAAAATTTATTTTTACTTAATTGGGTAGGACGGGAGAAGTCCTACAAACAAGCGAGAAGGAGTCGTGGTTCCCTCGATTCGATAGTCTCTCGATTCTGTCTCGCCAGTCTGATTTTGCTGACTGTCGGAGTCGGCAATGCGTGGGGAGCGGATTTCACTTGGGATCTCGCCACGAACAGTTATTCTTCTAGCACTACGTCAACCGTCACATGGTCTAATGCTAATGCTACAATGACACTAGAAAAAAACACTAGTAGCACAAATGCGAATAACTATCTAGGAGGGGGGGGGAATGCACATACGCGTATGTACCAAAATCAAACGTTAACATTCACACCTGCCTCTGGAGTTACTATTACAAAAGTAGAAATAACAGCGACCACCACTGCCTATGCCACTAATTACAAAAACGCAACATGGACTAATGCTTCTGGAACCTCAAGTGGATCTGTTGCTACAATCACGCCGACCACTGGGACTTCTGCTTTCTATGGAGTAATCAATACGGCAACGCGTGCTACACAGGTAAAAGTTTATTACACCACAGGCGGAGGCGGAGGTGGAGGCTCTTGTAACACTATTGATGTCACGGGAGGAAGCACTGTCATTCTGCCTGCCGGAAGTACAACTTATTCAGCTAATGCATGGAAAAATGCTGGTGCTCCAACGGCTTATGCCGCAGAAGCAGAAGCAACTATTGGCACTGGTGAGTATTGCGTAAAATTTACTCAAGCTGCTGATTTTGGTGATGGAAACGGTATGCAACTAAAAGCAAGTGTGGGTATTATAAAAATAGAAGGTATCACTTCCAACTATGGCGTTGACGTAGAAGTTGTTATAGGAAGTGGAAGTGGTATTTCTATTGCATTAGGAGCCACCACATTAACAGGACAAAGTGCCGGTACAACAACCATTTCAACAACGTCCACTTCAGCTGACTTAACTATTTCTAAAACCACAAGTGGTGCAGGATATATTAAGACAATAAAAATCACTCCAAAAGCTGGGGGATGTACCGCACGTGCGGTGACTTTAGCAAATAGTGGTTCGGCTTCAGGAGGCACATTCTCTGCCAGCCCGACAAGCGCTTGCGAGAATGCTACAGTAACTCTAACTCCTACTCCCAACACTGGATATCAGTTAGCCGAATGGTCCGTATATAAAACGGGAGATCCTTCTACAACCGTTACTGTTACGAACAACCAGTTTACAATGCCGGATTACGCAGTGACTGTAGATGCAACGTTTGAGCCGTTAGTGGTAAATATTGTTCTTACTTCCAAAAGTAACGGACATGTTTTGTCGTGTGTTGAAGCAGGTTCTGCAACCGTTAATTATAATGGTACTGCATTAAATGAATTTGAACCTCCTATCCGCAGTGGTTTTGGTGGAACACCCGGTTATTGGACCGCACCGAGCGGTGGTGTGAAGGTGTTGAATACAGATGGCTCTTTCGCAGCAGCGAATGTTTCGGAGGGTACGGAACATTTTATTACCAACGGAAACTGGACTGGCACAACGAATCCTTTAGAATTATGTGCTCGGTTTACATGTGCCGATACAATCAAACTTACCGCCGCTTCTGTCGGCAGTGGAACTACCTCACTCAATAGTTCGGCTATTGAGGCATGTAATTGTGAGGATTTGTCACGTCGTGTAACTATTACAGCTACACCGACAAGCGGCAATGAGGCTGCCAGCATTGCTTATACAGGCGATGGACACCCAACGAAAGTCAGTGGTCCTACCACTTCTGCAGGTGTGACCACATGGATATATCAGTTTGCGCAGAATGACAACGGTAATGGTACATTTACCGTCACTTACGCTGCAATTCCGAACTATACCGTTACATGGAATGTGAATGGTGATGCCAGCATTACTTCATCCGTAACGAGTGGCAGCAAGCCGACATTCCCGACCCCGAATCCTACTTCATGCAATGCAACCAGTACAACCTTCTATGGTTGGGCTACGGCACCATGGAGTGGCAAGATTGACAATTTGA
Organism: Paludibacteraceae bacterium; assembly: GCA_017649925.1. Lineage (GTDB taxonomy): Bacteria > Bacteroidota > Bacteroidia > Bacteroidales > Paludibacteraceae > Colicola. The sequence goes on along the minus strand of JAGCFX010000060.1, from coordinate 56,089 downwards.
CCGGAAAAACTGTTTATACTTCTGCTGCTGCAATGCCGGCTGTAACAGATAACATTACTTATTATGCTGTCTTTTGTTCCGGAGGTGTGGCCACCGAACAATGGATTCAATGTACGTCGTTGTCAGATTTTGTGGCTAATGACTATTATTTATTTGTTTCTCCAAAATACAATAATACTTATTACTATGTTCCTGCTGTTAGTGCGGCAGCTACGCAAGGAACATTCTCTTCCGCTGCCGATGGCAATCACGTCGCATCAAACACAACTCCAACTAACATTACGCAGGCGCAAGGTGCGTGGAAATTGATTCAAAGCGGTTCTGCATGGAAACTACAAAGTAAGAATGCAACAACAATATATCTATATACGGGAACAGATAATAATAAATTGGGCGCCGCAACATCAGGAACAGCATCTTCAACATGGACGATAACAAAGCATACGACAGAAAACACATTTGCATTTAAGTACAATAACAGCAGATATTTGTGCGCTTATAATACGAGTCCCTACGGATTCCGAACATATACAAGCACAGGCACAAACGGAACGGCCTACCTAACGGTTTACCATTGGACAACGGGATCAACCGCTACTGACTTCCTCACCACATGTTGTGATGAGGTGGATGAACCAGATGTAACCGTTGAACGGCATGCAACGTATGTTGTGTTATCCTGGCCGACTCAAGCGAGTGTAAACTCCTATACAGTAACTTGCTCGGGTGGTGATACACCAGGCGCCATTACCGGCACAGATACCAAGAGTTGCACTATAACCGGTTTAACGGAGAACACCTCGTACACCTATACGGTAACCGCGACCGGTTCCTCTTGCTCGCAGACAGCGGCAGGTGGTTTCAAAACTGCCGATTGCGATGATGTACCGGTTATCAGTTCTGCTGTGGCGACAACAACTACCATTACTTTTAACTGGACTTGCTCAAACAACAATTCCACCATCTATATCTATAGTGATGAGAACTTCCTTCGTTTGGTACGTAGCAAAGCTACGACCTTTACGACGACTGCAAAAACAGATACTATTGCCAATTTGGAATCCGGCGTAACTTATTATTACAAGATATTATCGAATAACACCTGTGCAAGTGAAGGAGGTTCTGTTGCCACAATAGAATCCAAGATAACTATCGCGGAATGGGACACCTGTGGCGTTTATCTGGATTTAGGCGATATACAAGGTGCAGTTGCTATCGTAGAAAACCAGAACACCCAAGCAACCGTTCAGCAAAAATATGCTAAAGGACTTTTCTTCTCTAAATATTTCGAGGCATATCAAAATGTCAAATTATGGGCAGTGTATAATGGTACAGACCATAAAATATCTTTGGCGAATGTAAAAGTACTGGTCGGCAGCAATGGAAATGGCTGGGGATATAGTGGAAATACCCCAAATGCTACTGCTGCAAAAACTGAATTATCCGGATACGGGCATACAGAAGTCGGTTGGATTTATCCGGGAGAGGAAATCATTGTATATAATCCGGGTAATACTAATGACGATAATCAAATTATTGCTTGTGCAACTGACGAGAATGCCAACTTTAGTGATTGGTACAGTAAGACGAATAACACGACAGCCATTTCCGGTGATGACGGTTTGATACTTATTCAGGGCACTGACACCATTGATGTGATAGGCGGTATGAATATTGCTACGGCATTTACCAAGACTGTACGAAAAGACTGGAACGATGCCAAAGGATGGTGGTGCGAAGATGGTGAGGACATGGATGGCAACACAATCGAGTTATCTACCAACCGATGTCTGCTTGTTCGTAAGAACACCGTAGAAGACGGTACGCATGCCGTTGCAACGAATAGGACGGATTTCAATACGTTATGCGAGGAATGGGTCGGTTCGCAGGTTCCTACAGGAGGAAATGAGGTGAACTCCAGTTGCTTGGGCTTCACGTATGTTGGAAACTACGACTATAACAGTTATTACGCAAAGTACGATACTATTATTAAGAATATTGAATTGGATGATATCCGTCAACCTGACGGCACCTATTACATTCACATTACAGATTTGGATACGATGTCATGTACCAATCTTCGTATCGTAGTAACAACTACGGACGGTGAAAAACTGACAGGTTCATGGAAGATACCTATCTTTGTGACGGACGACAAAGCAACTGTTCAAACGGATGATGTAGTATTTACTAAGGAAGCCGAAGATTGTGCTACTTGTGACGTGGTTGTTCTGCGTGATGCCAACCTGCAAGTGGTAACGGGCGGTATGAATACGGTGCGTAACATCGAGATTTATCCGTCTGCTACATTGGATATCCCAACAGGCAAGACGTACAACATCAACTCTCTTATCGTACGATCGAAAGATGATACCGTATCTCGTGTCAATGCAATCGGAACACTGACTCCTACGGTTAAGACCATCTATCTGGACAAACGTATCACCGCAACGCGTGTATATAAGTTCTCGCTGCCATACGCATGTAATATCGCAGACGTGAGATGGCGTAGCGGCGACAAGGCTACCTACGGCACCGATTGGATTCTGCGCTGGTATGACGGTGACCGCCGCGCTAACGGAACGCTGAAAGGCAACTGGAAGACCTTTACAGGAAGCACTATCCAACCGGGTGTTGGTTATGACCTTGTTATCAACAGCGATGTGCTGGAAGATGGTAACAAGTATGCCGAGCTACGATTCCCGATGGCTGTTGACGGCGAAAACATCACTTCGCCGGCAACAGTAACCGTTCCTGTAAAAGCCTATGGCGCAGGAAGAAATGCAGAAGGTGCTTATCCGAATGACTTAGGTTGGAACCTTATTGGTAATCCGTACTTGAATGATTACACAAAGAATCATATGCCGAACGACTTGACGGAAGGCCTTTTGGTAGTAGATCCGGAAACGAATACGTATGTGCTCAACAAAAACACATTGCGCTATTTGGTAGTTCCGGTATCTGCAGGTGCAACGACTTACGAACAAGTCAATATGGCTCTTACTGACATGGAACCGTTCACTGCATACTTCGTTCAAATAGATGGAGCATCGGATAATCAAGAGTTGAATGTAGTATTCTCCCTCAGCAATGTGGCAGGACGTAGCGCTATTCGCAGCCGGATGCCTGCTCAAGAATATGAAGATGACAATCATATTGTTTGGTTTGCAGTGGATATGGCTCCTGAAATCGGTAAGGTGGATGAGACAACGCTCTTAATCTCTAATCGCTTTAATGATAAGTTCGAGATGATGGACGATATGTTTAAGATTCGCAATGCCGGACAATCAATAATTGCCACACGCAACGATGATGGTGAAATGGTATTCAACGCACTTCCTGATAACAGCGCAGCTGTAACGGGTGTGCCGGTTCATTACTTTGCTGCGAGTGCAGGAACATACACAATCAGCGTTTCTAACAATTATTCTTTGGAGGAAATAGCTGAGGCGTGGTTGTATGATAAAACGAACGGTCAATACAAAGACTTGTTGACTGAGAACTATTCGTTCACAACAGCTGCCGGCGATAATACCGATCGCTTCACGCTCTTCGTGCGCGTAGAGCGCAAGAAACAGCCGGAGATTGCAACGGGTAATGACAATATTCTTGCAAATGGCAAACTGAATCTTGTGACAATAGACAAGACGCTTGTGCTGAGCGGATTGACAAGCGATGCGGATGTATATGTTTACGATATGAGCGGTAAGCTGCTGACCGGTGAACGTGCTAATGGCAACGGCATCTGGCGTGCCACTGTTCCCGCAACCGGCGTGTACTTCGTGCGCGTGAACAGCATCGATGGACAACAGACCTTACGTACCATTGTTAAATAAAGGAGAGCAGTGATGATGAGAAACATGATGATTGATCAATATATTCTTCTTGCTGTGTTCCTGGCAATGGTGCCTTTGGGCGCAATGGCGGGAGGAAATCCGTCAGCCAAAACGCCAGGTAGCCAGAAAGGATCGTTGTTCGAATCGTTTTTCGGTGGAAACTCGAAACAAACGGTTCGCTCAACGGTGCAGTTTACTCCCGCGAAGTCGGTTAGCACGCCTTCCGCATCGGTAGTCAACGATGCGCCGGCGATTGCTATGCCTTCTATGCAGAGCAGCAGTCTGTTCCGCCATTCGGCGGCGCCTGTCGGCGTAGCAACGCGCAGTACATCCTCTGCTTCGCAAACCACATCCGGAACATCGGTGCTCGGCACGTTGAGTACTGACCGTTTGAAACGAACCGGCGGAACAAGCGGCGGTTTCAGTGGCGGTGCTGCTGCAGGCGGTCTGATGTCCAGCGGTAGCAGATACAGCGGAGGTAGCAACAATGGCGGTGGATCCGTAGGCGGAGCTTATTCTCCTTCTGTAAGCGATGGCCCGCGTAGAGGTTTCGTGGATGATGATGACCCGCTTCCTACACCACCGGTTCCTGTTGGCGATGCGGTGATTCCGTTGATGCTTCTCGCTGGCGCATATTTCATTATGTGCGTAGCGCGTAAACGCTCCCGCGCGTTAAAGAGTTAAATAGTTAAAATGGTTTGCTTTGCAAACGTTAAAGAGTTAGAAAACAGGGCAAAGGGCCCTGTTTTTTGTGTACAAATGTGGCTTAATTGACAAAAAATGACAAAATAATTACAAAAATCGTAAAAATATTTTGGTATTTGGAAAAAATGTATTACCTTTGCAGCGTGAAACGAAAGAACTAAGAATTATGCGCGTAATAGCAAGAAAAAAAATCGTGGATTTCTACAGCATCCATCCGCAAGCGAAAACAGCCCTTGATGAATGGTATACTAAAACAGAGGAAGCGGAATGGAAAAGTTTTGCAGATATCAAACAGACTTTCAATTCAGTGGATTATGTAGGGAATCAACATTATGTATTCAATATCAAAGGTAACGATTTCCGATTAATAGTAGTAATTAAATTTACGCCGCAGTATGTGTTCGTCCGATTTATCGGCACACATGCGGATTATGATAAAATAAGGGACATCCAAAATTTATAAAACTATGGCACAGATTAAGACAGAAAAAGAGTACGAAGCAGCAATGGCGCGTATAGACGAGTTGCTGCCATTGACGTGGGGCGATAATGTGCCGGAAGATTCTCCGGAGAACATCGAGTTGTCGCTCCTTTCCGATTTGGTAGCGGAGTATGAGGATGCACATTATCCGGTTGTAGCGCCCTCTTTGGTAGAGGTACTGAAGTTACGTATGTATGAGATGGGGCTCTCGCAAAAAAATGCAGCAGCACTATTGGGCATTAGTTCGCCGCGAATGAGTGAGATAATGCACGGCAAGGTAGAGCCATCGCTTTCGTTGGCTCGCACGATGTGCCTTAAGATGAATATCACGCCGGATATGGCTTTGGGATTGTAAGCGAACGTTAAATAGTTAAAAACAGGGCAAATGCTCTGTTTTTTAAAATTTAGTGCGTAATAACAGATGAAGATCTGTGCGAGTTTGTGGGCGGCTGTGTGAGGCTGCCCATGATTTTGCATAGAAGGTTTCGGAGGCACGGAAATAAAGTGCAAGTTGCGGGATGATTTGCCATTTGAGGCATAGATAAGCGCGGCCGCCGAGACCATAGATGGCGGGAATGGAAAAAGCATAAAGCACATCATGCTCATAGCAATAGATGCGATTATCCCATTCGCGGGCATCGAACCCTTGTAGTCTGAACCGCAGACTCAAAGGGTGATTAGAGAAATCATACGCAACGTCTTGAAAGACGGTAACGCCATAGTTGAGAGGATTGGAGTTTTGAGGATTAGAGGTCAGATTGGCTTCTGCGGTGGTACGGAGCGACCAACCGCCGCGTTGCCAGTTGAACTGAAAGCGTGTGGAGTAGGTGGAGAGGTCGCCTTTCTGTTTGGCTCTTAGACGAAAGGCAAGCCACCATTGGTCATTGGCAATCGGTAAGTTGTGATATTGGGTCTCAAACATAGCATCGTAACCAAGGGATGGATAATTGGGAATGCCGTATTTGGGACCGGAGAAATAAAAGATGTCACCGTAACCCGAGAATCGCCAATTGGCAAGACGGGTGATGTCAAAGCCGAGGTACCCGCCGTTCTCATCGCCTAAACGGGATGTTTCCGAAAAAGCATAGCCGAGTTGGTTGTCAAACCACGGAGAATAATAGCGGTAGAGCGCGAGTAAGGAAACTCCACTTGCCGGGTAAAAACGAGAACCAATAATAGTTCCGAAACCCCAATTATCATTTTGTGTCGTAGCCACTTCGGCGAAGGCATCGAACCAACCGTGGTTATAACGGACAGAAGCACCGAGAACGGCTTGGTTACTTCCGCGGAAATAATGCTGATTATACGCCGCATTGCGATAAGGATAGATAGTGTCTTGCCAGATATTCTCAACGGCTGTCAGTTGGACTTGCAAGCGTTTGTGACGGAGCGTGAGATTTGCACCGACCAGATGATGCCACGTGGAATCATTGGCGCGTTTGAGCGAATATAGGGCACTGACGTCCAATCGCGTGGCTTTGTTCCATTCCCATCGAAACGTAGATCCTGCACCGTGCAATCCTGCGCCATCTACAGACGAATAATAACGAAGTCCTTCGGTCGTCTGACCCACATTGCTGACATATGCCGATTTGCCGGTACGAAAAACCGGCGCAAGAACCAAACCCTGCCCAAAAGAGGCTTGAAAATTACCGGCAACGAGCGTATGAAGATGACCAATGTCGCGGAGTTGTAGGTAAGCGCCGTATTGAAGACTCTTGGCATCGCCGCCGGCAGGTCTGCGCAGTAGCGCGCCGAAAATGACGCGCCGCTGGTAATCAAAACGGTAACGCGCCTGTGCATACATCGGATCTGTGCCTTCAAAGTTTTCTATATTGCGGGCATCAACACGAGTGATGATTTCATGTTTGGCGAAATGAAAAACCTCGCGCGCGTACAACTTATTATCTTGCGCACTCGCGCCCACGCGTACAAAAGGCAGCAGGTCACGAATCTCATAATCCGCGAGCGAAGGGATTAGCCGTAGTTCCTCCAGCGATTGAAAAGGATGCTTGTCGGCATACAGCAGAATATCATCAATCTGTTTGGGCGAAAGAAAATGGAGTCGGCTGAGCTCTTCGTCAGAAGTGTTGTTCAAGTCAATAGGCGTTTCGTTCAGCGCGTATAGATCAGTTTGCAGTTGCTCATAATCGACTTCGGATAGTTCAGCAGCTGCATTGTAGATGTCAAGGATAATCTCGTCCAAAGAAAGTCTAATCTCGGCCCTTCCATGCAAGGAAGGGAAAAGCAATAACAATCCTATGACCCATATAAATCTTTTCACGATGCAAAATTACAAATAATTTTGGATATATGCAAAAAAAGTTGTACCTTTGCAGCGGATTTATGGATAAAAAGCATCTTTACCATATTGTCGAATGGACTGTGGCCTTGGCGGCATGCGTTTGGCTGGTATGGAAACTGGCTACGTATGATGATTATGCGGGGTTATGGGACTGTCTGCAATCAATGGGATGGCGGCAGTGGATCGCTATACTTGTCTGCATCGCTTTGATGCCGCTGAATATGAGCTTGGAGGCATGGAGATGGCGAACGCTGATGAGTGACCTTTCTTGGCGAGAAGCAACGAGGCAGGTGTATTACAGCAAGTTAGCAGGACTGATTACGCCTTGGCGGTTAGGCGAATATCCGGCACGGGCGGTGCTGATGAGCCAATCTCCAATCACCAATCACCAATCACCAATTACCAATTACCAATCACCAATTACCAATCGTGACCTCTGGTCACTTGTCCTCTCCATGGGAGCCGTGGGAAGTGCAACGATGACGATGGCAATAGTGATAGCCGGAGTTGCGGGAATAGCATTCAGCCCGTCCGTGTTGCCGTACTTGGGAGATAGTTATTTGTACGCTTTATTGGCGGTGGTGATAGTGTTGGGCATCGTTTTTGCCTTGGCACCAAGAGTGTTGCAGCGATGGGCGCAAGTGAATCACGATCTGATGTTACGCAGCATCGGTCAGAGTCTGGTACGACTGGCATGCTGGTGTGTGCAGTTGGCACTTGTGCTGTACGCGCTCGGAGCAATCACCAATTACCAATCAGCAATCACCAATTACCAATCAGCAATCACCAATTACCAATCAGCAATCACCAATTTACCCGTTTATTATCTGTTAGTGACGATAACTCCGAATGTGCCGATTGCAGAAGCAGGCGTTCGCGGAGTATGGGCAATGGTGCTATTCGGAACGATGAATGCAGCGTTAGCGGGTGTGCTGTTGTGGGTAATTAACACCTTGCTACCTTGCCTAATTTGGCCTTTTTTGAGAAAAAAAACGTAATATGTTTGCGTATATGCAAAGTTTTTTGTATCTTTGCAGGCAAATTCGGAATATACAAAAAAACACAATATCATGAACATCAATTTTCAGATTCATTATCGTGCCGAGTACGGGCAAAGTCTATGCGTGATTGAGACGCAAGAATCGATTTTGGGTTGGACGGAGAAATCGCCGTTGGTGCTGACATGTCAGGGAACGGATTTCTGGCAGGCGAATGTGCCGGTAAGCGATTTCGCGGGAAGTATTCAGTATAAATATGCCATCCGCGTAGGAGAAGGGCAGTATATCTACGAGGCGGGCGAACCGCGTACGCTGGAGTTGAAGCAAGCGGACAAACGTATCGTGGTGCGCGATGCATGGCAGGCCAGCACCTACGAGGATAGTTTTTATACCACCGCTTTTTTGAAGGCATTGTTCGCAAGAAAGGGAGCCAAGAATCAAGAGCCCAAAAGCAAGAAGAAAGGCAACATCCGCTTCTCGATTGACTTGCCGCAGATACTGCCGTCGCAGGGCGTGGCCATCATCGGTAACTGCGATGCGCTGGGTGATTGGAATGCGGATTGCAAGCTAATTATGAGCGATGCGGATTTCCCGATTTGGCGCGCAGACATTGAGGTGAAAGATCAAGATATCGTAGAATACAAATACGTTGTTTATGACCTGAAGAGCGGTGCGGTGATTGATACCGAATGGGGAGAGAACCGCCAGATCTGGGGCGTAGAAAAGGGATCTGTCATTTATCAGAACGACCGCTCTTTCCGTCGCACTCAGCCGCGTTGGAAAGGTGCCGGAGTTGCAGTTCCTGTATTCTCGCTGCGAACGGATGAAGGATTCGGTATCGGTGAGTTCCAGGACTTGAAGAAAATGGCAGACTGGGCTGCGGCTACGGGCCAGCAGATGATTCAAACACTGCCTATCAACGATACTACGTTGCGTCATAACAACTTGGATAGCTATCCGTATAATGCGGTTTCGGTGTTTGCGCTGCATCCGATATATATCAATATCGAGAAGATGGGGCGTCTGACGCCGGCGCAGAAGAAGAAATACGAGGCGCAAAAGGCAGAGTTTAATGCTAAGAACATCGCTGACTATCAGTGCGTTTATGATGCGAAGATGGTGTTCTTTAAGGCGCTGTACAAGCAAGACAAAGATGCGCTATTCGGCAGCGAGGAATACAAGGCTTTCATCAAGAAAAACGATGCTTGGCTGGAACCCTACGCAGCCTTCCTTGCGAAGCGTGACAAGCAACCGAAAGACTTCTATAAGTTCCTGCAGTTCCATGCCGACAAGCAGTTGGCAGACGCTGTGGCTTATGCGCACAGCATCGGCGTGGCAATGAAGGGCGATATACCTATCGGCATCAGTCCGGACTCCGTAGATGCGGCTGTTTATCCGGAACTCTTTAATCTGGATGCCTCTGCAGGCGCGCCGCCCGATGACTTCTCCATCAGCGGTCAGAACTGGGGATTCCCGACGTATAACTGGGATAAGATGGCGGAGGATAACTTCGGCTGGTGGCGTGCGCGCTTCCAGAAGATGCAGGATTATTTCGATGCATACCGTGTAGATCATATCCTTGGTTTCTTCCGCATCTGGCAGATGCGCAAGACGGATGTATGGGGCCTGTGCGGACATTTCGTTCCGGCATTGCCGTATAGTTTTGACGACCTCTGCGCACAGGGTGTTTGCCTTGACTGGGATAGAATGACGAAGCCCTATATCCGCTCGAATTTCTTAGGCGATGTGCTGGGTTATGATATCGAGTGGGCAAAGAAGAATGCGCTGAATACGAATGACGGCTATGTTTATTGGTTCAAGCCGGAGTTTGATACGCAGGCAAAGGTTCAGGAGTGGGCTGACCGCTTGCTGAGCGATGAGAAACAACTGAAAGCCAGCGGACTGAGTGAGGCGGCAGTGCATAATATCTGCAACGGTCTGATTTATCTGCATTGCGAGGTGCTATTCGTGGAAGACCAGCGTCGTCCGGGTTGGTTGCATCCGCGTATCTCGATCTATCAGAGTCACTCGTTCAACGAACTATATAGCGATCAGAAAGAGGCGTTGATGCGTATCTATAATGAGTATTTCTTCCGTCGTCATACGCAGTTCTGGCGTGACTCGGCGATGCGCAAGTTGCCGACGCTGATCAACTCGACTCACATGCTTTGCTGCGGCGAAGATTTAGGTATGGTTCCGGCTTGTGTGCCTGACGTAATGCACGAGTTGCAGATCTTGAGTCTCGAGATCCAACGTATGCCGAAAGACCCGACGGTTAAGTTCGCTCATCCGGCAGACGCGCCGTATCAGAGTGTTTGTACGACCGGCACGCACGATATGAACCCGTTGCGCGCATGGTGGGAAGAGGACCGCGCAGTGACGCAGCGGTTCTACAATGACCAGATGGGTTGGTGGGGCGATGCACCGCAAGAGATGAGTCCGGAGATTGCTGAGTTCATTATCAATCAGCATATGTATAGTCCGGCAATGTGGACGATTTTACCGCTGCAAGACTGGTTAGCTATCGATGGCGACGTACGCATCAAAGACCAGTTCGCAGACCGCATCAACGTGCCTGCTAATCCGCGTCATTTCTGGAACTACAGAATGCACCTGAAGATAGAAGACTTGATGAAGTGCGACAAGCTGAACGCTAAGATAAAGAAGTTGACAAGCGTTCGCTGACGCGTTCCATGAGCCACTGCGGTGTGCTGGTGGCACCACAGATCCCGACCTTCGTGTCGGGATTTGTTATTTGTAATTGGTGATTGGCGATTAACGCATCGACCTCGTCGGGAGAGGAAATGAATATGGTGTTGGGATTTGCCTCAGCACAATGTTTGTATAATACCTTTGCGTTGCTGGATTTTGATCCGCCGACGAAGATCACAAGGTCGTTTCCTCGGGCAAACTCTTGGAGTTGTGCCACGCGGTTAGCTACGCTGCGACAAATCTTTTCGTGATACTCTAAATTAATTTTGAATTTTGATTTTTGAATTTTGAATTGAATCGCCTATACCAACGCCTGAAACCCCTCCACGCTCTTGGTGGTTTGGGAGAAGAGGTAGATAGGCCGGGAGAAGTCGAGCCGGTCCAGTTGGTCGGTGTTCTCAATGACGATGGCAGTGTTATGGGTCTGCCCTTGCAGTCCGATGACTTCCGCATGTCCGGGTTGACCGTAGATAACGATCTGCGGCGGGAGAGTCTCATCGTTGCGGTGCGCCTCATAGCACTCGCGGATTCGGTCCTGCAGTTTCTTCACCACGGGACATGTGGCGTCAATAATCTCGCATCCTCGCTGCTGTGCAATCCAATAAGTGGATGGCGGTTCTCCGTGTGCACGCAGTAGCACTCGCGCGTGGTGGAGCGTGCGCAGGTCGTCGTAATCGATGGTGCGTAAACCGAGTGCTTCCAGTCGCGCCACTTCCTGCCCGTTATGAACAATGTCACCAAGGCAACAGAGCGGACCTTTGCTCAGTTCGCTCTCCGCTGCTGTGATGGCGCGTGTGACGCCGAAGCAGAAACCGCTATGTGCATCAATTGTAACTATCAACTTTCAACTATCAACTATTTACGGCCTTGTCAAAAAGCTTGTAAATGACCTCCATTTGTTCTTCGCGGGTCATATGACTGTTGTCCACTACGATGGCATCTTCTGCTTGTCGCAGCGGCGACTCCGCACGATGGGTGTCGCGGTAATCGCGATCATTAACATCCGCCAAAACGGCATCATAATCGGGTTTCTCGCCTTTCTCCACGAGTTCGTCAAAACGGCGTTGAGCCCTCACTTCCGGCGCAGCGGTAAGGAAGAGTTTGAGTTCGGCTTTCGGGAAAACGACTGTACCTATGTCTCGGCCGTCCATCACGATACCTTTATCGTCGCCCATCTTCTGCTGCTGCGCTACGAGGAACGCGCGCACTTCTTTGATCTGCGAAATTCGGCTGGCGCAGTTACCCACTTCGAGGGTGCGGATCTGCGATTCGATATCTTCGCCGTTGAGCGTGACATGTTGTGCGCCGTCTACTTGCACAAAACCCACCTGAATGTCCGGCAGCGCAGCGATAATAGCCGCTTCCGCAGTCAGGTTATGACGCAGCGTATAAAGGCCGATGGCGCGGTACATGGCGCCGGTGTCCACATAGGTATAGCCCGCATGTCTGGCGAGCGCTTTGGCAATGGTCGATTTGCCGCAAGACGAATAGCCGTCAATGGCAACAATTATCTTTTTCATTTGAGTAATGAGTTAATGTCGAGTGTAAGTCCTGCCTGATACGAGAAGTTGGACTTCGTCAGTTGACTGATGGCGAAGCCGATGCGTACCTGTTTGATGCGCACGCCTGCGCCGAGCGAGAAGCCGGCAAGGGACTTCTGGTCCGTCAGGTTGAGTTCGGCACGACGGCGGTGGTTATAACTGAGTGCGATGTAGAACCGCTCACTCTTTGGAACCACTTCAATCGACCATATCGTATGGCGGAACATCATGTCATACCATTTGACGTCATGCGGGATGATGTCGCCGGTGGTGGGACTCTTGTCCAGCGATGTCCATTCGTAATTCAGATACCAGGTCTGCATGTTATGAATCTGCAGATGGAATCGCAGCGGCGCGTGCTTCACGCGATAGGTAAGTCCGAGTTGCAGGTTCAGCGGCAGCATCTCATGATTGGAACCGCCTTCTTCGGAATAGAACCCCTTGAGTTGCCAACCAATATTTGCCAATACCAGTCCCATAGAGAAAGTAGAATCAGGCAATTGGAAATGTGCGCCGACGTCTGCGCCGATGGCGAAGGATGAGTAGTGCTCATAGATCGAATAGACGGGCTTGAGCGTGACACCCACTTTGAACATCTGACCTAATTGGCGGGCGTACATCACATCAATCAGAATATCCCGTGCCCCGAACGAACCGCCGGTCTGATTTCCGTTCTCGTCGGCGTATAGCATCTTGCCGTAATCCAGATAATGTATGCCGACCGCGAAGTAATTGGGTCTGTCGGGTTCGCCTTCTCCGGCAAAAGGTTGTTCTATCTTCGAGCGTCCGAAGTTATGCCCGTAAAGCACGGAGCCAAACATCGTTCCGGGCAGGTAATACGAGTAGTTGAGTTGCAGAGTCATGTGGCTGTTGGCGTGCAGTAAGGCAGGGTTGCACATTCCCATCGAGATATCGCCGTCGCTGAGACTGACGTTCGACCCGCCGAGTGCATTCAGACGCGAAGAAACCGGCAGACTCATGAATGAGAATACCGAACGCCCTGCATTGGATACCTGTGCCTGAATGGGTATACAGAGTGCAGAGCACAGCATACAGATTATTATTCTTTTGCGAATGGCCACACTACCGCATTTTAAATTCGGGTGCAAAGGTACTGCTTTTTTTTGAATTATGCAAATTTTGAACGAAAAAACGCGCGCGCGCTTGCACATATCAAAAATTTTTATTAATTTTGCGGCGTCTTTTGTGAAAAACGAATTCAAACAATATATTTAACAAACTCAAACAATCTATCTATGTGGTTAAAAGACTCATCTATCGGCCGTAAGTTCGTTATGGCTTTGAGTGGAGCAGCGCTGGTTTTCTTCCTGCTTTTCCACGGATGTATGAACCTTGCGCTGGTTTTCAGCGAAGAGGCGTACAACGCTATCTGCCGTTTCCTCGGCGCTAACTGGTACGCAGTTATCGGTTCTATGGGTATCGCTTTCCTCGTGTTGGTGCATTTCTGCTATGGTCTGTATCTGACCATCCAGAACCGTGCGGCGCGTGGTAACGACCGTTATGAGGTTCGCGGTAAAAAAGAGGGTGTCACTTGGGAGTCGGAGAACATGCTTGTTCTCGGTTTTGTCATCCTCGGTTTCCTCTGCTTGCATCTCTACAATTTCTGGTACAAGATGCAGTTTGCCGAGTTGACCGGCATTGAGACGGGTGCGTTTGACCCGCAGAACGGTGCGGCTTATGTGAAGGCGCTCTTCACGGAACCTGTCTGGGGACAAGTCTATTGCGTACTCTACCTCTTGTGGTTCGTCGTTCTCTGGTTGCACCTCAATCATGGTGTGGGCTCGGCTATGACTTCCATGGGATTGAACAACTTGAAATGGCAGAAACGCGTAGAGGTAATCAGCACGGTTATGGCTACAGTTGTTGTACTGCCGTTCGCAGTCGTAGTGCTGTACTATCTGGGCATGGGCATTGGCATGCTTTGCTAAAATGGTAAATGGTAAAGGATTAAATGGTAAATGACATTATGGCAAAGAAAGAAACAATAGTAGAAACAGCGAAAAAGACTGTTAAGAAAGCGGCCGTCCAGGCTGCAGAAAAAGTGGTTGCCAAGGTTGAGAAGGTGGTGAAAGAGGCTGCAACGCCCATCATCACGCCGGAGATGGCGAAGATCCCTGCCGGACCGCTGGAGCTCAAATGGACCAACTACAAGAACCATCAGAAACTGGTGAACCCTGCTAACAAACGTCGTCTTGACGTGATCGTTATCGGTACAGGTCTCGCCGGCGCATCGGCTGCGGCTTCGCTCGCTGAGATGGGATTCAATGTACTCAACTTCTGTATTCAGGATTCGCCGCGCCGTGCGCACTCCATTGCTGCACAAGGCGGTATCAATGCGGCGAAGAACTACCAGAACGATGGTGACTCGGTGTATCGTCTCTATTACGATACCATCAAGGGTGGCGACTATCGCGCGCGCGAAGCGAACGTGTATCGTCTCGCCGAAGTCAGCAATAATATCATCGACCAGTGCGTAGCACAGGGCGTTCCTTTCGCACGCGAATACGGCGGTCTGCTTGACAACCGTTCCTTCGGTGGAGCACAGGTTTCCCGTACTTTCTACGCAAAAGGTCAGACCGGTCAGCAGCTGCTCCTCGGCGCTTATAGCGCACTCAGCCGCCAGATCGGTAAAGGCAAAGTGAAGATGTACACGCGTTATGAGATGCTGGACATCGTCCTTATCCCGGATGAGAACGGCGAGAAGCGTGCGCGTGGTATCATCGCTCGTAACCTCGTCACCGGACGTATTGAGCGTTTCTTCGCTCACGCAGTGGTGGTTGGTTCCGGCGGATACGGAAACACCTTCTTCCTCTCTACCAACGCAATGGCGTCCAACGGTTCGGCTGCTATGCAGATGTACCGCCACGGCGCATTGTTCGCAAATCCTTGCTACGCACAGATCCACCCGACCTGTATTCCGAAGCACGGTGACTTCCAGTCCAAACTGACGCTGATGTCCGAGTCGCTCCGTAACGATGGTCGTATCTGGGTGCCGAAGAAATTGGAGGACGCAAAGCGTCTGCAAGCAGGCGAGATTAAAGGACGCGATATCCCTGAGGAAGATCGCGATTACTATCTCGAGCGTCGTTATCCGGCATTCGGAAACCTCGTGCCGCGTGACGTTGCTTCGCGTGCAGCGAAAGAGCGCTGCGATAAGGGCTACGGCGTGAACAACACCGGCCTCGCGGTATTCCTGGATTTTAGCGAAGCTATTCAGCGCCTCGGTAAGGATGTCGTTGCGCAGAAATACGGAAACCTCTTCCAGATGTACGAGAAGATCGTGGACGAGAACCCGTACGAGAACCCGATGATGATCTTCCCGGCTATCCACTATACGATGGGTGGTATCTGGGTAGACTACGAGTTGCAGACGACCGTCAAAGGTCTGTTCTGTATCGGTGAGGCGAACTTCTCCGACCACGGTGCTAACCGACTCGGTGCGTCCGCGTTGATGCAAGGTCTCGCAGACGGATATTTCGTACTGCCTTACACCATTCAGAACTACCTCTCCGATCAGATCGGTGTACCGCGTATGAGTACCGACCTGCCCGAGTTCGCTGAGGCTGAGAAAGCCGTACAGGATAAGATCGACCGCCTGATGGCTATCCAAGGTAAGCGTTCGGTGGATTCGATCCACAAAGAGTTGGGTCTCATCATGTGGGACTTTGTGGGCATGGGTCGTACGGCTGAAGGACTCAAGGAAGGTATCAAGAAGATTGATGCTATTAAGAAAGAGTTCTGGACCAACGTTTATATCCCGGGTGAAGCAAACAGCCTGAACAACGAGCTTGAAAAAGCCCTTCGTCTGGCTGATTTCATCGAGATCGGTCGTCTGATGGCTGTGGACGCTCTCCATCGCGAGGAGTCCTGCGGTGGTCACTTCCGCGAGGAATACCAGACGCCGGAAGGTGAAGCTCTCCGTCAGGATGATAAGTTCTCCTATGTCGGCTGCTGGAAATATATGGGCGAGGACAAAGAGCCGCAACTCATCAAAGAGCCGCTCGACTACGAGTTCACGGAACGCAAAACACGTAACTACAAAAACTAAATTTTTGATATTATGAAACGTTTTTTATCAATTTTAACTTTAGTATGCTTAACGGCATGCTTTAGTGCAGTCTTTGCGGACTGCAAATACCGCCTGATCATGGCCGATGCTTACGGCGATGGTTGGAATGGCGGTAAACTGACACTGACTGATGACGGTGGTTCTCAGGAGTTTGAACTCACATCGGCAGCGGGCAAAACGCCGGACACTGTGTTGGTGACATACGGCGGTGGTAACATCACCGGTACATGGACTTCTGGTTCGTGGGGAGATGAAGTCAGCTTTAAAATTATCACGGACCACGAAGCTGTGCTGTTTGAGCATGTGCAAGGCGATGAAGAATTCCCGGATTTCACAATCACGATGGATCCTTGTGGCAAGATAGGTAATGTGCCTGTTACGTTGCTGATTCCTTCGGATAATGGTTTCGATGTGAACCAGGATATGTATTTTATCTGGACTGGTACTGTTGACGACCTGACGGAGCATAAGGTAAAACTGACCCGCGAAGGAACAACCCGTTTCTGGAAAGCAACGGTGGATATTCAGGATTACGGATATACCTATCTGTTCAAAACGGATGACTACAAGAATGCCCTCAACCAAGATGAGCACACCATCATTGAAGGTAGCACAACACCTCTTGTTATGAACACTCCCGTTTGCGCGGAAGCAGGTCCTGTGCATACCACTGCAGAAATCAGTGGTGTGCAGGAAATTGTTCGCTACAACTACGCGTTGGATTGCGATTTGAAGGATCATAACTACAATGTGGACTCGCTGACAGCGAAAGCGACGGCTACTCCCGGACAAGTTAAGTTTAACTGGCTTCCGTATGAAACGGCAGCTTATCAGTATCGCTTGGTGATTACGTACTATGGAGGCTCCTGGGATACAGAATTGGTAAACGAGGTGCCTTACATCAAGAAGTACTCGAATGATGCGGAGATTAAAATTGCTGAATGGACAGTGCAACCGCTGAAAAGCGACGCTCCGTATGAGGTAGGTGAGTTGTTCGTGAAAAACGAATTAGATACTGTCAGGATTGCGCCGAGTCCGTTCTTTATCAAGAATGTGGTGGCTGCGCAGGTAGAAGGCACAAACACCTATACGCTCAGTTGGGATGTCATTCCGGAGGCAGGAGAATTTAGTGTGAGTGTCAGCGATCCGTATGGTGTGGACGTGCTGACCGGAGAATTCAAACCCGAAGACTTGACGGTGAAGGACGGCAAATACGTCCTGACTACTGCGCCGATGACGGCATCGGGCTACGCATATTACTATATCTCTGTGAAAGATAAAGACGGAGAGTACCGTTCTTCTGTAAATAGTAACTTCGAGGTCGCTGCCGGTTCTCTGGCACATCTCGGTACGGTGAATGTGGCGGTATTCATTCCTTCGGACGCTTGTGGATTTGATCCTTCCAAAGGCGTAACGTTCAGATGGTATAATGGAACACGGACTGATACGGTGGCTGCTACGCAAGAGGGACGCTGGTTCAAGGCAGAACTGAACGTAGATACGATCTCCTTCCATTTGGAAGTGGCTAATGATACGAAAGCGAACTACGCTACGGCGACAAAGGCATCTGCCTATAGTTTGACGGACAAAGACGCGCGTTTCTATGTGGCTAAGTCTTATGGCTATTGGTATCTCTATCGTGCGGAAGGCGAATTGACGGACCATGACTGGAGAGTACAAGACGTGGATGTAACACCAGATGACGCAAAGGGTACGTTCGATGTCGCGGTTAATACCGTGAATAGAGCCGCTTCGTATGGCCTGTATGTATACGACTATTCATACTCTACATCTACTTCTTATCGTGCTTTCTATTTTACTCCGGAAACGGGAGATGGCGCATTTACCCAAACGATTGAGTCTTATTTTACAAACTGGGCGGTACATGTAGACAGTGTAGTGCTTTATGCATATGATGAGGCGGATAATTTGATTTGTAGTGGTCTCGGAAAGAAAACGGACTTTACGATTCCTTTGCGTCCGATGGCGCCGAGAAATCTTAAGGCGACCCAAGTGGGCAATTCGATTAAGCTCGAATGGGATGCCGCGGAAGGCGTTTCCCGCTATTACGTATATGCAGACTTAAATTATTCTACCACTATTGCCGAATGGGATATAGATGTATCCAAACAAGCGCCGGTAGGAGGCAAATATACCGTTACGTTGGATAAACTATATGGCAATGGAACATACACGTTCTATGTACAAACATATGTTGATGGCAGTTACATAGCTGAGCCATTTACATCTATAGTCATATCGGGCGCTCCGGCTTTGGGTGATGTTACGCTTCGCGTACTGATTCCGTCGGATAATAATTTCCCGACAACAGACCTCCCGCACTTCTTCGTTATACCGCTGTCCGGAAGTGATACCACGGATGTGGTAGCTACGAAAAACAGCAGATGGTATGAAGCTACGTTTAACTGGCCAGGAGGATCGTACTATTTCTTCATGGCGAATAAGGCAAAAGCAAACCTCGCTTCCGCTGTGATAACATATAGCACCGACCTCTCCAATGCCAATAGCGCTTGCTTTGAGATGAAGTACAATGATTCCCCGTCGTATGACCCATGGCAGCTTTTGGAAGCAGAATGTACGGCAGCGGATCATGACTATCGTGTGACTAAGGTTACGATTACCAATACTCAGCCGAGCTCAGCGACGATTACGGTTGAGGCTCCCGACATAGCACCGCGTTATTATGTCCAATGGCGTACGCATGGCACAACGGATTCGTATAACGGCTTTATTGAGTGGACGGATGGTTCGGCATCTTATACATTTGTTATCCCGTTTGATAAGGATACGGTAATTGATGTCACGGTGTACCCGTACGATGAAAATTGGAATATGATAGCAGATCCATATGAAGATAAGACTACCGGCTTCCAACTCAATGCGAATACAACTATTCCGAAGGATCTCGTGGCTACGATAGCTGAGGATGGACAAACAGTGGACTTCTCATGGACATGCGGTGGTACGGTAGCAGCCTATGCAATCGAAGTGTATAATTATTATTATGATGAGATAGTTTACCAGAATTTGCATATTACCGGCACAACAGCTTCTGCTAAGTTCACAATACCGGATAGATATTCTTGGCTCGTAGCAGCGCTTGATGCGAATAATCAGGTAATAGGTTATACTTGGTGCTCAAGCTATTTCAGAATAAATACTCCGGACTTAAGGCCGACGAATCTTAACGCAAATGTGGCAACAAAGACCGTTACATTGACGGCAGATGTGCCGGAGACAGTAACCAAATGCAAGTATCTGATTACCGATTATTATTCGGGAGACACAATCGTTTTGGCGGTCGTTCCTGTGACGGATGGTAAGTTTATAGCGCAGTACACTCAGACGAAAAACAAAGGTGATGACTTTAGATGGAGGATAGTATCGATGGCGGAAGATGGTGTAACCGAGATATCTTACTGGGCAAACGGTTCTTATTTCTACATCGATGGCAAGCAGCCGGATCCGACTCCCGCTACACATGCTACGCTGACGGTTTCCGCCGGAGAAGGTGGTTCGGTCAACAGCAACGTAAACGGAACCTACAAGAAGGGCACGACAATTACGCTCAAAGCCACGGCAGATGATAATTGGTACTTTGAGAAGTGGTCGGATGGAGTAACCGGAACCCCGCGTGATCTTGTATTGACTCAGGATACCACCATTCAGGCTATCTTCAAGTCCAATATCAAGTACAAAGTGCAGATCTCTGCCGGCGCGCATGGTAAGGTGACTTCGTCGCTCGAAGATGGTGTCTATAAGGGCGGTACCGAACTTCACATCACAGCGAAAGCAAATGATGGCTATAAGTTCACAAAGTGGTCGGATGGCAATAAGAAAGCCGTACGTGACATCACGATTACCGAAGACGTCGTCCTCAAAGCTCAGTTCGCTGAGATTGAGCAATTCAAACTGACGGTAGAGATTACTCCGGCGGAAGGTGGTACAGTGCTCTTTGATGGTGCAAAGCGCGAAGACAACACCAAGACCGTGGACGAAGAAACCAATATCAAGCTGACGGCTAACGCTGCGGATGGCTATGAGTTCGATCACTTCAAGGATGGCACCAAAGAGATTACCACCGCGGAATATACCATCACGATGACGGAGAACAAGACCGTACAAGCTGTATTCAAGAAGAAGAGCCAAGCCATTGACGACACGAATGCAGAGAACAAGGCAACGAAGTTCATCCGTGATAACCAGATGTATATCCGTCGTAACGGCGTCGTTTACACCCTCACGGGCGCACGCGTGGAATAATTTTTAAGGATTATTAAAAATCAGTACAAATGGATCAATACATTGATATTAAGGTCCGCGTTTGGAGACAAGCGGGACCCAAAGCACAAGGGCATTTCGAGACCTATGAACTGAAGCATGTCTTCCAGGGCGCTTCGTTCCTCGAGATGATTGATATCCTCAACGAGCAACTCGTTGCAGAGCATAAAGACCCTGTTACCTACGATCACGACTGCCGTGAGGGTATCTGCGGAATGTGCTCGATGTACGTCAATGGTCACCCGCATGGACCTGACAGCGCCATCACGACCTGTCAGCTCCATATGCGGAAGTTCAAAGATGGTGAGACGATTACTGTGGAACCGTGGCGCAGCCGCGCGTTCCCGGTAATCAAAGACCTCATGGTAGACCGTGGCGCATATGACAAGATCATGCAGGCAGGTGGATTTGTGAGTGTCAACACCGGCGGTGTACCTGACGCTAACGCAATACCTATCCCCAAGCCTGTTGCAGACGAGGCAATGGACGCAGCGTCTTGTATCGGTTGCGGCGCTTGTGCTGCAGCTTGTAAGAACGGATCGGCGATGCTCTTTGTGGCAGCTAAGGTTAGCCAACTCGCCCTACTTCCGCAAGGCAAGATCGAGGCTGCGGCGCGTGCCAAAGCGATGGTGGCTAAGATGGACGAACTCGGCTTCGGTAACTGCACCAACACCGGCGCATGTGCCGCCGAGTGCCCGAAATCCGTTTCACTCGCTAACATTGCTCGCCTTAACCGCGAGTTCCTCTGCGCTAAGTTCAAAGACTGATGATGCGTAATCTGTTGATAGGACTCTGCTTGGCGGCTGCACTTTGTGTGCAAGCCGCCACTGCGGTGCCTGACATAGGCAACGGTAGAGTGCGTGTGCTGGGCAATAACCTGGAGAATTATTACTTCAACCAGAATTCCGGTCGTGGTAATTATACGCAGGAGCAAATAGCTGAGAAAACGCGTAAAATTGTGGAGGCTATGTTGCTGGCGGACGCCGATATCTATGCATTTTGTGAGGTGGAGGCGCAACCCATCGTGCTGCAACAGTTAGCAGATTCCATGAGTGCACATGCCGGTGTATTAGGGCGTTATGCTGCGGTGAATGATGGTATCGAGGAAGAGTGGAACTCGGAATATAACAATAACATTAAGTCCGGGTTTATCTATCGCACCGACAAAGTGGCGCCCTATGACTCCAATTTCCCTGAAACGAGCACAACGTATTATAAAAATACGATGCGTTTTCAGGCGTGGACAGAATTGGCATCGCACGAACGTTTCACGCTTTCGATGAACCATTTCAAGGCAATGTCTGGCGCTTCGGCGGTAGCCAAGCGTGTGGAAAATGCGCAATGGCTGGTGTATGCGTTGAGTTCAGATGATGTCAAAGACCCCGATATCCTAATCATGGGCGATTTGAACTGCCAAATGGATGAAGAGGCAATCACAATCATTCAGGACGCTGGCTTCTCGGAGCAGTTATTGGCGCGTAACGTAAACGCATATAGCTATTGCTATGGCTACTCTGTCGAACTCATCGATCATGTGTTTGCCAACTCCTCAATGGCTTCGCAAATTACCGGCGCCGCCGTTTGGCATGTCAATACAACATGCGTGGACACGGTTGTTCCCGGATGGGGCTATTCGGATCATGATCCCTATCTGGTGGCACTGAACCTGGGCGGTGATCTGCCCGAAACATGTACGGATATTGATTTCACGGAGTCCTTCGCAGCCAATTTAGGTGACTTTACGCCGATAAGCGTAAGCGGAGACCATACATGGGTCTGGAATTCAAGTTACCTTTGCGCGTATATGAACGCGTATGGAGCCACTTCTACTGAGGACAACTATTTGGTTTCGCCGGCTTTTGACTTTACGGACCAGAAGAGCGGAATCATCAGTTTTACGCACACATTAGGTTATGGTGCCTCTGCTAACTGGCCGTCACAATGTACTTTGCTCATCAGTGATGACTATACGACAGATGCAACCACAGCCTCTTGGACGCAATTGACAATCCCTAATTGGCCTTCGTCTAACTGGAATTGGCAGGAGAACCAAATCACTATTCCTGCCGCGTTTATGCGGAAAAGCAATGTGCATTTTGCATTCCATTATTATGTCGATTCCAATGTGCCGGCTTGGGAGATTAAAGACCTGTCTGTACAAACAGTTTGCGAGAAGAATCCTTCAACGGGATGGTCGGATATAATATCCACTGCTCCGCAAGCGCGTAAAGAAATCCGCCACGGACAACTTCTTATCATCCGCGGCGGAGAGGCATTTACCGTTACAGGGCAGCGCGTGTACTAATCCACACGCACACCGTAAATAGTATAAGTCTTATTTTCGCGAAGGATGAGCAATTGTCCTTCGCGAATTATTTTCTGTGTCTCCACTCCTGAGTACTGAATACTCTCGATGTCTTCCGAACCGCTTCCGTCCAGCCGGAAGCACACTTGACTGATTCGTGTCCCGGTACTCGCGGAACGCTGGAGGGTAAACGATTTGGCATTCGCAGGAGCCGTCAGTTGGACATTCTCGGTATTGGCACTTTGAATGGTGTATTTGGTATTTGCGGCGCTGTCCCAGTGGTAGGCAATCGTGTTCTTCTCTGACGTCCAATTCGGGATAGTCACATCGAACTCAACCGAGTTGATGACCGTTGAGTAGGCCGAGAAATCAAAAGTGATGTAATCTGAGTTTGTGCCCCAAAGCAAATAGCCTTGCTCCCATTTTGAACCTTTCTCTGCTGTCAAAAGTGTGGTGATGGCGAGTTGGCTGAAGTTTGCCGGAATACCCCCGTTTGCGACACTTGGTTCATCGCCTAAACCTAAGTTCACGCAGCAATCACCGGAAACGGACTCACCACCTTGTTCTCCACTACCGCCTTCGTTTCCTCCTTCATTTCCACCGCCTTCGTTTCCGCCTTCACCGCCGTTGTCGCACGAAGAGGATACTTCCGCATTCTCGGTAACAGTCAAAGTAGCCCCTGCGCCGCAGGAGGAATTGGTTACAACTGTTTTCGCTTCTGCAGCAGTCAGTTTGTCATAACTATAACTCGGTGCGTCAACACTGCCTGAATTTGTAAGAGAATTACCGGAGCAGTTGACAAACTTACAGTAATTTTTTCCCTCTGTTCCTTTGAATTCTTTCCAATTCTTTTTGTTGGTGTTAGCTTTGCCGGCAAATGTGCAACCCTCAAAATAGCAGGAGCAATATTCTGGACATACATAGTAATTGGAGACAGATGAATTCCAATAGCAGTTGATGAAGTGGAGAAGCGAATTGCGGCAACGCGTCATGCGTTCCACGCATCCTTCGTCCCACCAGCAAAAACCATATGTAATATTATATGTTCCGTCGGCCGGCTTGTCTGATACGGATGAACCGATAAGGTTGGTAAAACGATGGTCGTCTGCCCCTCCTGGGCCGTCGGGCTTAGGTTTTTTCAGATACCGGAACCTACAAAATGTAACACTTATATTGTCTGCTTTGCCCTTGATGTCAAAGTTGCCGTCCATGCCGTCTTGGAAATCGCAGTGGTCAACCCAGACATTCTTAGCCCCGTCTAATGTGAGCAAATCCTTTCCGTCGCAGTCGTATGCGCCGGGACCTTCGAAAATGATATCGCGCAAAATTATATTGCTGCCTTTTAGGTACAGAATGCCGGATTTTTCTTTGGTCTGATTCTTGGAAATAAGTCGTTTGCCTGGCAATGCAATAATGGTCATATTGCTGGCATCTGTACTAATCTGATTATCAATAGTTATGTCTTGAGTGATAAGAACCACTTTTCCGCTTTTGAGTGCACTTTTGAACTCAGATTCGCTCTTTACCAACGTAGGACTGGCATTGCCACCACCGGTAGCACTCGCTCCGTAGCCAAATGCAGATGTAGCACAATAATCAACCGCACTCATCTGTGCTACTATAAAAAGCGATATGAGGAGAAAAAGTTTCTTCATAGTTGTACCACAAGTAGAATTTTTGTTCACATTTTGTTTGTTACAAACAACTCGCAAAGATACAAAAAAAAATGTTCCGCACCAAATATTTGGTGCAGAACACACCTTTATCGTCAATTTATCGCCATCAATGCCCCATTTTCACTATTTAATCCGTAAATTTAGCTAATGCTTTTTCCTCTTTTGCCGTCATCTCTGCTTTTGTCTCCGGTGTCTTGTCTCCCTGACCTGTCAAATGCAAAACGCCGTGAATAATAATCCTCCGCAATTCTTCTTCAAAACTTGCACCTACCATCTCTGCGTTCGACCGTACTGTATCCAGCGAAATGAAAATATCGCCGTTCAGCGTTGACGCCGTCGAATAGTCAAAAGTAATAACGTCAGTAAAATAATCATGCCCTAAAAACTCTTGATTTACAGCCAATTCGCGCTCATCCGAACAGAAAATATAATTGATATTACCCACACTGAACCCGTAATCCGCAGCAACCGCCCGTATCCATCTGCCTACCTTCCGCTCATCCAAAGCAGGCATCTCTACACTATCGCAACTAAACCGTATCATGCCTTTTTCGAGTCATTATCGAGTCATTATCGTGACAATATCGAGTCATTATCGAGACTGAACCATAGGATATCCATAACATACCCATAGGATACCCATAAGATACTTGCCCCTTTTTGCACTTTTTGTGCTTTTACTATATATATACTATGTATATATATACTTTTTGTTCGTTTTCTTGCTTTTTAACCAAAGAAGATCGGCGCAATGGCGAAAGCCGCTACGGCGCCCGCGAGGTCTGCCAATAGGCAACAAGCTACTGCATGCCGCGTATCCTTGATATTCACACTGCCGAAATACACCGCCAACACATAAAACGTCGTATCTGTGGTGCCTTGTAATATACAGCAAAGTCTTCCAACCAAACTATCTGCTCCGTGAGTGGTCATGGCTTCCAGCATCAAACCTCTTGCTCCGCTTCCGCTCAACGGCTTCATCAACGCTGTCGGCACAGCACCTGCCAAGTCCGGATTGATTCCGCAAGCGGCGAAACACAAGGCGATACCTCTCTCTAACATGTCCATCGCGCCGCAAGCGCGGAACATACCTACTGCCACAAGGATTGCAATCAAATAAGGAATAATACCAATTGCCGTCTGAAAACCACCTTTTGCGCCGTCTATAAACGCCTCATACACATTGATTTTCTTCGCCATAGCTTGTATCACAAACCAACAGATGACACCGAGCAACAGTACTGCTGCAATTGCCGCAGAAACGATAGATAACTTATGCGGAGAAAGAAGTGTTGCACCCCAAACAAGCAATCCAACCAATGCCGTCAAGCCAATAAGTGTACCCAAGACTACAGGGTCTCTCATTCTGATTTTCTGCGCGATACATACGCAAATCAATCCAACCAACGTAGCTACATACGTAGCAATAAGAATCGGCAAGAACACATCCGCAGGATTTGCAGCGCCTAATTGCGCGCGATAAGCCATAATGGTTGTCGGAATAAGAGTCAAACCGCTTGCACCCAATACAACGAACATAATCATCGCATTCGATGCCTTCGTCTTGTCTTTATTCAGTTCCTGCAACTCGCCCATTGCTTTCAAACCCATCGGCGTAGCCGCATTGTCCAAACCTAACATGTTGGCGGCGAAGTTCATCAGCATAGAGCCGTAAACCGGATGACCTTTCGGAATCTCGGGAAAAATGCGGCTGAAGAACGGATTGATGGCTTTCCCGAGCGTATTGACGGCGCCGGCTTTCTCGCCGATTTTCATGATTCCCATCCAGAGAGCCAGCACGCCCGTCAATCCCAACGATAACTCAAAACCCGTCTTGGCACTATCAAAAGTAGAATTGAGAATCGCAGAGAAAATATCTACGTTGCCGAATGCAATGGCTTGCACCAAACCAATCAAAATCGCCAATAAAATGAGCGAAATCCAAATATAATTCAAAATCATGCGACAAAATTACACTTTTTTTTGCATATGTGCAAATTTTTCACTAATTTTGCAGCGATTATGTGCAAAACAGATGCCGTTTATAGAATTTTCGCATTCCTGAAGCACCTTTTTACTGCATGGAATACCACCGGTGAGGGCATTCATTCGCCCTATCTCTTCGAGTTGGTGCGATTTGTGTTGCGCGACGAGAATGCGTATTATTGTTTCGCAGATATTGAACGCCGACGTCAAATGCTATTGGACTGCAAGGATGAACTGAACGTGGTGGATTTCGGCTCTGCCGGTTCTCCCGAAGGCCTGCATCTCAAACGCAGCGTATGCGATATAGCAAAGCATCATCTGGAAAGCCCGAAAGTTGGGCAGGCATTGTTCCGCTTGGTCAATTTTATCGGTGCACACGAAAAAAGGCCGCTCGAGATATTGGAATTGGGCACTTCATTGGGCATAACAACTGCCTATCTGGCGGCGGTGGATAGCAAAAATAGAGTGACAACGTTGGAAGGTAGCGGAGAAGTGCTTAAAGTAGCTCAAGGAGTATGGCGCATTCTGAAACTGGAGAATATCGAAGGACATGAAGGAGCTATTGATAACACCTTATTCCAGTGCGCGCGCGAGAGGCTTGATGTGGCATATGTGGATGCCAACCATACTTTTGATGCCACAATGCGCTATGTGAACTATTTGTTGCCCCGAATGAATGAGAAGGGAGTCATTGTGGTTGACGACATACACCATTCGCCGGAAATGGAACGAGCCTGGAAGGCGCTGAAAGAGGACAAACAAGTTACCACGAGTATGGATTTGTATCATGTGGGGCTACTCTTCGTAGATAAGCATTATTTGAAACGACATTATACCATTTTACTATGATTTATACCAAAACAGGCGACAAAGGAACAACCTCGTTGGCAAGCGGCGAGCGTGTGGCCAAAGCGGATGCGCGAATTGAAGCGTACGGCACAGTGGATGAACTCAATAGTTGGATCGGTGCGCTACGCGTAGTTGCTCCGGATGAACAATTGGAATGGATTCAAAACAGACTCTTTAACTTAGGCGCAGCTTTGAGCGAAGCGCCCGGAGAGTGGATTGCGGCTGAGGATGTACAGCAGTTGGAGAAATGGATTGATGCCATGCAGGAGATTGTTCCCAAACAACATGCATTTGTGCTCCCCGCCGGCGGCGAAGCCGTAACAAGATGCCATGTCTGCAGAACGATTTGCAGACGTGCAGAGCGCAGAATGATTGAGGCACATGCAGAAGCTGTCGAGTTGCAATTCATAAATCGTTTGAGCGACTATTTGTTTGTGCTGTCGCGCTATGTCGGATTTTGCAATCATGAAACCGAAAATGTCTGGAAGCGGGATTAAAATGTGGAAAAATTGACGGATTTGTGTGGAAAAGTGCAAAAAATGACAAAAATTGTAAAATAATATTGAAAATATTTGGTCAAATCAAAAGTTTTTACTACTTTTGCACGCTTTTTACAATAAACGCGTATGTATTGGACATTAGAATTGGCGGCAAGATTAGATGATGCACCGTGGCCCGCAACCAAAGATGAGTTGCTTGACTATGCGAATCGAGAGGGTCTTCCGTTGGAAGTAATAGAGAATTTGAATGAGTTGGAGGGAGATGACGAAGAGCAGTATGAGAGTATCTTGGACATATGGCCTGATTTCCCTACTAACGACGATGATTTTCTGTATAACGAAGAAGAGTATTGATTTGAGACGATATATAGTTGTTCTATCGATGCTGATAGCGGTGGTGAATGCGAGCGCGCAGTTTGATCCACAGATGGGACAATATATGTATTTGGCAGCGGCCTACAATCCGGCAGCGGTGGGAGAGGGAGATTTGATGAAGGTGGCGGGAATGCACCGTATGCAATATGTGGACATTCAAAATGCACCGATGAGCACTTGGTTCAGTTTCAGCTCTCCGTTTCAGATAGGCAAAACGAACCACGGCGCTGGAATACGGTTCTTGAATGACCGATACGGATTGTTCACAACGCAATCGCTCTATGCACAATATGCCTACCGTCAAAAATTGGGTCCGGGGTATTTGAGCGCAGGAATCGATTTGGGCTTTGTGAATCTGGGTTTTAAAGGTGATTCGGTCAACCTTGGCAAGATGGGAGACGATTACCACGAAGCAAACGACGACGCAGTGCCGACGGGCAGCAAGTCGGGGATGAAATTTGACATGGGAGTAGGAATTTACTACAGCACTCCAATCTGGTGGGTAGGCGCAAGTTACAGCCATTTGACGCAACCGAAAGTGGACATAAGCGGAGGAACTGCAGGAGAGCAGAAAGAAGTGAAACTGGCGGGAACAATGTACATCGTGGGCGGATATCACTTCAGACTGAAAAACTACCGCGAATGGGTGTTGACCCCAAGCGCAATGGTGATGACGGATTTCACGGGATGGGATGTGAACTTGACGATAATGTGTGATTACAAAGACCGATATCGTTGGGGACTGGGTTACCGCATCGCAGGAAGTGTAAATATATTATTAGGTATTGATATTATCTCTGGTCTGCAGTTGGGATACAGTTGCGAATTACCGACAAACAAATTGCTGCTGGAGAGTTATGGAAGTCACGAAATATATTTGGCATATGGATTTGATATCCTGAAACCGAAGAGAACAAACAAATATAAGTCAGTTAGATATTTGTAAACTTTTGAAAATTAATCGATTAATTAATTATATGAAAGTCACAAAAATTTTACCATTGATCGCATTATTGGCGATTGTAATGGTTGGTTGCAACAAACCGGCAGGCGAGCTCGTAGGAGCTTACAAGTCCAGCAATTTTAAGGAAGCTAATCCTTACGGTATGTTGTTTATCAAGAAGGGTTCCTTCATGATGGGTGCTAACACACAGTCTGCTGTCTTTGAGCAGCCGGACAACGTGGTGATGGTAACGGTAGAAGCATTCTGGATGGATGAAACGGAGATTACCAACAATGAGTACCATCAGTTCGTAAATTGGGTGCGCGATTCCATCGC
This sequence comes from Paludibacteraceae bacterium, assembly GCA_017649925.1. Lineage (GTDB taxonomy): Bacteria > Bacteroidota > Bacteroidia > Bacteroidales > Paludibacteraceae > Colicola. Next base: position 26,149 of record JAGCFX010000060.1, on the reverse strand, counting down.
TTTGACCAACCTGATTGCAGCCGGTATGACGGATTATGCTATCCAACCGAAGGATGAGGATTTCGACGAAGAGAATTACGCTATTAACTGGCGTAAGAAAGTGCCATGGGACAGCAAGGAAGAGGATGTAGTAGACGCACTATCTTCGATGTACTATTCGGATGGTACGTTCAACACAAACAACCTGCATTATCGTTACAGTTGGGTGAATATGGATGAAGCGCTACCGCAACGTAACAAATTCGATGTTGCAACCAGTACTTATCCTCCCGGAGCAACGGCACGTGTAGATACCTTCTGGGTAAACGAGCGCAATGAGATTTGTGACTCCACAATCTTCCGCCCGTTGCGTGAGCCGAAAGACCTGTTGACGGAGAAGATCATCAGTATCTATCCTGATACCTTGGTATGGGCACGTGACTTCCAGTTCTCGTACAATGATCCGATGCTGCACATGTACTTCAAGCACCCGGGGTACTATGAATATCCTGTCGTAGGTGTTACTTGGGAGCAGGCACATGCGTTCTGCAACTGGCGTACCAAACTCTTTAATCATTATTCTCCTGTAGAGGCTAATGAGTATCGTTTGCCGACAGAGGCGCAGTGGGAGTATGCTGCACGTGGTGGTCGTAAATTGGCAATGTATCCGTGGGGCGGCAACTACGCTCGTGACGGAAAGGGTTGTTTCTTTGCTAACTTCAAGCCTTATCGTGGCGCTTACAACGATGATACCGGTACTACCACAATGAAAGTGGCTCAGTTCCGCCCGAATGATTTCGGTCTGTTCGATATGGCAGGAAACGTATCGGAGTGGACCAATTCTGCATTCCAGACAGCAGCCAACGTTCATATTCATGACTTGAATCCGGACTATGCATACATGGCTCGTAAGGCCGATCCGGATATCTTGAAACGTAAGATTGTGAAAGGCGGTAGCTGGAAAGATATCAGTTACTTCATGCAGTGCGGCGTCCGCACCTATGAATACCAATATGAGAGCCGTCCGTACATCGGATTCCGTTGCGTACGTGCGTATATTGGAGAATAAAATACAAAGTATATAACAAACAAAAAGATAAATTACAATTATGGCTACAGAAAAGCAAGGTTTATGGGGTCGATTCATGCATTGGTATGAGTCGTACGATGGTAAGAACAAGGTGAACATCATCTATTCGGTAGGTGCATCGGTCGTTATTATCGGTGCGTTGTTTAAGATTCTGCACTGGCCGGGTGCAAGTACCGTGTTGATGATTGGTATGTTCACCGAGGCATTCCTGTTCTTGATTGGTACTTTGGAGCATCCGCATCCTGAGTTCCACTGGGAGAACGTATTCCCGCAATTGTTGGAATATGGTACTAAACCTGAGTTATTGGAAGAGAAATCAAAATTACCGCGTCCGACCCTTTTAGGTGCCGGTGTGGCCGGTGCTCCTGTGACGGCAACGGGTATTGCTGCTGGTGAAGCAGGTGCTGCTCCTTCCGCAAAAGCTCCTGGACTCAAAGATGAGGACTTCAAAGCTTTGAAAGACGGTATTGCTGATTTGGCTAAGACCGCAACGCAGTTCAGCGAGTTGAGCAAGGTGGCTCAGACTGGTGTTAAACTGAATGAGAAACTGGTGGCTGCAGAGGCTGCAACAACTGAATATGCTTCTAAGTTGGCAACCGTAGGTATTGCAACTGACGCTTTAACCAAGGCTACCGGTAGTCTGTCCGGCTCGTATGCACAGGTTAGCACCGATATGCAGGCTGTAGCTGAAGAGACAAAGGCTTATAAGGCTGGTGTAGAGCAGGTTGGCAAGAGCATTGCTTCGTTGAATAGCGTTTATGAGTTGCAATTGCAAGCTGTAAATGCTCAGACAGAGGCTCAGCGTAGCGCTGCAGCTGCTGCTAAGGAGTCCGCAGAGGCTCAATTGGCATTCGCTGCAGGTGCAAAACAGTTGCAGAAACAAGTAGCTGACTTGAATAGCATCTATGGCAGCATGCTGAATGCACTCGCATAAACTATTGAAAAGAAGTATTATTAGAAATCTATAAAACACTTCAGCAATGGGTGGAGCAAAAAACTGTCCGGAAACCCCGAGACAAAAGATGATTGGTATGATGTACTTGGTGCTCACCGCCATGTTGGCGTTGAACGTAAGTACGGATATCCTCAATGGTTTTACATTGGTGGACAATAGTTTGCACTCCTCTATCGAAGCTACTGACACGCGAAACGAGAAACTCTACCGTGACTTCCAGGCTGCCAATAATGACAACCCTGAGAAGACGCAGGAGTGGTTCGCTAAAGCTCAGGAGGTTCAGAAGCGTGCGGACTCTCTATACAATTATATTCAGAATTTCAAAGAAGCTATTGCGCTGTTGGCCGATGGTCAAAGTCGTGTAAACGAACTGAAGGCTCAAGGTTTGGACCCGACAATGCATATTCAAGGTAACTCCAACTTGGACGTAACGGGGCAATATGCTATTGTGCAAGGTAATGGCTTGAAATTGAAGGAGATGGTGGCTTACTATCGTGATTATGCAGCAGAGTTGGCTGAGACGGATGCTGAGTTGCGTAATTCCATTCGTACGGCATTGGCTACGGAGCGTGGTTACAATAATCATGAGAAAGACTCCTGTGACTGGGAAGTGGCTATCTTCGACGGTATGCCTGTAGGTGCATCGGTAACGATTCTGACGAAGATGCAAAACGATGTTCGTACAACCGAGGGTCAATTGATTCAATACTTGATGGATCGTACGGACGCGGGCGACCTGCGCGTGAATAAACTGAACGCGTACGTGATACCGAATTCCAACTATGTGATTCGTGGTGGCCGCTATTCTGCTCAAATCATTTTGGCAGCTATCGACTCAACGCAACGTCCTGAGTATTATATTGAAGGTCAGCGTATTAATGACCAAGGTCTGTATGAAGTAACCGCTTCGGGTATAGGTTTGAAGAAGTATTCCGGTTGGATCGCTTATCAGAATCCTTCAACGGGTGAGATGGAGAATCTGCCGTTCCAAAGTGAGTATAGCGTTGGTGAACCGGCTGTGACCATCTCGAATAACGACCTCAACATCATGTACCGCGGTTATGAGAATAAGTTCTCTATCTCTGTGCCCGGTGTGTCGAATGACAAGGTACGTGTGAACGTGAGCGGCGCATCTGTTCATCAGCAAGGCGGTATATGGATCATCAAGCCGGGTGACGGAGCGAAGAATGTAACGATCTCCGTTTCCGCAGAGCTGGACGGCCGTATGCAGTCGATGGGTAGTAAAGACTACCGCGTGAAAGCATTGCCGAAGCCGGGTGCTTACTTCAAATCGGGTGAGACCGAGTATTCGGATGGAAATATCTCTCGTGGTGCATTGCTTAATGCCGGCGCTACAGTTATCGCATCGTATGGTCCGGATGGTCTGCTTGACCTGCCGTTCCGTATCACCAGTTTTAAGGTTAATATCAACGGTGTGCTGACTGAGGCTCGTGGAAACAAGTTCACGCAAGATCAGAGAGATCGTTTGAGTAAACTGAAGATGGGAGCAATCGTCGTTATCACTGATATCCGTGCGCAGGGCCCGGATGGCAGAGAGACGCGTCTGTCACCTATTCCTCTATCACTGAATTAATACCTAAGACATATGATTAAGAAAATTAGTATTATCGCATGCATGCTGCTGGGCGTAGTCGCTGCGCAGGCACAGCATAAAGTTATCTCGGTATTTGACGAGATGGGTAGTGCACGAATTCAGACGGCAGAGTTCTCTGAAGCGCATGATACGATCGTGATGGTGGACCACCGCATCGACGATGTGATCTGGTCGCGCTATGTATATCGTATTATCGACATGCGTTACAAACAGAATTATCCGTTGTATTTCCCGACGAAGTCGGACGATGCAGACTATCGTAACCTCTTCAAGGTGATCACGGATGCTGTGGTGGACGGTATGCCTATCTATGAGAAGAACATGGAGACTATCAAGCCGGACTTCAAGCAAGAGCCGATCAGTCGTAATCTTATTCCGACGATGTTCATGGCAGATGACCCGTTGGCAGACTATTCGGATGATCCGACGCACTTTGATATCTCCTCTTCGGATGCTATGTTGGTCCACTATGACAGTATAGAAGACGAGTTGTCGTTCCACTTCTATCCGTTTGAGAAGTTGGTTCGTAACCAATTGAAATATCTCATTCAGGAGTTTGTGTTCTTCGACAAGCACACGTCTCGTCTGCATATCAAGATTTTGGGCATCGCTCCGCTGCAATCGGATAAGATTTCAACGCGTGACAGCTCCAACATCATGAACTCACTGCGCGAGTCTATTATGTTCTGGATCCCGATGGACAAGCTGCGTCCGTATATTGCAATGCAGTATGCTATTCCGAGCCGCAACGAGACGAAGCGTGTGACGTATGACGAGTTCTTCCAGAAACGTTTGTTTACATCGTATATCGTAGGTGAGGGTAACATGTACAACCGTTACATCCCTGACTATGCGAAGAAAGAGGAAGAAGTGAAGAAAGAGCAAGCGCGTATTGCGGAAGAATTGCTTAACTTCGAGCAAGATCTCTGGGAATACTAATGCGTAAACATCGTTTTCGTAACTCATACTTTATTTCCGCCGTCAGTGTGGCGTTAGTGCTGTGCTTGATTGGCTTGGAATGTGTGCTCCTGCTTTCTGCAGGGGCACTTGTTACACGCATGCGCGAGAACATGACCGTGACGGCTGTGCTGGCGCAAGGTACTGATAGCGTGCAGCGTGCGCGTCTGGAGGCTATTCTTGACGCAGGAGGCCATTGTAGCGGCTATAACTATGTTTCGGCGCAGGAAGCATTGGAGGAGCATATTCGCTCGTTAGGCGAAGATCCCAGCACGTTCTTGGGTTATAACCCGTTATCGGCCAGTTATGAGATTCATCCGACGGATGCGTATAGCCATCCGGATAGTCTGGCTGTGTTAGCGGAGAACTTACAAGCGCTGCCGTATGTGACGGAAGTGTTGTATCCGCGTGATTTGGCGGATTTGATGAGCAGCAATGTGCATGACTTCTCGCTCATACTGTTGGCGGTGGCATTGGTGTTGTTGCTCGTTTCGCTGGTATTGATCGTCAATACGATACGTCTGCAGATTTACTCTAAGCGCTTTATCATCAATACAATGACGCTGGTAGGTGCGACTTCCTGGATAACACGTAGGCCGTTCGTGCGTCGTAATATGATCATGGGTCTTGTGGCCGGCATCGTTGCTTTGGCTATTCTCAGCGGCATGGTCTATTACGTGGAGTATAAAATGGGACTTCTGCTCTTCCCGCTGACGTGGCAGAATATCGCATTCGTGTCGGCGGTGGTATTGTGTTCGGGCTTGCTGATCACGCTGTTTGCCTCGCTCATTGCCACCGGCAAATACATTCGTATGGACAATAACTCGCTTTACGAGATATAAATTCGGACATAAATATGAAACAGACATTACCCCAACTGAATCTTATTTTAATAGCCGTTTCGTTTGTTATCATTGTAGTCGGCTTTGCGCTGATGGTAGGCGCGCCTTCCGGTGAAGAGTATAATCCGGATATTTTCTCTTTTCGCCGCATTACGTTAGGTCCGATGATTGCTTTGTTCGGCTTTGTGGCGATGATTTTTGCTATTCTTTTCCGCGGTAAGAAGAAATGAGTTGGTTAGAAGCATTGATATTGGGCATTGTGCAGGGATTGACTGAATTCTTGCCGGTGTCGTCTTCCGGCCATTTGGAGATAGGCCATGAGTTATTAGGCACGTCGGGTGAGGAGAACCTGACTTTTGCTATCATTGTGCATGTGGCTACCGTTTTATCCACTTTAGCCATCCTTTGGGCGGAAGTGTCGAAGTTATTCAGAGGTACGTTCACGACGCTCAAATGGAATAAAGAGAAAGACTATGTGGCAAAGATATTGGTATCGATGATTCCGGTATTCATTGTCGGCATGTTTCTCAAAGACCAAGTAGAAGCGTTTTTCGGCAATGGATTGCTGTTGGTTGGTATTTGTTTGATTATTACGGCAGCATTGTTGGCGCTGAGTGAATGGTTGCAGAAGAAGCGTCATAAGGCGGGACACGAAGTAACGTATAAGGATGCCATCATTATCGGTATAGCGCAAGCATGCGCCGTATTGCCGGGCTTAAGCCGTTCCGGAACAACTATCGCTACCGGTCTGCTCTGTGGCGTGAAGAAAGAGAGTGTGGCGCAGTTCTCGTTCCTGATGGTGCTGATACCTATCCTCGGCGAAGCTTTCCTCGATCTAATCAAGTTGTTGAGCGGTGAGTTGACGAGTGAGTTGGGCATTGTTCCGGCAGTGGTGGGCTTTGCAGCTGCTTTTCTAACGGGTTGCTTCGCTTGCCGTTTTATGATCGAGATAGTACGTCGTCAACGCCTTATCTGGTTCGCCCTTTACTGCCTTATCGTAGGCTCTGCGGCGATTATTGCTACCGTCTGCTGAGATGTGGGATTTTGAGCAAGGCGAGGTGTTGGCATTCGATAAGCCGCTTCACTGGACATCGTTTGACTTAGTGGCGAAAGTGCGGTATAACCTCTGCCGGAAGTTAGGAAAGAAGAAACTGAAAGTTGGTCATTCGGGCACTTTAGACCCGTTGGCGACCGGTGTGGTAATTGTCTGTACGGGCAAGAAAACGAAGCTCATAGAGACGCTGCAGTACGATACGAAGGAATATGTAGCTACGCTGCAATTAGGCGCTACAACGCCGTCCTATGACCTTGAAAAGGACATAGATGCTACTTATCCGACGGAACATATCACCCGCGAACTGATAGACCGGACCATTCCTCAGTTCCTCGGCGAACAATGGCAAGTGCCGCCTGTGTTCTCCGCCGTGCAGATCAACGGCAAACGTGCTTATGAATATGCCCGCAAAGGGCAAGAGATAGAACTGAAACCCAAACTGCTGGTCATTGACGAGATTGAAGTGTTGGCTTTTGATGCCGCTGCCATGCAACTGACGATTCGTGTGGTGTGCTCAAAGGGGACGTATATCCGCGCCTTGGCTCGCGACATCGGCGAACGGCTGCAATCCGGCGCACACCTCATCGCTTTGCGGCGTACAAGAGTAGGAGACACACGCGTGGAGGACTGCATGACGATAGAGAGTTTTTTGGAACAACTCAACAATTACGACTATGTACAAGAATAATGATATGAGACTCAGCCAGTTCCGATTCAAACTGCCTGAGGAACAGATTGCTCAATTTCCTGCTTCGTATCGCGACGAGGCGCGACTGATGGTATTGCACCGCAAGTCAGGTGAGATAGAGCATGTGACCATGACTGATCTGGTCAATTATTTCAATGAAGGCGATCTTTTCGTTTTCAATGACAGCAAGGTTTTTCCTGCTCGCTTATGGGGTCACAAAGAGAAGACGAACGCGCTTATTGAGGTGTTCCTGCTCCGTGAGTTGAATCACCGTACGCGTTATTGGGATGTGTTGGTGGACCCGGCGAGAAAGATTCGTATCGGCAATAAGTTAACCTTTGACGATGATCCCGCTATTGTGGCGGAGGTGATTGATAATACCACCAGCCGCGGTCGTACGTTCCGTTTCCTGACGGACTATGACAACGAGGAGTTCGTGCCGCGTTTGTACGCCTTGGGTAGTGCACCGCTTCCTTCTTATATCCATCGTCCGATGAGCCCGGAGACACTGGAGAAATATCAGGAGATTTTCCGCGATCAGCCTGTTGATGAAATGGACGCGGAGCGTTATCAGACCGTCTTTGCAGATAAGATAGGTGCTGTCGCAGCCCCGGCTTCCGGATTGCATTTCTCCAAACAACTGCTCAAGCGGATGGAGATCCATGGCATCGAATCAACCTTTATGACCAGCCATGTCTCCCTTGGTATCTTCAAGGACATCGATGTAGAGGACTTGACGAAAAACAAGATGGAGAGCGAGCAGATTATTCTGCCGGCGAGCATGGCGAAAGCGGTCAACAAGGCGCATGAGGAGATGCATCGTGTCTGCGCCGTAGGCACGGAAGTGATGCGTGCTATGGAGCATGTGGTAGGCACGAACGGATTGCTCAAAGAGTACGACGGATGGACGAACAAGTTCATTTTCCCGCCATACCGCTTCACGGCAGCGAACAATTTCTTCGTCAACTTCTACTTGCCGCAGTCGAGCCAGTTGCTTATGGTGGCTGCCTTTGCCGGCTACGAAGAGACGATGCACGCGTATGAGGTGGCTGTTAACGAAGGTTATCGTTTCGGCGACTACGGCGATGCAATGTTAATTATAGATTGATGCAAGTTAGAATAGAACCATCTTGGCAGCGCGTTTTGCAGACGGAGTTTGACAAGCCTTATTTCGAACTCCTGACGTCTTACGTGCGCCAACAATATGAGACCTGTCGGTGCTTTCCTCCGGCGGGCCTTATTTTTAATGCGTTCGACTCTTGTCCTTTTGAATCCGTGCGGGTGGTGATCATCGGCCAGGACCCTTACCATGAGCCCGGTCAAGCGATGGGATTGAGTTTCTCTGTGCCGGACGGTGTGCAGATACCGCCGTCGCTGGTGAATATATACAAGGAAATCCACCGTGATCTCGGTACGCCTATTCCTCAGAGCGGAGACTTACGCCGTTGGGCGGAGCAAGGCGTGCTGTTGCTGAATGCCACGCTGACGGTTCAGGCGCACAAAGCAGGTAGCCATCAGGGCAAAGGATGGGAGGAACTGACGGATGCGGCTATTGCGGCGTTGAATAAGGAGCGCGAGCACCTTGTATTTATGTTATGGGGCTCGTATGCGCAGCGCAAAGGACAGTTCATTGACCGCCGCAAACACTTGGTGCTGCAGACTTCGCATCCTTCGCCGCTGTCTGTCTATCGCGGTTTTGACGGCTGCGGACACTTCAGCGCGGCGAATAACTATTTGATAAAGAACGGCTTACAGCCCATTAAATGGTAATATGAAAAAGTTACTTTTAATCGATGCCTACGCGATGATTTTTCGCGCGTACTATGCTTTCATCCGCGCCCCGCGCATGAACAGCAAAGGTGAGAACACTTCGGCGATCTTTGGTTTTGCCATCACGCTTGATGACCTTATCCGCAAAATCAATCCGACGCATTTAGGTGTGGCTTTTGACCCTGCAGGCGGCACGTTCCGTCATGAGGCGTACGAGCAGTACAAAGCGCAGCGTCCTGAGACGCCGGAAGACATACGCAAAGCCGTGCCGGTGATCAAAAACTTGCTGCAAGCTATGAATATCCCTGTGCTGGAGGTGCCCGGTTTCGAGGCGGACGATGTCATCGGTACGCTGGCCAAGCAAGGCAAACAGGCGGGATTTGAAGTCTATATGGCTACGCCCGATAAGGACTACGGACAACTGGTGACGGACCGTATCTTCATGTATCGCCCGCGGCATACAGGTGGCTTTGAACTGATGGGTCCGCGTGAGGTATGTGAGAAATACGGCATCCACCATCAGACGCAAGTAATTGAACTATTGGGACTTATGGGCGATGCGAGCGATAATATACCGGGTTGTAAAGGAGTAGGAGAGAAGACGGCTGTGGCATTGTTGCACCAGTTCGGCACGATTGAATATATGCTCTCGCATACCGACCAGATCAAGGGCGCATTGCGCCAGAAAGTGGAGGAGCAGGCAGAGGCGATTAAGTTCTCCCGTTTCTTGGCTACCATCCGCACCGACGTGCCTATTACGTTGGACGAGAACCTGCTGGCGAAGAAAGAACCGAACAACGAAGCGCTTAGTGCTCTTTACCGCGAGTTGGAGTTCAATACGCTATTGAAGAAACTGCAACCGCAGAGGGCTCAGAGTACTCCGAGTTCTCCCAATGCGCCGAGTGCACCCAAGAAAGCCAAACCCGCTGATCCGTCGCAACTGGATCTCTTCGGCGGCTTTGAGGAGGAGCAGGATACTCCGGCGGCTCCGAGTACGCCGACGTATGATACGGTTGAGAACCGTCTCTGTCAGTATCTGTTGAACCCGGAGGTGGCATTCAATCCGTATAAAGAGCCGGACTGGGATGCGCTGAAAGCCGATGCGGACCTGTGGAACCTGTACAACGAGGTCGAGTTGCCGCTGGTGCCCGTCTTGCGGGAGATGGAGGCGGCAGGCGTGCGTTTTGATGTCGATAAACTCAAACAGGCGCAGGCTACGCTCAGCGAGGAATTGCAGGTGTTGGAGCAGGAGATCTATTCCATCGTCGGCGAGACGTTTAATATCAATAGCCCGAAACAAGTAGGCGAGTTGCTCTTTGACCGACTCCAACTCGATGCCAAAGCCAAGAAATCCAAAACGGGGCAGTATTCCACTTCCGAGGAAGTGCTGATGGCGCTCAAAGAGAAACATCCGGTGGTGGGTAAGATACTGGAGTTCCGGGTGCTTAATAAGCTCATTTCTACGTATATCGCCACGCTGCCGAGTTATATCGCAGCGGACGGAAAGATCCATACGACGTATAATCAGACTGTCACGGCTACGGGGCGTTTGTCGAGCAGTAACCCGAACCTGCAGAACTTACCTGTTCGTACGGAGCGCGGAAGGCTGATTCGTGAGGCAGTGATTCCGGATGAGGGATGCTTGTTCCTCAGCGCGGACTATAGCCAGATAGAACTCCGTCTGATGGCGCATTTCTCGCAGGACGAGCATATGCTTGCCGCTTTCCGTTCCGGTCAGGATATCCACGCGGCGACGGCGGCGCGGATCTATAAGCAACCGCTTGAGGCGGTCACCAAAGACCAGCGGCGCAAGGCCAAGACGGCGAACTTCGGTATTATCTACGGCATCTCTGCTTTCGGCTTGTCGCAGCAACTGGACTGCCCGCGCGCGGAAGCCAAACAACTGATAGATGACTATTTCGCCGCTTTCCCGCGCGTGATCTCGTATATCGAATCGCAGAAAGAGCTGGCGCGTCAGAAAGGCTATGCGCAGACGCTGTTCGGCCGTAAGCGTTACTTGCCGGATATCCACTCGCAGAACGCCACGGTGCGTTCGTTTGCCGAGCGCAACGCCGTCAACGCACCTATCCAAGGCACCGCAGCGGATATTATCAAGATGGCGATGGTGTCTATTCATCGGCGGCTCAAAGAGGAAGGACTGAAGGCGCAGATGATCATGCAGGTGCATGATGAGTTGAACTTCAACGTGCCTGTGGATGAAGTGGAGCGCGTGCGTGAGATCGTGGTCTCGGAGATGCAGAACGCCGTGCATTTATCGATACCGCTCATCGCCGAATGCGGCGTAGGAAAGAACTGGCTTGAAGCTCATTAGTATCATATTACTGATCCGCGTCCTATGTATCGGAAACTCTTTCTCATGGGATGCCGTGGAGCAGGAACTGGTCCCGCTCTGTGATGCGGCCGGCGTGCAGGTGGAGGTGCATAATCTCTATTATGGCGGCTGCTCGTTGCAGCAGCATGCGGCGTTTCTCGCGAAAGATACGGCGGCTTATTCGCATCGCGTGTGCACCAATGACCAATCACCCATCACCAATGACCAATCACCCATCACCCATCACCAATGTCGGCTCGTCAAGGATACGATCACGCTAAAGCAGGCGTTGCGGGACGGACAGTACGATGTCATCTCTCTCCAGCAGGCAAGTCATGACAGCGGTATCCGCGATTCGTATGAGCCTTGGCTGACGATGCTCATCGATACCGTTCGATATTATCAGCCGAATGCCCGCCTTTGTTGGATGCAGACATGGGCATATAGCCGCGATGCCAAGCACCCCGCTTATCCGCGTTACCATAATAACCAACAGGAGATGTGGGACTCCATTCAAGCCTGCGTCCAATCATCAATCACCAATCACCAATTACCGCTCATTCCCTGCGGCGCGGCCATTCAACATGCGCGGCAGACCAAGTTAGGCGATACCTTGTGCCGTGACGGCTATCATCTGAATTACGAGTACGGTCGCTACACGGCTGCCTGTGTCTGGTATGAAGTGCTGACGGGCAAAGATGTGCGCCGCAATAAATACAGGAATGCCGCAATGACCAAAAAGCAACAGCAGTTGACTCAAAAAGCGGCGCATAAAGCGGTAAAAGAGACAAAAAAGTGAGGGGAATTGCATTTTTTTTAAACTTTTTTGTCAAAAAATTTGGTCATGTCAAAAAAAAGCAGTACTTTTGCAGCCGCTTTTGAAAAAGAAGACTACTGGTGCGGTAGTTCAGTTGGTTAGAATACCGGCCTGTCACGCCGTAGGTCGCGAGTTCGAGTCTCGTCCGCACCGCTTCTTTTTTTTGGTCCATTAGCTCAACTGAATAGAGTACCACACTACGGATGTGGGGGTTGCAGGTTTGAATCCTGCATGGATCACAAGATTGGATAAAATTGCGTCTGAGAATTTACTCTCAAGCGCAATTTTTTTTTGTGTTTTTTACGGGAAAAGATTTGCATATGTCATTTTTTTGTTGTAACTTTGCAGCCGCAAAGGTGGAATAACCAACAACACTTCAAAATACTGATATTATGAAAAAGATTTATTTGCTGGTGGCAGCGGCGCTGATGGCGGCAATGCCCATGAATGGTCAGTTTTTCAAAAACCTCGGCAATGAGGTAAAGAAAGTAACAAACCAGAGTTCACAGAGTCAAAGTTCCCAAAGCAGTTCGCAGAGCAGTTCCCAGAACCGCAGTGCGCAGAGTAATCAAGGCAGTCAGGCCGTGGCGCCTAACAGCGGCAAGGTGTATTATGTGAGCGTGAACGGTAAGTCCCGTGGTGCTGACGGACTGAGTGTCGAGACCGCGAAGAAGGATATCCAAGCGGTGCTGAATATCATCAAGGAGAACAACGAGTCGGGTGCTGTCATCCGCGTGAGCGAAGGTAATTTCCTCGGTGCTACGAACGCCGGATATATTGAGATCAGCAGTTGGGTGACCTTGGAAGGCGGATGGAATGCCGACTTCACGGAGCGCGACCCGTTCAAATACATCACGCGTATTCAGCCTACGCAGGAGCAGCTGGGCACGAACGGCAGCAAGGGCTTGATCACCATCAGCGGTCTGGACGACGTGATGGCTAAGAAGCCGAAAGGTACGCTGATCATCGATGGTATCATGTTGGACCAAGGTCTGGAGGCTTACTATATGCCGAATGACCCGAAAGACGAGCGTAACGGCTGTCCGTCCGAGGCGTTTGAGACCGGACGTATGGTGGATGCCGTTCCGCCTCAGGTACAGCACCAGGGTATCTATTCGCAAGGATGGATTGCGGGCAACGTGATCATCCGTAACTGTCTGGTGGCTAACTGCACGATGTTCGGTATGCAGTTCAGTACCCGTTGCGGCGAGGTGGAGATCTATAACAACGTCATTATCTCCAATCGTTACGGCGGCGTGCGTATCCAGGGTGGCGACAAGAACGGCGAGGCATCGCATATCAATTTCCACCACAATACGGTCGCTTTCTCGTGGTGCCGCGATAAATACATGGAGGACATGGGCTATGGCTACGAGTACATGACGCTGGTCAGCGCCGACGTGCACCATAACTTGTTCATCGGTAATAACTACGCTGCCGTGGCTCGTACGCACGCGTTGAGCGGACCGGACGCACCTATTGAGGCAAAGCGTATCACCAACCTGTACGATAACTATTATTACATCAACGCTGCGGACCTGCAGTTGCCGTCGAAGGGCGGAGGCAAGTGGACGAACGTCAAATGTACGGACATCGAGGATATGGTGGACGAGAAGACGCTTCCGAAGGCAGAGAACAACCTCCGCATGGCGGATAACGACCCGGCGTTGGATGCCTTCGACCAGGATTATCTGGAGGGCGTAGCTAATCTGAAGATCATCGCCAGCAGCCAGAGCTTCAACCGCAATTCGGCTTCTAACCAGTTGCGTGCGGTAACGGGTCAGAATATGCAAGGTAGTGAGATCCGCCGCGTGTCGATGTACGGCAACCGCTATAACTTCGATAAGGCGATGAAGCTGTTCGGCGCCAAGGCCAACTACGGCGCACAGAAATAAAACTTCGCGCAAGCATAAACAGAGAGCCGCCCATCGAGCGGCTCTTTTTTTCAGCCGTTTGATTATTTTTTTCATAATGTCAAAGATCGTTTTTGAGAGGTAATTACTATCACAAAGGACTCGATAATGGCTCGATAACCGCTCGATAATCGTCCATTACCGAAATCCGATGCAAAGATACGTTAAACTCTCCGCTTTTTGCAAATCTTTGAGCGACTTTTTGGCAAAAAAAATGCGGAGTAGCATTCGCCAAGGCGGGTGACGAAGAGGAGTAAAAGTTGCAACCTTTGCTTAAGGCGTTTCTATCCACAAAGATACACATTAATGCATAAATTATTTGCATATGTCATTTATTTTTTGTACCTTCGGACTCCGCCTTGCGTTGCAATTCCCCCGAAATTACGTCCGCACTATCGTGCAAACAACAATTTTTCGCCGTTAAAACTTAATATATGCGAGCATAATTAAATTTTATCGTCAAAAACTTGCAAATTTGAATAATTTGTAGTAATTTTGCAGCGTAAACGGATGGTATTGTTATTAAAATGGAAATAGTCGATTTGTTGGAATATAGCGAACGGACACAACTAAGGGCGTGGCTGGAACGAAAGGCAGCAACCGAGAAATGCTGTTGGATTGCTATGTACCGCGGGAAAAAGAAGCCCGAAGGCGTGTGTCTGCCGTATCTGGATGTGGTGGAAGAAGCGCTCTGTTTCGGATGGATCGACTCGACCCTCAAACGCCTGCCGGACGGACGATTGGCGCAACGCCTCTCGCCGCGGCAGAAACGGAGCCATTGGACTGAACTGAATAAACAACGCTGCGCCGACTTGGAAGCACGCGGTCTGATGACCGACCTCGGCCGCGCAGCCTTACAAAGAGCAAAATAATATGAAACATCTATCTCTCTGGCTTCCGATACGCTCGATAGCGTTCTTGCTGGTGTTTATCAGTTGTGCCGGTGTGCTCGGTCAAGACCTTGACAATATAGGTTGCTGGTGGTCAGTTATTGCTGTCGTCCTGAATATCCTGACGATCGGTCTGCTAGTCATTCTTGCCAAGCGCAATGGGCAAACATTCTGGCAACTTATCAATTATCAAAAAGGAAAGACTACGTGGAAACAGATAGTTGGTATCACGTTGCTGGTATTGGTGGTCGGCATGGCAGGCATGTATATGGCGGGCTTCCTGTGCTACGATAATTTCCTTTATGCACCTCCGGTGATTATTGCGCCGATACCCCAAATGCTTGCTATTATCAATATTATCTTACTGCCCATTACGACTACTTTTGCAGAAGACGGACTATATCTCGGATGTGGAGTCAATCAGATAAAAAACAAGTACGCAGCTATCATCATTCCGGCATTCTTCTATGCCTTGCAGCATTGTTTTATTCCGACGTTATTAGACGGCAAATACATTGTCTATCGCTTTATCTCGTTCCTGCCGTTGACGCTTATACTCTGCTGGTATTACTACCGCAAGCGCAATCCGCTGCCTATCATGGTCGGCCACGCGCTGATTGACTTGGCGACGGCGGCACAGATAGTAGCAACCTCTTTCATTCCCGGACTATATCAAACTATGTGTGGCTTATGACACCCACACTATTGCCAATATTGTGAATAAATTCGCATAACGGTCGCATATCTACGGCCGTTTTGTTTTATTTATGCAAAATTATTTGCATATGTCAAAAATTTTTTGTACCTTTGCACCCAAATTGGGTGCAGAGAAGCAAAATTAAAAGTTTTAGAGATATGAAAAACAAATTTATGCGTGCCTTTATGGCAAAGAAAAAGTTATTTGTGATGATTGCAGCGTTGTGCTGCGCAGTGGGCTTGTGGGCAAATGAAGTGACCAAACTGAGCCAAGTGCCGTATGAGACGTACATGAAGAACATCTCCTTCGACCAGAAGACCAAGAAAATCACATTTACCGACACCTACCAACAAGGTACACCGATGGCTCGTAAGTATACCATCTGTTTCGCTTCCAATGATCCGGTAGCTGTTGCCGGATCTCCGGAATTAGAGTATTCGTTCTTCAAAGATTATGGGAACTACTACTTCGGGATAGTAGGATGTAACCAGTATAAATGTACTGCGAATAGCACGGCGACCATTGCTGATAGCACGGGACGCGGAAAACTAAATGTAACAAAGGTCGCTCCCTATGGGTCCGGAGGAGAGTTGACCTTCGATCTTAGCCAAGCAATCGATTATTGTTGTAGAATAGGCGAGGGCAAACTCCGTCTCTTCATCTCAGGTAGCAGAACGGTCGGACAAGATAAGGAATATAGGCCTTACGAGGTAGAAGAAAATGCGATAAAGGTACCCGAAGGAACGTACCTCAATAACTACATCGACGTGAATTTCCCCGGTATATGCAAGAATAATCTGATAACCCATAACCCGTATGCTACATGCGGCGAGGATTATAATGTGCTGTTGGAGATTCAGGGTTCCGGCGTGCTCAAGTACAACTTGCAAATCCTTAGCAACGCTGAGAAAAACAGCTGGAATACAGTCAAAGCGGGGCTTCTGACTATGAAAGAAAGTAAGTATGGCAAAAGCCTTAATTCCGTGTTTCCTTTTGATAGGGACGGAATGCCGGAATCGATCTACTATCGCGCCATTGTGGAAGACACTATCTCGCATCTGAAAGACACCTCGAATATACTCGAAATACCGCTGCGTTACACCACTACATTAAACGGAGTGTTGAGCCTCCACCGCGGAGGGGATACCGTGCGCCTGCCTCAACCTGCGGACTGTATGGATTACATGATTAAGTCCACCGGCGTGTGCAAATATACCGAGAAAGAGGGTTATCGGTATTATGTCATGCCGGCAAGCAACGTAGAGATAAACCTCAAGAAGAAGAAATATGAAGTACGCTTCTTGGATGCTGACTATACGGTTCTTAAAATAGACTCTGTTTTCTGTGGAAATGATGCCTTCGCTCCCGAAAATCCGAGCATGGAAGGCTATACCTTCAAAAAATGGGACAAGGACTTTACCAACGTCCATAAGAACCTCACTGTCATGGCCCGCTATAAGATGGGGGACAATTATTATTTTGAATCCGCGATCACCGGTCATACCAATAGCCTCTATCCCGTGCCAGGATTTGCAGCCACCGAAGATCGGGTGATGGTCGGCGACTCAATAACCTTCATGGCGGAAGTCCGTACACCGGGGCCGGCAACCTTGTATTACCAAAAAGCAACTACCCTGAAAACCAATGGTAAATGGAATTGGGAAGACAAGGTGTTTGTGGGCGATTTTACAGCCGAAGATGCAAGTAAGGGACAAATAAAAGAGTTCCGTATTACGGTGCCCGTTGCCTACGATTATTATAACGAAATCCCCAGATGCGATGGCTATTCGTTCAGCTTCCGTCTTGAGAGCGCAGGAACAACGCTGTACTCCAAGATCTACAAGTTGCCCGTCTATTACCCCATAACGATTCAGTCGCTTATCCCGGAAAGTGAGACGGTACAGGGCGACACACTTTACGAAGGACTCCTCTTTAAGGACACGAACGGAGATATTTATGACGGTGTTTTCGCTAATGGTTTGATGCCTGCGCGCCACAAAGATACCATCCGTATCTATCGCATAAACGGTGGTCCCGGAGCGTGTCTGGGATTCGAACGCGTCAATAGACCCCAGCCAGAGTACGCGGTCACCTCGGGACTTGACAAGCAAGGCGTTGCTTATTTCATCTGTCCCGGCGAGAAAGAAACCATCAAAGTGACATCCAGTAAGAAAGTGGTGTGGTTCAGCAATACCCAGGAGACGCAGAGCTATGATTTCTCGGATCAGGGATTAGGCAAATACCTTCACGCATACTATGCCGAAGTGGTCAGCTGCGGAGGAAGTATCCAGAATATGCCGGAAGACCCCGTTTGGGAAGGACGAATTTTCGCCGGATGGAAAAACAATTCCTGGGACCCTTATGCCGACGACGCGTATAATAATGTGCCTGCGATTGAAAGTACCAATCTGGAGTTCGAAGCCCAATGGATTGACCCCGAAGAAAAAGCACTCTATGATGTTACCTTCTATGGAGGATTGGACGGACAAACCAAACTGAGTCCGGAATATTACCAAGTCCATGAAGGCGAAGCTGCTGACCCGCCAGCTGTGCCTGCTATAGCAGGCTATAGCTTCATTAAATGGTCCGGAGACTATAGTTGTATTACTTCGGACACCGCTTTCTATGCACTCTATAGCAAGGATGACACCGAATGGACGGTTACCTATAAGCTCGACGCAGACTCAGTCCTCTGCGAAGAAAAAGTACAAGACGGCTATGATGCACTCGGATTGACAGCCGAGAAAGTAGGGCATACCTTTACTGGATGGGACCAAGATCTCCATCAAGTGCATAACAACATAACGACGACCGCTCAGTTTGAACAGGCGATCTATACCGTTCGGTATCGCGTTGAAGGCGTTGAAACCTATTCGATCCAAGCGGTACATGGAATGAATGTGGCGTCTATCTATTACCCCAAAGGAACACCGGTTAAAGAGAGCACGAAAACGACGGTTTATACCTTCAAGAAATGGGCTCCTACACCTGATATAGAAACCGTTACCGCAGATTTGGTCCTTGATGCTGTCTTTGACGAGACGCCGCGCAAATATACGGTTCTCTTCCAAGACTGGGATCATACGGAACTGTTCTCTACACAAGTAGAGTATGGCGCAACGGCTGAGCAACCGAGTGCACCTAAACGGACTAATTTTAAGTTCGTGGGATGGGATATCGATTTCTCAAAAGTCTATTCAGACCTCACCATTACGGCATTATATGAGGAGTGGCCTACCTATCATGTTACGCTCCTCACCGAACCTGCAAACGAGATCGTCGGTGTCATTTTAACTGAAGATGGTATAGACCTCGATTATGTGCTGGAAGGCACTACATTGCATCTGATGGCAGTCACATACGGCGATGGATATGAGTTCACGAAGTGGGCGGACGGCAATACAGAAAGTTCTCGTGCTGTGACCATCAACGCCAATGCTACCTACACGGCGCTCTTCGAGGAACAACCGGAGCAGGGCTTAGAGGATGTGCAAGGGGACAAAGGACAATGTACAAAGGTGATTATTGATGGAAAACTGTATATCCTGCGCGGCGAGAATGTATATGACGCGCAAGGCATATTAATTAAGTAATATGAAAAAAGTATTGATATTATGTATGGCGCTGGGAGCAGGGATGAGTGCCCTGGCGCAGAAGCAGAACGCCACTTATCTGGCGTACATCGAGGAATGGAAAGAGACAGCCATTCAAAATCAGATAGACTACGGCGTGCCGGCATCGATCACGATGGCGCAGGCGTTGCTGGAGTCCGGGGCCGGACAGAGTGAGTTGGCGCAGAACGCGAAGAACCATTTCGGTATCAAGTGCACGAGTGACTGGTTCGGTGGCGTGTATTACTACGACGATGACAGCAAAGGCGAGTGTTTTCGTCAGTATTACGATGCGGCGGAGAGTTTTAAGGACCACTCGTTGTTCCTGCAGCGCGCGCGTTATGCCACCTGTTTTGAAATAGCCGTTGAGGACTACGAAGGTTGGGCATATAGGCTCAAAGAGTGCGGCTATGCGACGGATCGTAACTATGCACCGAAACTCATCAAACTGGTGGAAGACTATCGTCTGGATACGCTGGTGATCGGTGTGCCGGTGGGTGTGTATGACCCGAATGCGGCACAGACCTTGCGTGGCAAAGAGCCGGGCGGAAATAGTACGGACCAAACAAGCCAAGCAAGTCCGGCAAAGAGCCCGTCGTCAAGCGGTGCGGCGAAAGCAACCGTAGTGCACGGAACAGAGCCTATCGCTGTGATCAACAGCAATCCGGAAGAGCCGTACGTGGCACCGCTGACAGCCAAAGAGGAGAAGCAGCTTTTTATGCTACAGCACCCCAAACGTACCTACAACGGACTGAAGTTCATCGACGCGCGGGAAGGCGACACCTATGCCAACGTGGCTTTTCGACTGAACGTGCGCGAACGTCAACTGCGCGAATGGAACGATGCCTTAGGCCGTGAGTTGGTCAAAGGCGACCGCGTCTATATGAGCGCGAAGAAAAAGACTGTTCCGCCGGAGAAAGCAATCATATGGGTGCATCCGGGCGAGGAGTTATGGATGGTCTGTCAGCGCGAAGGCATACGCGTGAGTCAGGTGCAGAAACTGAATGGTTTTGAACCCGACATCCGTGTGTTTCGTACGAGGCAGAAGATTTATCTGAATAAGCCGCCGAAGGAATAAATGGATCTGACGGAGGCGATAGTTAATTACTTGCGGGAGAGCGGACTGGAGAAGTCGGTTCTCGAGGTGCAGGTCGAAGAAGCCTGGCCGCAGGTGATGGGAGACGTGGTGACGCGTCTCACTCGTAGTGTGGAGGTAAAAGACGGCGTGCTCTATGTGCGCGTCAACTCCGCGGCACTCAAGGCGCAACTATTCGAGAACCGCTTTGAGTTGGTACGTAAGTTGAATGAAGCCGTCGGTGCGAAAGTGCTGAAGGATTGTAGAATCCTTGGGTGATTGGTGATAGGTTATAGGTGATTGGTAATTTGTTTTATCCGGAGAATATAGAGCAGAAGACTGACTTCGTGGTCATCCGCGATGAGTTGCGTCGGCGTTGTGCATCGTCGTTGGGCAAAGAGCGCGTGGATGCGATGCGGATGGAGACGGACTACGAGACGGTGAGCCATCTATTGCTGGCGACCGATCAGATGCGTCAGGTGCAGTCCGACCCTATGTTGACGTTTCCGCGTGGCGACATTCACGACATGCGCGAGGCGTTGGCGAGGATACGTATCGAGGGCCTGTTCCTGGATGAAGCGGAACTGGATGCGTTGCGCAAGACCTTGGCTTATGCGGTGGAACTGGAGCAATTCTTCGGCGGACTGGACGAGCAGCGTTACGGATTATTGAAAGCGTTACGGGTGACGGGAAACGGCTTACGGGACATCGTCAAAACGATAGACGGTGTGCTGGACCGCTATGGAAAGTTAGCCGACCATGCGTCGCCGGAGTTGGCGAAGATACGCCGTGAGTTAGTGAATGCGCAAGGTAGCGTGAGCCGGACCTTGGCGGCGATACTACGGCAGGCAAAGAGTGACGGGTTGGTGGATGCCGACGCAGCGCCGACATTGCGTGAAGGACGATTGGTCATTCCTGTTCCGCCGGGATACAAGAAAAAGATCGGCGGCATCGTGCATGACGAGTCAGCGACCGGTAAGACGGTGTATATCGAACCGCAACAGGTAGTGGATGCCAATAACCGCATCCGTGAGTTAGAAGGTGCAGAACGGCGCGAACGAGTACGCATCTTACAGGCTGTGACGGAGAATCTGCGCCCGCATACGGAGATGATTTTGGGTAGTCAGACGATGTTGGCGGAAGTCGATTTCCTGAGCGCCAAAGTGTCGTTAGCCGAGACGCTGCAAGCCATCCGGCCGGAACTGATCAACGAGCCGATGTTAGAATGGAGCGATGCGCGACATCCGGTACTATGGTTGCATTATATTCCGCAAGGCAAGCCTGTTGTGCCGCTGTCGATACGGCTGCGGGCAGGCGAAAACCATATGCTCGTTATCTCCGGTCCTAACGCAGGCGGTAAGTCGGTGTGTCTGAAGACCGTGGCGCTGTTGCAGTATATGCTCCAATGCGGCTTGTTAGTGCCGGTGGCGGAACAGAGTCGCGCAGGTCTGTTTGACCGACTGATGATAGATATCGGCGACGAGCAATCGATACAAGATGAGTTATCGACCTATTCTTCGCATCTGCGTAATATGCGTGCTTTCCTGAGTCAAGCAGATGAGCGGACGTTGGTGCTGATTGATGAGTTGGGCACAGGCACGGAGCCGTTGATAGGTGGTGCGATAGCAGAGGCTATACTGCGTGAGTTGGCGAGTCGCCGCGTGTTCGGCGTTATCACGACCCACTATACGAACCTCAAGCACTTCGCCGAACAGACGCCGGGAGTAGTCAATGGCGCAATGCTCTACGACCGCGGTGCTATGCGGCCGCTGTTCCAGTTGTCGATAGGTCAGGCGGGCAGCAGTTTTGCCATCGAGATAGCGCGGCAGATAGGTCTTGGTGAACCTATCATCCAGTATGCGACGGAGTTGGTGGGCGAGGAGCATATCGATTATGACCGTCAGTTGCAGGACATTGCGCGGGACAAACGCTACTGGGAGAACAAACGGCAGGCGATACGGCAGAAAGAGAAAGTGCTCGAGGAGCGTATCGCGCAGTACGAGGAACAGATGAGCGGCATAAAGGCGAAGAAAAAGGCGGTGCTGGAAGAAGCACGCCAACAAGCGGAACAATTGCTGCAACAATCGAATGCGACCATTGAACGTACTATCCGTGAGATCAAAGAGGCGAAAGCCGACAAGGAGAAGACGAAAGCTGCGCGGGCAAAGGTGGAAGTGCTGAAGGAGCGAGTGAAGGGCAAAGAGCCGAGAGTCAAGAGTCAAGAGCCCAAAACAAAAACACCGAAAGTGCTGCGGGACTTTAGCGACTTGAGGATGTTGAAAGGCGAGGTGGCGAGTGGCACAAGTAACGCGAAGCAAAGCAACCCGACGGCATCCATCGCGCATAAACGGACGATGGCTTTCGAGCGCACGTTGGACCTCCGCGGCTTACGTATTGACGAAGCAACTGAGCAGTTGATTGCTTATATGGACGATGCGCTGATGGTGGGTGCAGGTGAAGTGACGATACTGCACGGCACAGGTACAGGAGCACTCAAACAGCTGACGCGTGACTACCTGAATGACTTAAACCGCCAACGCCGCAAACGCGGACAAGTGGCACTCGACTTCGGCGACGGAGATGTGAACCATGGCGGTGCAGGATTGACAATAATTAGACTATGATATGAAGAAAAAAATTCTCTTTTTGGCTCTCTTATGCCCGTTATGGGTACTGGCGGGAAATCCCGGTTTCGGCGACCGTCGGTATAGCATCTCGGGCTTGGTGGAGTACAGTTATAATCCCACTTGGGGACACCATGCGAACTTCGACGTGCAGTCGTTGTTGCCGGTAAACCCGTATCTGGAGATGGAGGCAAGGTTGCAGTTCTCGACGGCGAATGTGCACACGGGAGTAGTGCAGGTGCGTCCGAAATTTGAGTTGCCGGTAGGTGAACTGTTCCTCGAGACGGATGTGCTGTGCAAACTGGTGGCACGCAGTCGAATGACGGATATGGATGTGGCGCTGGCGTTGGGATATCGAATGGATTACGTTTCCGTGACGCTGGGTGTGTTCAGCCGCGTTATGAGTGACTGGGACCGCGATTGGCATACGACTGACAGTTATATGGTGGAGCCGTTTAACCTGCTTTATCGTTTGGAAGTGTTTGGCCGGCCGCAGAACAATCCATGGAACATCTCGTTCCTATTCAGCAACGTGGATGACTATCAGATAGAGCGCATGTGGCAGCCGTTGTTCGCTTTAGGCGCATGGTACGACATCGACGACCATTGGCGCATCAATGCCGGTGTACAATGCAAGCCGACCGGTATGTTCCACCTCGATGCTACTTTCTATGGTATCACCGCCCGCGCAGGGTTTAGTTATAGATTTTAAGGCTTATGAAAAAGACGATTTACTATATAGCAATGGCGTTGGTGCTCGCCGCGTGTGCCAACGAAGAGAGCACGCTGGATATGAAGGGCATGTTCTCGCCGAACGGGGAGACCGTCAATGCGCGCTTTGAGCAGTCGATGGCGTATAACGAGTTTGCCGGAGAGATTCATATGAATATGGGCACAGACGATTATACGGTGTACGTTTGTACCGACAGCCATATCACGCGTAAGACGCATCGCAATCTCGACTATTTCATGGCGCAGTATAGTGCTGCAGAGGGTCCGAAATTGGCGCTCCATTTAGGCGATATAATCGATGCGCAGAAGAATTTTCCTTGTGCAGACAGTATTTTGCACACAGGTCGGACGAAGGCGGATACCATATTTACCACTCCGGGAAATCATGATATCTACTTTAAACAATGGCCGATATATCGCGAGTTTTTCAAGACCGGCATTTATTGGTTCGATACGCAGAATAACGGTAAGAAACTGGATCTGTACATCTGTTTGGATACGGCCGAAGGAACGCCAGGAACGAAGCAATTTCAGTGGCTGCGGGAACTGTTGGCGAAGAAATCGACGGAAGGCTACCGCCGTATTATCGTATTCACACACACGCATTTCTGGAAACTGGATGCCTCGCAGGGACATACGTCTAACTATTCACTGGAGGATACGTATGAACTGGCAGGGTTGTTTGCTCAGTATGGCGTCGATTATGTTTGGACAGGGCACCAGCATGCCCGTCAGTCTGTCATCTACAAAGGAGTGAACTACCTGGTGTTGGATGCAACGAAAGATGAGGAAAAAGGACAAGCCTATATGATTGTAAATATGGGCGAAAGTGCTATTTACCGCTATATTAATTACCCAACATTAGATTGATTATGAAACAGAAACGTTTTATTCTGGCGGAGAACGAGTTACCTCGCCAATGGTACAACATCCAGGCGGATATGAAAAATAAACCGCTGCCGCTGTTGAACCCCGCGACCAAAGAACCGCTCAGTGCGGAGGACTTGGCGCATATTTTTGCGGCTGAGTGTGCAAAACAAGAGTTAGACCAAGAGCACGCATGGATAGATATTCCGGAGGAAGTATTGGAGCGCTATAAATACTACCGTTCCACGCCGTTGGTGCGTGCCTATGCTTTGGAAGAAGCGCTTGGTACACCGGCACATATATACTTCAAGAACGAGAGTGTTAACCCGCTTGGTTCTCACAAGGTCAACTCAGCCATTCCGCAATGCTATTACTGCAAGCAGGAAGGTGTGACGAACGTGACGACGGAGACAGGTGCCGGTCAGTGGGGTGCAGCGCTCAGCTATGCCGCCAAGACGTTTGGCTTGGAGTGTGCGGTATACCAAGTGAAGATCTCGATGCAGCAGAAACCCTACCGCAGTTCCATCATGCGTACATTCGGCGCTACTGTAACCGGATCGCCTTCGATGTCCACCCGTGCCGGTAAGGATATTATCACTGCCGACCCGAACCATCCGGGTTCATTGGGAACAGCTATCTCTGAGGCGGTTGAATTGGCGACCACGACACCGAATTGCAAATACACGTTGGGCTCTGTGATGAGTCATGTCTCGCTGCATCAGACGATCATCGGTCTTGAGGCAGAGAAACAGATGGCGATGGCGGGCGAGTACCCGGATATGATCATCGCTTGTTTCGGTGGCGGTAGTAACTTCGGCGGTTTGGCTTTCCCGTTCATGAGGCATACTATTTTGGAAGGAAAAAAGACGGACTTCATTGCAGCAGAGCCTGCTTCGTGTCCAAAACTGACGAAAGGTAAGTTTGAATACGACTTCGGCGATACGGCCGGTTATACGCCGCTGCTACCGATGTACACGCTCGGACATACCTTCAAACCGGCAAATATACATGCCGGCGGACTGCGTTATCACGGTGCGGGAACTATCGTTAGCCAATTGCTGAAGGACGGCTACATGCGCGGCGTGGATATTCCTCAGTTGGAGTCCTTCGATGCAGGTATGCTGTTCGCCCGTACAGAGGGTATCATTCCAGCTCCGGAGAGTTGCCATGCTATCGCAGCTACTATTCGTGAAGCACTCAAATGCAAAGAAAAAGGCGAAGAGAAAGTTATTCTCTTCAACCTTAGTGGTCACGGTCTGATTGATATGACCGCGTATGACAGTTTCCTTAACGGAGATTTGGTGAACTACACGCCGGAGTTGTAATTACTTGGCGAGTTTTATCACCTCCTCGGCGATACGTTTGGCAGAGTCGGCTTGGGCTAATTTCAATACGTTAGTATGAAGTTGCTCAAGTCGTTTCTCGTCTTGTAAGAGTTGGAGTGCGGTCTGGATGAGTTGTTCTGCAGCATCGGCATCACGTACTAACACTGCCGCATCTTTGTTTACCAGCGCCATCGCATTATGCGTTTGATGGTCTTCTGCAACATTAGGAGAAGGCACTAGGATAGCGGGTTTGCCTAACAGACACAGCTCGCTGATACTGCTGGCGCCTGCGCGTGAGATCACTAAGTCTGCCTGT
>JAGCFX010000004.1 GCA_017649925.1 Paludibacteraceae bacterium | reverse complement strand
GAAGATGAGGAAGGCAACATCCGTATTCTCGTATATACTCTGCAAGGCTGGATCTTACGCTACCCCGACCCAAACATGGGCAAGACGTACGACCAAAGCAGCATCACGCGCCTCAAAGACTACTTTGTTACGCGTGTTGCTCCGCAGAATATAAAGGATGAGGATGCGCCAAAATACCGCTTCCCCAAGGGGCAAGGAATTTATCCGTTCTTCCCGCCCAATCTCCTTGAGAAGTTCCAGAAGAAAGAGGATATCGATACCCTTATCCTGACGGAAGGCTATTTTAAGTCCATGTGCGCCAGTTTGCACGGCTTTTATGTGGTGGGGCTTGGCTCTATTACCCATTATGCTGACAGCAACACACACGAGCTGCACAACGACATTAAACTGCTCATCAATACTTGCCACGTGAGAAAGGTTGTCCTTCTCTACGACGGCGACTGTCTCAATATCTCCATGAAAGATTTCGCCAAGAAACGAGATCTTTCCCGGCGTCCTCGCATATTCTATAATGCTATTATGAATACGCGTGATTTGCTAATTGATTTCTCGGCAGTCCAGATTGAGTTTGCGCACGTCAAATCAGATACCCTTATCGACCATCCCAAAGGTCTCGACGATCTCCTTCTTACTCCAGCCTATAAGGGAAAATCGGAAGAAATACTGAAGGACCTTACAGAGGACGACATCAACGGTCGTTATTTCTTCCGGATGAACGTGCGTGATCAGTTTAAGCGTCTCAAGAAACACTTCTACCTTGATTCGATAGACAGCTTCTATAAGCATTGGGCAGATATCATCGGAGAATCCGAATTTATCTACGAGCGCATGGTCTATCTCTATGACAAGTCAGAAGAGAAAGTGCAGCGCGCTATGCCGCTTGCCATAAAGGATTTCGTGCGCGTCGGCGACGACTACTTCGAAATGATTCAGCGCCCCAACATACGCACCGGCCAACTTGAAACCAAGTTAGTCCCCCGGCGCAAGCAGACTATCGTCGATGATTTCGGTCGGGATCAACTCGCCAACATACATAAATACAAGGCATTTATCAACTTGCCTTCGCATATTGATTACAAGCCGGTAGTTGCCGATTGTTTCAACCTCTATAGCCCACTTAATTACGAGGCGCAAGCCGGTCCATTTCCCCATATCCAAGCGCTCATGGAGCATATCTTTGGAGAGCAGGTCGAACTCGGCTACGATTATATGCAGCTGCTTTACACAAAGCCTATGCAAATCCTGCCAATCCTCTGCCTCGTCAGTAACGAACGCGGTACTGGTAAAACCTCGTTCCTGGATCTGCTTAGGGAAATGTATGGCAACAATGCTATTATCGTGGGCAATAGCGAAATCACCTCCGAGTTTAACGCCCTTGTTAGCGGCAAACTGATTGTCGGCGTCGATGAGACATCGCTGGAGGACAACACCAAGGTTACGGAGCGTCTGAAGATGATGTCCACCGCCAAGCGTTTGCCTATGCAGCGCAAGGGCAAGGATCATGAGGAGATAGAGAACTTTACCAAGTACGTTCTCTGCTCCAACAATGAAACACGTTTCATCTATACGCAGGAGGACGAAGTCCGTTTTTGGGTGCGCAAGATTGCGCCTTTCCCCAAAACCGAGGTCGTCCCGGAAATCCTCCCTCTGATCTGTGATGAGATACCCGGCTTTCTCTCCTTCCTTATCTCGCGTCAGATGCACGTCAAGGAGTCGAAAAGCCGTATGTGGTTCACAGAGGACATGATTGAAACGCAAGCTTTGCGCGATCTCAAAGCCGCGCAGCAGCCTGTTCCGGTTAAGGAAATTAAGGAGGCCGTTAAAACGCTCTTCCTCGATTTCCCGAAAGAGGAATATATCATTTCCATCAATGTCCTCAAGCAGATGGTGTCGGAGATACAGCGTATGCCTTCAGATACCATTCGTTCCTACCTGCGTCTGAACCTCAATGTTCCCGACGCGGTTGATACCGACGGCATCAACAAAACGCGCTATATCAAAGTCCCATATTACTTTGAAACATCCGAAGGCAAAACGCTTATTTACCACCACACGGACAAAGCCAAAGCCTTTGTGTTCAAGGCAAAATCTTTCCTCGACGAGAAAGAATATGCCTACATGCATCGCCTCATTACGCAGAAAGCGGAAACACCTCCGCCACCTACGCCACAGTTACCGCCAGAACCCACACTCCTCTAGGTGTGAGAGCCTAGTTTTTTTTCTTCTGTGGACGTGCTTGCTCGCGACGAGTAGGCACGTTTTTTATTTCATCCCCATTCGCACAAAAAACACCGAACGCAAACGCGGTAACTTTGTAACTTTTGGCTGCAATCCCTTATTTTATCGTATATAATTAGGTTACTTAATTTGTTACTTTTAGTTACCTAAAGTTACTTTTAGTAACCTCTGGTAACCTTTCGTAACTCGACGAGTTCCCTGTATTTATCGGGCATGACGAGCATTGTTACCGAGGTGACCGATTTTTGCAGTTCTCAATTCTTTTGGGCGTTACGGAGCAGCCGCAAATCCCCCAAGGACTACCAAAGCAGCCGTATTTTCCTCGGAGACTGTCGCAGGCAGGTAGCCGCTATTTACTGTGCGACTGTTTCGGAGTCAAGTTGCAGACCGCAAGCGGTCGTTTCACTTCTGCAACCAGACTCCTCACAGCGTAATCGCTCGGAGACTACCTGCTTGCACCAGCCGTAAAATTCTCGGAGACTGCTTTGGTAGCCGTGATTTTCTCGGAGACTGCTCCGTCGGGCTTTGCAGGGGTATCCGCACTTCGTACACTTTCAGTCCCATTCCAATCCCTAACGCGGTCAAAAAAATGCAAAAACCTACATTTTGACGTGCAAAATATAATTTTTTTACATTTTTTTCTTGATTGGGACGCGTTTTGTCCCATTCTTGTATTATTTTTGCAGCCCGAAAGCGAAATTGCTTGCTTTCACTCATAATTTTATGGCTAAATTTTTTTATGGGGCAAGCCTCGAAGTAAAGTAAAGGACGCCCGCGACACCGTGCAAAAGTTGATTGCCGATGTCAAGAAGCAAGAGCAAAAGGCTCTGCGGTTCAAAGATGATTTTGACACCATCGCTCGCTACTGCGCAGCCACCCAAAGGGAACTGGAGCAGTTGCTCGATGAATTGCCAAATGAACCTTAAATAGGTCAAATTTGACTGTAAAAAATACTTTTTTACACATTTTTCGCCTCGCAGAGCCCAAATTTTATACAAAAATTTGTATATGTTGGAAATTTTGTGTATCTTTGCAGGCGTTTTCGGACAAGGTTTGTCTGTGAACAATGAAATGTTGAAATAAAGTATTGACAGAAGGCGCTAATCTCGCTGACAAAAGGGAATAGTCAAGTGCGGAGATTTAAAGCGGCATCTGTCCACCTCATTGTGTGGGCTGTTTGTCGTAATCTCCAAGGGTAATTCCCCATTGTCCCGTCAGCGAACGGCAAACGGCCTGCACTTTTTTAGAACTACCATGGAACGCAAATACCAAGAAGTATCTCCCAAGCGGCTCGCAGAGTACCGAGCAATCCGCAGGAAAGTGGACGCAAAGGCAAAGCGTTTAGCCTGCAAAGAACATGGTCTCCCTGCTAAATACTACGGCGCGGATATGATGTTTCAGTTTTGGGAGCACAAGAAGCGTATCTTGAGAGAAGAATATCACATGGTATGGCGTTCTGATGGCGACCTCCATCCGGATAGATTATATTGATGAAGCACTTATTATACATATTTATCGCTACCGCGCTTTGCGCCTGCAATCGTTATACCGAGCAGGACGCTACGCGCGTCTGCGGTGTGCCCGTGAAAGGCACCCCATGGGAATTGGCATCTACATTGGCAAGCCAACGTGAGGGCGGCTTTGTCCCGGAGTGCGTCGAGGTGTATGAGGACAAAGCCTACATTAAAGGGTGGTTAGATACGAACGGCACTACCGAGCCTTATCGTGTTGCCCCGTATGATGACGGCTATGTACCTGCTGAAATTTGGTGTGACCTTTCTCGTGGTCAAGTCACCCACGCAGGTCTATATTGTGAAATTTTAGATACTATTAGATAATGGCAAAGCAAGCAAAACCGAAAGTGGTTAAGGAGAAATCATTGGAGGACATCCTTTTTGACTGCCGGAACTCTCTCCGAGGTCGTGCTCCCATGACTGACAAGCGTGATATGCTACTCACGCTCGTATTTATTAAGTTCATTGACTATCGCTTCACCGAGCAACAGGATGTCATTCGTGAGCGTTATGCCTCGAAGAACGACG
>JAGCFX010000059.1 GCA_017649925.1 Paludibacteraceae bacterium | reverse complement strand
TCGAGTTTGAATCAATAGCACGTATACGCGCGTTTCAAGAGGAGTTACTCCGCAAGCAAATGGCTTATCTGGCGGAGCACTCGCCTTATTATCAGCGCCTGTTTGCCGAGCACCGCATTGACCCTTCGTCTATCCGCACGATAGATGATTTGCAACGCGTGCCTTTTACGGAGAAAGCAGATTTACAGCGTTTTAACGATGATTTCCGTTGCGTGCCGAAAGAGGACATCATCGATTATATCACTACCTCCGGCACACTCGGTGACCCGGTTGTTTTCGGTTGTACGGAAGCCGATCTGCAGCGTCTGGCGTACAATGAGCAGAAGTCGTTCTCATGCGCCGGACTGCATAAAGGGGACATCCTGCAACTCATGACCACCATTGATAAGCGCTTCATGGCCGGACTCGCGTATTGGCTGGGTATCCGTCGCCTCGGCGCAAGTATCATACGCGTCGGAAACGGTATTCCAGAACTCCAATGGGATACAATCCAGCGCCTCCATCCGACCGCCATCATGTGTGTGCCGTCCTTCATCTTGCGCCTTGTCGAATACGCCGAGCAGCATAACATCGATTATCGCCATTCGTCTATCAAGAAGATCATCGGCATCGGCGAAGGACTGCGTGACCAGCAGTTCCAACTCAACCTCCTCGGTCAGCGTATTCACGAGAAATGGCCGGAAGTCGAACTCTATGCCACCTACTCTTCCACCGAGATGTCTGCCACTTTCTCCGAATGCGAGCATGCCTGCGGCGGACACGTTCATCCGGAACTCATCATCGTGGAGATTATCGGAGAAGACGACAAACCCGTACCGGACGGGCACCCCGGAGAGATCGTGGTCACGACGCTGGGCGTGGAAGGAATGCCGCTGCTCCGTTTTCGTACCGGTGACATCGCCGCCAAAGTCATTGAGCCTTGTGCCTGCGGACGCAACTCATACCGCCTCACACCGCTCATCGGACGCAAACATAACATGATCAAACTGAAGGGTACAACGATCTATCCGCCGGCTATCAACGATGTGCTGGATAATACCCTCTTTGTGGGCAATTATGTCGTTGTCGTGCGTCCCTCCGAAGCCGGCACAGACGAAGTCATCGTCCGTATCAGCCTGCGAGACAACACCATCAGCGCGGACGAAGCCGTCAAACGACTCAAAGATCATTTCCGCAGCCGACTGCGCGTCGCGCCAGAAGTGGAGATCCTCCCCGCAGATGTGATTCAGCAAATCAATTTCCCTGCAAAAAGCCGCAAACCCGTTAAGTTCATCGATGAGCGATGAAAAACCTGCTGCTACGCATATATGATTTTCTGCAAGCCCATCGCCGATGGCAGTGGATAGGATGGCTATGCATCAGCATTCCGCTTATCATACTGGCGGCCACGCTCCGGTATAACGAGGACATCATGGATTTTCTGCCCGTCACGGAAGAGGAGCGGCAGCAACTCAAGGAATATAACTCACAAGCCTCTGCTTCACGTATCTTCCTTATTGTGGAGGGCGCAGACGAAGACCGCCGCTATGACGCCATCGATGCCTGCGCAGAGCGGATTCCTGAATTGGAGACGGACTTCGATATCGGCGAACAGCTCAAAGCCGTTTATGCGCAACTGCCGTCACTCATCGCAGATAGCACGTACGATCGTTTTGACTCGCTTTTCACGCCCGAAGCTATTCGTGCCGCCTTGCAGCGCGACCGACTCATCCTTTCTACGCCCGGCACTGGTGTTTTTGCCACGGCTATACAGCATGACCCCCTGGGACTGGTTCAGCTATCCAATCACCAATCACAAATCACCAATAACCACCGCTCCTACGCGTTTGTCACCACCCCTTACGGCTCTACGGAAAGCAGACATAACGCGGCGTTGGTGGACTCGCTCAATGCAGTTACCAAGGCCCTCTCTGCCGACTTCCCGGACCTGAATATCCGATGGATAGGAGCGCCGGTCATTGCCATCGGTAACGCGCGGCGTATTAAGTTGGATACCATGCTCTGCATCGCGCTCTCGCTGGTACTCATCATCGCACTCCTCGCCTATGCTTTCCCGCGCAGACGCGATATCTGGCTTATCCTTTGGGCTATCTCGTTCGGCTGGTTAGTCGGCATGGCGGTACTGCGCATCTTCACGCCCGCCGTCAGCGCCGTCGTCCTCGGCATCGGTAGTGTCCTCATCGGCATAGCCGTCAACTATCCACTCCATCTGCTTGTACATCAGCGGTATACATCGTCCGTCAGGCAGACCTTGGACGAAGTGCTCTCGCCGCTGGTGGTGGGTAATATCACTACCGTGGGCGCCTTCCTCGCGCTCGTACCGCTGCAAGCCACAGCCCTCCGGCATCTCGGTATCTTTGCCGCTGCCATGCTCGTCGGCACCATCCTTTTCTGCATCTTCGTCATGCCTCATCTCATGTCTGCCGAACCCACCCCTGTACGCGATATCAAGTTCCTTAATCGTCAAACAACCTCAAACAACCTCAAACAACGTCAAACCATCTCAAACTACCTCATCCTTGCCCTTACACTGGTCTTCGGAGCGTATTTAACTATCAACTATCAACTATCCACTGTCAACTTCTTTGACTCCAACCTCACGCATATCAATTATATGACCGCGCAGCAGCGCGCAGACATGGCGGCGTTTGATCTCTCACCCAAAGATGCTACCCGCTGGACGGACTACTGGCGCACACACAACGCCGATAGCGTCATCGCCATCATACAAAGCGAAGCCACGGCAGCCGGCTTCAAACCCGAAGCTTTTGCGCCCTTCTACGAGACCCTATCCGAAGCCCAATCACCAATCGGCAATCGTCCAGTCATCAATTTCAACATCGTCGCCTCCCGCCTCTCCGCGGACTTCGACTATATCGGCCTCGTCTGCTCCATCATCGTCTTTGCCTTCCTATGGCTCAGTTTCCGCAATTTCTGGCTCGCGCTCATCGCCTTCGTGCCCATGGCGCTCAGCTGGGTCTGGATTCTCGCTATCATGCAACTCTTCGGACTGCAGTTTAATATCGTCAACATCATCCTGGCCACCTTCATCTTCGGCCAGGGCGACGACTATACCATCTTCATCGTCGAAGGACTGCTCTACGAGCACCGCACGGGCAAACCTATGCTGCCGCAGTACCGCCAGTCCATCATCCTCTCGGCGGCTATCATGCTCATCGGCATCGGCATCCTCGTCCTCGCCGTTCACCCCGCCATGCATTCGCTTGGAGCGGTCACACTCATCGGAATGACCATCGTGCTGCTCATGGCCAACACCGTTCCGCCGATGCTCTTCCGCCTCTACACGCGCCTCTCAAAGCACCCGCTCTAATGCTGTCTGCAATCTCCTTCAAAGGCACCCTTCGGGCGCTTCGGGCGCTCTTTTTTTGTATTTTAACAAAAAAAAAAGGAAAAAGACATTTTTAGACGAAAATATTTGCATAAATGCAAAATTTTTTGTACCTTTGCACGCTAATTTTGTATTTGGTTGAGGAAATTCGCAAAATTTAAAACTATAATAATGAATATCTCGTACAATTGGCTTAAGCGCTACATCAACCTGCCGGACGACGCGCAGACAGTAGCAAAAATCTTAACATCTATCGGTCTGGAAGTAGGCACGGTGGAGACCGTGGAGACTATCCGCGGCGGACTGAGAGGTCTCGTGGTAGGCGAAGTGCTGACATGTGTGCCCCACCCTAACTCCGACCATTTGCATCTGACCACCGTAAACATCGGTGAAGGCGAACCGTTGCCCATCGTCTGCGGCGCACCCAACGTGGCTGCCGGACAGAAAGTGATTGTGGCTACCATCGGCACCGTGCTTTACGACGGCGACCAATCGTTCACTATCAAAAAAGGCAAACTGCGCGGCGAGGACTCTTTCGGTATGATCTGCGCAGAAGATGAAATTGGCGTTGGTACAGACCACGCCGGTATCATCGTGCTGCCCGCCGACACGCCCGTCGGCATGCAAGCGCGAGACTACTACCACGTAGAGGATGACACCATCATTGAAGTGGACATCACGCCTAACCGCTCCGATGCCGCTTCGCACTATGGCGTGGCGCGGGACTTGTATGCGTATTACAAGGCACACGGACAAAATATCGCGCTGAATAAACCTTCCGTAGAAGCCTTCAAAGTAGATAACAACGAGTTACCGATCAGCGTGACTATCGATGCGCCCGACGCTTGCCCACGCTACACAGGAGTGAGCATCAAAGGCGTGACGGTCAAAGAGTCACCGGAGTGGTTGAAGAACAGCCTGTTGGCTATTGGCTTACGCCCCATCAATAACATCGTCGATGTGACGAACTTCGTGCTCCACGAGTGCGGTCAAGCACTGCACGCATTCGATGCCGATAAGATAAAAGGCAATGCTATTCATGTACGTTATGCCCGCAAAGGTGAGAAATTCGTGACGCTGGACAGCGTAGAGCGTGAGATGAATGAACGCGATCTAATGATTGCCAACGCCAACGAAGCAATGTGTATTGCCGGCGTGTTCGGAGGTTTGGAGAGCGGCGTGACGGAAAACACGAAGAACGTATTCCTTGAGTCCGCTTATTTTGATCCTGTGACGATCCGGAAAACCAGTCGTCGCCATCAGTTGCAGACCGATGCCTCGTTCCGTTACGAGCGTGGTTGTGACCCGAATAACACCCTCTATGTGCTCAAGCGCGCTGCACTGCTGATGCAAGAAGTGGCAGGCGGGCAAATAGCGATGAATGTGACGGATAACGGACAGACAAGTTTCGCGCCGTGGGACGTGACGATTGACATCAACCGCGTGAATAGCCTCATCGGCAAAGCGATCGGCGAAGAGACGATAGAGACGATTTTGACTGCCCTGGAAATAGAGATAAAAAGCAAGAAAGATGCTATTTGGCAACTCGCCGTGCCGCGTTACCGCGTAGATGTGCAGCGCGAGTGCGATGTAGTGGAAGACATCCTGCGTATTTACGGCTATGACAACATAGAGTTTCCAGAGAAACTGAATACCAGTCTCGCCTACGGCGTCAAGCCTAACCCCGAGCAGTTGCGCCGCCGCATTGCAGAACAACTGACCGCACAGGGCTTCAATGAGATTCTCAATAACTCGCTGACTAAAGTATCTTATTACGAACCGCTGCAACAAATGCCGCTGGCGCAATGCGTGAAGATCATGAATCCGCTATCTCAGGACCTTGGCGTAATGCGTCAGACCCTACTCTTTGGCGGACTGGAGTCCATAGCACGCAATGCCAACCGCAAGAATAGCGACCTTAAGTTCTATGAGTTCGGCAGTTGTTATCATTACAAAGCCAACCCGGCAGCGCGTGAGCATAATCCCGAGAACCCGCTCATCGAATATAGCGAAGAACCGCATCTCGGTTTGTGGCTAACGGGTAACAAAACAGCGCAGTCATGGGTACGCCGCGAGGAGAAGACGACATTCTATCAGTTGCATGCTTATATCAACAACATCCTTTTGCGTCTAGGTGTTGATTTGGCGAAAGTGACCGTGGAGCGTTTAGACAACGAGTTATTCAGCGATGGACTGGTTATCAAAGCCGCTAACGGCAAAGCACTTGGTTTCATCGGTATCGTCAACCGCAAGCAACTCAAAGCGTTTGACATCGACCAGGAAGTATATTATGCAGACCTCGATTGGAACCAACTGCTCAAACAGAATAAACAATACAAACCGCTGATTGTTGACCTGCCGAAGTATCCGGAAGTAAAACGTGACTTTGCTTTGCTGGTGGACAAAGGTATTGAGTTCGCCGACCTTGCACGTGCTGCTTTTGCAACCGAGCGCAAACTGCTGAAGAACGTTTATCTGTTTGATGTATATGAGGGCAAGAACCTCGAGACAGGAAAGAAATCCTATGCCCTCTCGTTCATCCTTCAAGATGCGGAGAACACACTCAAAGATACACAAATCGATAATATTATGAATCGCCTGAAGAAGGCCTTTGAGGACCAATTCCATGCTACCCTCCGCTGATCAAAACGAAATACTCAGGCGCCGGACGTTTGCCATCATCTCGCACCCGGATGCGGGTAAGACAACATTAACGGAGAAACTACTTCTCTACGGCGGCGCTATTCACGTAGCCGGAGCAGTGAAGAGCAATAAGATTCGCAAAACGGCTACCTCTGACTGGATGGAGATAGAGAAGCAGCGTGGTATCTCTGTTGCAACTTCCGTCATGGGTTTCGACTACGATGGTTATCACATCAATATCCTTGATACGCCGGGTCACCAGGACTTTGCGGAAGATACGTTCCGCACCTTGACCGCTGTGGACAGCGCGATTGTGGTGATTGACTCCGCCAAAGGTGTGGAGACGCAGACACGGCGACTGATGGAAGTCTGCCGTATGCGTAAGACTCCCGTCATGGTTTTCATGAATAAGATGGACCGCGAAGGCAAAGACCCGTTTGACCTTATCGATGAAGCCGAACGGGAACTGCACATTCATTGTACACCTGTCACTTGGGCAAACGGACAGGGCCTTAAGTTCGAATCCGTCTTTGCGCTCGATAACCGTCCTACGGAGTTGAGCGATAAACTGCAAGCGGACTTGGAACTGATTGATGGTGTGTACCCTACGTTTGACCGTGAGGCATACCTCCGCGGCGAATTGGCGCCGGTATTCTTCGGTTCGGCTTATAAAACCATTGGTGTACAGGAGTTACTCAATTTCTTCGTTGCCAATGCACCCTCTCCACGCCCTGTGACGGCAGAAGAACGACAAGTGGAACCGATGGAGGATAAGTTCACGGCATTCTGCTTTAAGATTCACGCCAATATGGATCCGAACCACCGCAGTTGTATTGCGTTCTTCAAGATATGCAGCGGTAAGTTCCTCCGGAATACCTATTACTATCATGTTCGCAAAGAGCAACAGATGCGTTTTGCTGCGCCGACATGCTTTATGGCGCAGAAGAAAGAGACGGTCGATGAAGCATTTGCAGGTGATATCGTTGGTTTGCCGGATACGGGAAACTTCAAGATCGGCGACACGCTGACCGCCGGAGAGAAGTTGCATTTCAAAGGGTTGCCGTCCTTCTCGCCAGAGATGTTTAAATATATTGACAACGCCGACCCGATGAAACAGAAACAACTGGAGAAAGGCGTTAACCAACTGATGGACGAAGGCGTTGCGCAATTATTCGTCAGTCAACTTAACGGACGTAAGATCATCGGCACGGTGGGTCAGCTGCAGTTTGAGGTTATCGAGTATCGTTTGGAGCATGAATATCAAGCCAAATGCAAATGGCAACCGCTGCAGATGTATAAAGCTTGCTGGATTGAGTCGGACGATGATGCCGAACTGGACACCTTCAAGAAACGCAAGGCACAATACATGGCGTATGACAAAGAAGGCCGAGACGTTTTTATGGCAGATAGCGCCTACGTCCTTTCTATGGCACAACAAGATTACAAACATATCAAATTTCATTTCACTTCTGAGTTTTAATCATTATGAAAAACAAATCTCTTCAGATTCGCCTCATCATCATGAACTTTCTGGAGTTCGCCGTTTGGGGCGCGTACTTAACTTCTATGGGTCGCTATTTGGGCGCTCACGGAATGGGTAGTCAAATTGGCTGGTTCTATTCTATCCAAGGTATCGTCAGTCTTTTCATGCCTGCATTGATGGGTATTGTGGCTGACCGTTGGTTGCCCGCACAAAAGGCGCTGAGCCTTTGCCATGGCTTGGCAGGTATCTTCATGGCCGCTGCCGGAATCTATGCTTTCAGCGCAAGCGCAGACGTAACTTTCGCTCCGCTGTTCAGTCTCTACACGATCTCTGTGGCATTCTTTATGCCAACCATCGCGCTGACTAACTCTGTAGCCTTCAATGCATTAGTCAAAGCCGGAATGGACACCGTCAAAGATTTCCCGCCGATTCGTGTATTCGGAACCGTTGGTTTCATCGCTACGATGTGGGTTGTGGATCTCGTAGGTGCAATGGATACTCCTGCACAGTTCGTTATCAGCGGTGTGCTGAGTGTCATCCTCGCCGTTTATTCGCTGACCTTGCCGAATTGCGAAATCAAGAAAGTAGAAGGCAAAGTGGATTTGGTGGAAGCGCTGGGTCTCAAAGCATTCGCGCTCTTCAAACAAAAGAAAATGGCGCTGTTCTTCATCTTCTGTATGTTCCTTGGCGTCAGTCTGCAAATCACCAACGGCTTTGCCAATCCGTTCCTTGCCAGCTTTGGTGCCAATCCGGATTTCGCAGGTACGTTTGCCGTTGAGCACTCGGGAATTTTGATTTCTATCTCGCAGATTTGTGAGGCGCTTTGTATCCTTGCTATTCCGTTCTTCCTCAAACGTTTCGGAATCAAGAATGTGATGCTGATGGCGATGTTTGCCTGGGTATTCCGTTTCTTCTTCTTCGGCGCAGGTAACCCCGCCATGCCGGGCGTGCTGCTCTTCGTGCTGAGTTGTATCGTTTACGGTTTTGCATTTGACTTCTTCAATATCTCCGGTGCGCTATACGTAGATCAGGAGACCGATCCTTCGATTCGCTCCAGTGCGCAAGGTTTATTCATGGTAATGACCAACGGTGTAGGTGCAACCATCGGTACGCTCTCCGCACAGGCTGTTGTCAATAAGTTCGTTTACCACTTGCCGGAGACAGCGGACTTTATGGCTATTTGGGACGGATGGAAAATGTCATGGTACAGCTTCGCCGCTTATGCGCTCGTGGTTGCAATCCTCTTCTGGATCTTCTTCCCGAAAACACCGGTGAACAAGAACCTTGAGGTTAAACACTAATGTATCGCAAAGAACTTCGATATTATTTCTCAACGCCTATTGCGTACATCGTCATCGGATTGTACCAATTGGCGATAAGTCTCTTCCTTTGGGTAATCCCCGGTCAATGGAATATCATTGACTCGGGGTATGCCCAAGTGGACGGACTATTTCAATTGAGTCCTTGGCTCTTTATGCTTCTTTGTCCCGCTCTGACGATGCGTCTGTTGTCGGAAGAGCGCCAAAGCGGTATATGGGATTTGATTCGCACAAAACCCGTCTCGCTCACACGCATTATGCTCGGCAAGTATTTTGCCGCATGGACACTTGTGCTAATTGGTTTGCTGCCGTGTTTTGTGCATTATTTTGTGGTGGCGTATATGGCGGAACCGATGGGAAATCTGGATAGCGGAGCTTTCTTGGGTTCGTTTATCGGATTGATTCTATTGAGCGGCACATTCATGGCAATAGGTTTGCTGTGCGCCACGTTCAGCAAAAGTCAGATAGTGTGTTTCATCACCGGTGCCCTCGTCTGTTTTGTGTTATACTGGACACTGCTGCAGAATCACTACTCCGCCCTTTCCCGCGGCGTACTAGACTTGCGAGACGTTGTCTTCTTCGCTGGCATTGCCGTAGTTGCGATTGTGGCAGCTATCTTTGTAATCGATAAACTGACCCGCAAATGACACGAATCGGCGTTTTAAGCGACACACATGGTTTACTGGATAAGCGTGTCTTAGAGCATTTCAAAGATGTTGATGAAATCTGGCATGCCGGAGATATCGGTTCAGAGGAAGTGCTACGTCGTTTACGGGAATTCAAACCTACGCGGGCAGTATTCGGAAATATGGACAGCGGCGATGTGCGATATTCACTAAGTGAGTTCTATCGTTTTCGCGTAGAAGATGTCAATGTTCTCATGACGCACATTGGCGGTTATCCCGGACATTACAACCCATGGCTGATACCCATGTTCCGCAAATCACTGGAGAATTATGAAGACCCGAATCAACGCATTGATTTATTCGTTTGCGGGCACAGTCATATTCTAAAAGTGCAATATGATTCGCAGTTCAAATTCCTAACAATGAATCCGGGCGCAGCAGGCAAACAAGGCTGGCAACCCTGTCAGACATTATTGCGATTCACCATAAATAATGAAAAAATTGATGACTTAGAAGTCATTGAATTGCAACGAAAATAGGCATTTTGTAAAGTCAACTTTGCAAAATATGTTGTATAACATAAAAAAAAATTTGGTCATATTAAAAAAAAGCAGTACCTTTGCACCGGATTTAAGAAAAAGCGAATCCAAATTAATAAGACCAATCTTTTTTGTACCTTAAATAAACAGACTAATACCTTAGAAAAACAGACGTCGTGATGACGGCTGTTTTCGCTTAAAAAAGCAGGGTATTGAAAATATCCGCGATAGGGAGCCTAAAAAGAGACTCCTTTATCGTTATTAAGGGACTTTGGCATGGTATTTGTAACCATTTGAATGGGATAGTTAATACCACTTATAACTAAATTAAATAATAACTCGCTTATGAAAAAATTCTTTCTTTTATTACTGGCAGTGCCCGGTATGTTGATGGCGCAACGCCAAGTATCCGTTCAAGTAACCGCTCCGGATTCACTGGACGCATCTGTAAAAGAGATTTTCGCTAATGAGTTCATCGAGCGGATCTCTGCCAACAATGATTTTCAGGCATTCAACGGCGATGAGAAAGCCGGTCGCGCGGACCTTATCTGCATCGCGGACATTACTGCTTTCAAGACTTCTTATTACATCAAAGCGCGCCTATTGGACGCTAACAACAATGCCGTTCAGGCTACTGCCAGCGTCGGTTCTTCACTGGCTGAGATTGAAGATATCTTAGCGGCTGCAGAAAAACTGAGTACCAAACTTTTCGGTAATGTAGCGCCTGTCGGCGAGGAGTTTTCCACCATCGGCTTCTCGAAAAAGGACAACTGCGACATCATCGCCATTGACAACACCGGCGATGCGACTGTAGTAACCCTCAAACTTTTTGCTACCAAAGTGGTCGGCTGGATGTTCACCCCTACCGCTTATATCCGCGACCGTGCCACAGGTAACACCTACGCTCTGCTTGCCGCTAACGGCATCAGTACCACTGCATTTGAGAAGAAACCAGCTGGGATTCACGATTTCACTCTCACTTTTGAGAAAGTGCCATTTAGTGTGACGAACATCGATATCGTTGAGCCGGACGGCTGGGAGTGGGATAATATCGAGTTGCGCAACTACGGCAAGACGGGTTATCACCTGTTCGTAGATGACACTCAGAAAAAATACGATGCATTAATGCAGGACATTGAACTGATGCGCCAGCAGGAAGCCATTGTCGGACCAATTGTAAATGTGGTTAATTCATATAACTCCTACTTGATTACTATCACTAACGAGCAATATGCATCCGCGTTCCTGATTGAGTTGGAAGAGGCTCCGGGTAAGTTCAAAAAACTGGGGACGGTTGAGAAACGCTCGCGTCTGACCTTCCGCGTATCGCCAAGCATGTACGGTCAACTCAAAGCCATTCAGCGCGACGGATGGATTATCTCACCGCAGGTCTTCAAATTCAACGTTCCGCCGATGAGACCGCAAGACCAAATCATGTTCACCATCCCAAGACCGTAATCGGTTAGGATATTTGAATGAACGCATCCCTTGGGGTGCGTTTTTTTGTATAAAAATATACAAACACTTGCACATGTGAAAAATTTTCACTACCTTTGCAGCAAATTTGAATTATCATTCAAAAATGCGTATTGCCTTTACGACAGAACTGCCCAAAGAGGGTTTCAAACGATTAGAAGCCTACCCCAACCCCTCCCTAAAGGGAAGGCCTTTATTAGTGGGGAAAGATACGAACTGGACAGAGGCAGAGATTCTCGTGAGCACATTTGACTACAAGGTGCCGCGGGAGATGATAGAGGCGATGCCGAACCTACAGCTGATTGCCAATTTCGGCGCGGGCTTTAACAATATTGACTTGGATGCTTGCCGCGAACGCGGTATTCGCGTGACGAATACACCGGAACCGGTGATCGAGCCGACGGCAGAACTGGCGTTTGCTCTGATGATAAACATCGCACGGCGTGTGAGTGAGTTTGACCTCGCTATCCGTAATGGTAATGGAGAACCGATGGCGGTAATGAATAACCTCAGTCACTCGTTGTACGGCAAGACGTTGGGCATCATCGGCATGGGACGCATCGGTAAAGCGTTAGCAAGAAGGGCGGCAGCGAGCGGGATGAAAATTATTTATCATAACCGAAGAAGACTAGAGGACGAGAGGATTAAAGGAATAGAAGGTGCGCGAGCAGAGTATGTGGATTTTCAAACCCTGCTGCAAGATAGTGATTTCGTAAGTCTAAATCTACCCTACACGCCGGAAGTGCATCATTTGATCGGCAAACCGGAGTTGGGAATGATGAAACGTAGTGCGTACCTTATAAATACCGCGCGCGGCGCGCACGTGCACGAGGCTGCCTTAGTGGAAGCCCTCAAAAACGGCATCATTGCAGGAGCAGCACTTGATGTATATGAGTTTGAACCGCAGATAACATCCGAGTTA
Organism: Paludibacteraceae bacterium; assembly: GCA_017649925.1. Classification (GTDB taxonomy): domain Bacteria; phylum Bacteroidota; class Bacteroidia; order Bacteroidales; family Paludibacteraceae; genus Colicola. Next base: position 37,699 of record JAGCFX010000059.1, on the reverse strand, counting down.
CTGACGCTGCCGAACGTGGTGCTCTCTCCGCACACCGGCACAGGGACATGGGAAGGTCGCATCTCAATGTGCGAAAATATATGCGACAACATACTCGCTTTTATGGATAATGATTTAAACAAAATGAATATCGTATTATGAAAAAAGTATTTCTGATGGCAGCTGTGATGCTTGTTGCCGGCTGCGGATTTATGAGAAACGCCACCGTAAGCGTTGACAAATCGAGTAATAACACGGCAAGTACTACGACCACCGCCGCAAACGCTGCTGAGAGTGCCGGTCAAGGAGCGGGTAACGCCATCCTGGGGCTTTACAACCAGTACAAAGCGGATGGGAACAAGTACGATTACAAGAACTTGCAAAACGCAATGAACACCGTGACGCTAATTGCTAACTGCGAAGGGTTGCGTGAGAACTACAAGGACAAAGCATACCTCAAAGATTTCGGTAATGGTATGGTTGCCAGTTCGTTAGGCGTTGTAACTGAGGATAATGTGGAGTCCGTGACGAACAGTCTGGTCGACATGGTAAAAGACAACGACAAGGTGCAAGAGACTAAGTCCAAAGCACAAGACACTGCCAACTCGGCTGCTGGATACGTGAGCACCGCCGCACAATATGCAGGCGCCATCAGTACGTTACTCTCCGCATTCTCCAAATAAGATGAGTATTGTAGATCGTTTTTTGAAATACGTTTCGTTCTGCACTACAAGTGATGAGAACACGGGCATGACGCCCTCAACTCCCGGACAGATGGAGTTCGCACGCTATTTGGCGGACGAACTGAGAACTATTGGTCTGAAAGACGTGACGCTGGACAACAACGGGTATATTATGGCGACACTGCCTGCGAATGAAGATGGTCATCCTGTTGTCGGTTTTATTGCCCACATGGATACTTCGCCGGATGCGAGCGGTAAGCACGTGAAAGCGAGTATAGTGAAAGCGGAAGAACGTGATTATATTGATGCGTGCTATGCCGGACAGGATGTCATTGTAACGGACACCACTACTCTACTCGGCGCGGATGACAAAGCCGGTATTGCGGAGATCGTAACGGCCATGGAGTATTTGATTCAGCACCCCGAAATCAAGCACGGTAAAGTACGTGTGGGTTTCACGCCGGATGAAGAGATAGGTCAAGGTGCCGACCATTTTGACGTGAAAGCATTTGGTGCCGACTTCGCATATACGATGGACGGTGGCGCGATAGGCGAATTGGAATTCGAGAACTTCAATGCCGCGGCATGCAAAATCAAAGTACACGGTTTGAATGTTCATCCTGGTTATGGCTATCATAAGATGGTCAATTCCATGCGTATTGCATACCAATTAGCGGTGATGTTGCCGCGATGGGAAACGCCTGAACATACACAAGGTTACGAGGGTTTCTATCATTTGGCGGGCATGAACGGTACAGTGGAAGAGACCACACTCAGTTATATCATCCGCGATCATGACCGCGCGCGTTTTGAGAGCCGTAAACGTGAGTTGGAACACTTGGCAAGAAAGGTTAACTGCGAGTTCGGCGAAGGCACCGTGGAAATTGAGATGCGCGATCAGTACTATAACATGCGAGAGAAAATCGAGCCCGTTATGCATATCATCAACCTTGCCAAAGAAGCAATGACCGCAGTGGGTGTGACACCTGTTGTAAAACCTATTCGCGGAGGGACAGACGGTGCGCGGCTTTCCTTTGAAGGACTGCCATGTCCTAATATCTTTGCGGGCGGCGAGAACTTTCACAGCCGTTATGAATACTTGCCAGTGAATTCGTTGAAAGCAGCAAGAGACGTTATTTTGGAAATCACTAAAAAAGCGTAAAATACTATGTTAAAAACAACTCCTTTTACCGATGTGCATATTGCCCTCGGAGCCAAGATGGCAGAGTTTGCAGGCTTTAACATGCCTATTCAGTACCCGACAGGAATCAATCAGGAACATATGATTGTTCGCGAAGGCGTCGGTGTATTCGACGTGAGCCATATGGGCGAGTTCTGGGTGAAAGGCGAGAAAGCCCTAGATTTCTTGCAGTACATCACGACCAATGATCTGTCTGTCATCGCTGCCGGCAAGGCGCAGTACACTTGTATGCCGAACGGCAAAGGCGGCATCGTAGACGACCTCATTATCTACAAATACTCGACAACCAAATATCTGATGGTTGTCAATGCCGGTAATATAGATAAAGACTGGGCATGGGTAAATAAGATTAAAGATGAGAAATTCAAGGATGCTGATTTGAAGTTGGAGAACGCCTCCGACCGTTATGGTCAGTTAGCCGTGCAGGGACCCAAAGCAACAGAATTATTGCAGTTGTTGACTGATGCGGACTTGAAGTCAATTGACTATTATGCTTTCCGCGAGTGGAGCTTTGCGGGTGTACCGGGTGTAATCCTATCTAACACAGGCTATACTGGAGCCGGCGGTTTTGAGCTCTATTTCCCAGCTGAGAACGGTAAGCAAATATGGGACGCACTATTTGAAGTAGGCAAGCCTTTCGGGTTAGCACCTATCGGTTTAGGCGCACGTGATTCACTTCGTTTGGAGAAATGGTATTGTCTCTACGGTCATGACATCGATGACACGACTTCTCCTCTCGAAGCAGGACTCGGATGGATTACAAAACTCGACGCGAAGGACTTCATCGACCGCGACTTCTTGAAAGCACAGAAAGCCGAAGGTGTGAAACGCAAACTCGTGCATTTTGAGTGCCAGGAGCGCGCTATTCCGCGTAACGGTTATGAGATCTGCAATGAAGCCGGTGATACCATCGGTAACGTCACTTCCGGAATTATGCTACCGAATACCAAAGTGGGCATCGGTATGGGTTATGTGCAAACGGACTACGCCAAGAAAGGCGAGATTATATACGTCAAAATTCGCGAGAAATTGATCCCCGCCAAGGAGGTATAATGAGTAAGAACGTTGCATTGGTTCTTGGTTCCGGCGGAGCGCGTGGATTGGCGCATATTGGCGCTATCGAGGCTTTGGAAGAACGTGGCTATACGATTACCAGTATCGCCGGTTGTTCGATGGGTTCTATCATAGCCGGTATGTACGCCGCGGGACAACTCAAAGAAGCAAAAGAGTGGTTTTTGAGCGTTGACAAGCAGTTGATACTCAGGATGATGGACATCAATCTGCTAAGCGGCAACTCGATTGTCAAAGGGCAACGCATCATTCAGGAGTTGGAGAAAGTGGTGCCGGACAGACCGATAGAACAGCTAAATATCCCCTGTACCATCGTTGCGTCCGACATGATTAGCACGGAGGAAGTTGTATTCCGTAGTGGCAGTTTGTTTGAAGCCGTGCGGGCGTCGATCAGTATTCCTTTGTTCTTCAAACCCGTGCAGATTGGCGGAAGGCTGCTTATTGACGGAGGCATTCTCAACCCGCTGCCGTTACACGCCGTGAATCGTACGAACGGAGACATTTTGGTGGCGGCAGACATCAGCGGCAAAGATGCTATGCTAGTCAGTACAGAGTACGAGCCGATTGATGTAGAGGGTAAACTGGCAGAGATCACGGCAAAGGGTATTCCTGTTCCAAAATCATGGGAGAATCAGTTACGCCGGTTAGGCAAACGCGTCGATGCCATTCGTGAACAGCGCGCCAAAGACCTGGGACGTTATGTCAGTTTCGTGAGCCTACTCGACCGCATGAGTGACATGCAAATTCAGCAGAATACGATGCTTGCACTGCGCCTTACGCCGCCCGACGTGCATGCTGTCATGCGACAATATGCCTACAACACCTTCGATTTCGACAAAGCGGAAGAGATTATTGCTGATGGCAAACGACTGATGAACGAGGCGTTGGATAAGTACGAGCGTGCATAACCTGTTGTTCGCGATATTATTGGCCGTTTCGCCTTTTCAGATAGATGAAGTGGAGGTAGTGGCGGAACGGGCACAAGTACAGTCAGATGCCTTTCAACTGGTAACACAAGTGAGTCATGACGAGATTGCAGCGTTACCTATTACCAATATAGCAGACATCTTGGCTTACTTACCGGGTATTGATGTGCGTTCGCGTGGTGCGAGTAATGCGCAGAGCGATGTGAGTCTGTACGGCGGAACTTTTGATCAAGTATTGATATTGCTCAATGGAGTCAGTCTTCAAGACGCACAGACAGGGCATTACAACATGAATATACCGGTCAGCACGGCGCTTATTGAACGTATTGAGATATTGCAAGCCACATCGGCATGCCTTACGGGTGCTTTTGCAGGCGCGATTAATATCGTTACGCGCAACGCGACCGAAGACAAGTATATTCTACAACTGAATGCCGGTACGAACGGTGATGCAAATCCCGTATATGTTGGGAGTTGGGCGCGCGGTGAAGTACATGTAAATGCGTCGGCAGAGTATGCCCGTAGTGAAGGTTATTATGCGCCGCAAGCCAATGACAAAGAACGCGAGGCATTGCATAATACTGACTATCAATTGGCGGACCTATACTTGCAGACACGTTGGCGGGGGCTTGATGCACAAATAGGCGCACAATACAAAGACGCAGGGCTCGGCACAGGTTATGGCTTCGCCAGTATTGACCAGTTCGATGCCACACGAACGCTATTTGCAAGTGCTCGCTATAACGCATCAATTGGACAACATTGGTCTTTGACAGCAAGCATGGCCTACCGCGGACAATATGACCGGTACGAATGGCATCGCGGTACGTCTACCAATCGCCATTGGACGCACAACACACAAGCATCATTAAATGCGCACTATGCCTCCAAGATCGGTCGCACGTCCTTTGGTGCGGAATTCAAGGACGAATACATCAACTCGACGAACATGGGATTACATAACCGCCTGCAAACGTCGTTAAGCGCCGAGCAGCAGTTTTTATGGCGCGGATTAGCAGCATCTATCGGCATTGCCGGACATTATAACACATGGTTTGGTTGGTACGGTTCCGGCGCTGCGAACATCGGTTATACGTATTTGCAGACAGGTGCTGTTTATATTGCAGCTGGCAGGTCACTGCGCATGCCTACATGGACTGATCTTTACTATAAAGCCGGTGTGCAACGAGGACGAACAGATTTGAAAGCCGAGAAAGCGTGGACATTATCTGTGGGCAGTCAATATACATGGTGTTGGGAAAAAGCGGGCAGTCTGCATGTGGCGGGCGACATATACTACCGTTGGGGACAAGATATCATCGACTGGACATATAATGAGACAGATAGTCTCTTTTATGCAACCAATCAGAATCAAGTGAACACATTTGGCGTAGAAACAGAAGCCTGTTACCGGCTCAACGCATGGTTACGAGGCATCACGGTGCGCTATGCTTACACCAACCTGTCGCTCGATTTAACCAAAGCGAAGAGCAATTACCTGGACTACCTACGTCACAAAGTGAGTGTACATATCAACCATGGTATATATGTCTGGTCCAAAGGTTGCGTAGGTGCGAATTGGGCGATGAGATGGCAACAACGCGAGGGAACATACGTTGATATATACGGTACGCCGGGCAATGCTTATAAGCCTGCATTATTATTGGACGGAAGTATTTATTTGGAACTCGCGCCTATACGCGTAGCCATCGAATGCACCAATATGACCAACCGTCATTATTATGACTACGGCGGCGTTTTAGCCCCCGGCGTGCACGGACAAATCAGCCTGACGGCTACTTTATAACATGAAAGACAGAAGGGATTATATCATCCGCAAAGCTATGGAGCTCTATGCTTTGAAAGGTTATCAGAACGTAAGTATTACCGACTTGCAGTTCGCACTTGATATCGGTCGTGGCACACTCTATTACTATTTCAAAGACCAGGATGAACTCTTTGAAACATGCATGAACAAGTACTTCTTTGACCCCAAACAGCGTTCATTAGACAGCGTGCCGGAGGGCGCAGGGATTGAAGAAACCATTGAAGCTATGTTTGTGTATTTCAATAGTCTGAGGGACGCGTTAATGACCTTTGAGAATAAAGCTATCAACGTTGCCAATTTCAACGACCTTATGTTCTCTGCCCACACAAAGTTCCCTTCCATACACCGTAGAGCACAGCGTCTTGCCCTCAAAGAACTGGAGTTATGGCGTAAAGCCATCTACAATGACCAGCGTGCAGGACATATACGCCGTGATATTGACCGCGAACAGATTGCCATTATGTTCACACACGTCAAAAACAGTTATGATGCAGGACTGGGTCAAACACCAATGAACTTTTCATTATTGGAAAAAACATATCGCGAATTACTTAAATTACTTAAAATTTGAAGATTTTTCACTTTTTCGAACGATTGTTCAGAAATTAAGTATTATCTTTGCAACCGAAACGTTACGAGTGAAGCACTTACTCAATAAAAGCATTAAATCAAAATTATGGCAACAAAACATTATCTATCGTACTTGCAAGAGACAATGCAAAAGGACTGGAACAGTCTTGCAATGACTGATCTGGACGGAGAAAATCGCTACACCTATGCTGAGTTGGCAGAGTCTATTGCAAAGTTACATATCACATGGCGCGAGCTAGGAATCAAGGAGGGCGACAAGATTGCACTATGCGGTCGCAACTGCGCCAACTGGGGTTTGCTTTTCCTCGCCATTGAGAGTTATAAAGCAGTGGTCGTCAGCATCCTTCCGGATTTCACAGCCGAAGGCATCTATTCGTTAGTAGACCACTCGGAGGCTATTCTGCTGTATGTTGGTCCAAATGTGAAGAAGAAAATCGATGCCACACAGATGAAGGGTTTGAAGGGCACCATCTTCATGGACGACATGAGCATCGTTGAGGCGGATGATAAGTTCCGTAAGAAATTCGAAGGAGCAGACAAAGCATTCAAGAAAGCTTATCCAAATGGTGTGTCGATTGAGGATGTGCATTATCCTACCGATAACTACGACGACCTCGCCGTGATCAACTATACCAGCGGCTCAACGGGCAACCCGAAGGGCGTTATGCTGACGCATTTGAACTTAAGCGGCAACGTAGAATTTGCGCACACTCGTATTCCGCACAAACCGGGCGACACAGTGCTGTCGATGCTGCCTATCGCACATATGTTCGGACTTATGTTCGAATTCCTTTATCAGGTTTGCGAAGGTGCGCAAGTATTCTTCCTCACGCAAGCACCGACTCCTACCGTGCTTATGAAAGCGTTCGCACAAGTGAAGCCGTTCATGATTTTGACAGTACCTCTGGTGGTAGAGAAAATCATCAAGAAAGGTGTACTGCCGAAGATCAGTTCGCCTGCAATGAAAATCATGTGGAAGACACCGCTACTCAAGAATCTGATTCGCGGTAAAGTGAAAGAAGGACTGGACAAGATGTTCGGCGGACAGTTGCGTTATCTGATTATTGGTGGCGCAGCGCTTAACGGCGAAGTAGAGCAAGTGCTGCATGATATCAAATTCCAATATTGCGTTGGATATGGCATGACCGAATGCGGTCCGCTGATCAGTTACGAAGACTGGTGGGATTACGCATTCCATAGCTGCGGAAAAGAGTTGCCGCAATGTCACGTACGTATCGACTCCGAAGATCCGACAAGCAAAGACGGCGAGATTCAAGTCAAAGGAATCAACGTCATGAAGGGCTATTATAAGAACGAAGAGGCTACCAAAGCAGTATTCACGGCAGACGGCTGGATGCGCACGGGCGACCTCGGCGTGCTTGACAAAGCAGGAAATATCTATATTCACGGACGCTCAAAGAACATGATTCTTGGTGCCAGCGGACAGAATATATACCCGGAAGAACTGGAAGACAAACTCAACTCGATGCCCTGCGTGGTAGAGTCGATTGTGGTGGATCGCGACCATAAACTTGTGGCACTCGTCTTCCCTGATTCTTCTGCAGAGGGCAAGAAGTTGTTGGGCACAAAGACCCTGACGCAATTGATGGAAGAAAACCGCGTAGCGGTTAACAAAGATCTGCCTCAATATAGTCAGATTAGTGCCATTGAATTAGTGGCTTCGGAGTTTGAGAAGACTCCGAAACGCTCAATCAAGCGTTATTTATACAAATAAGTTCTGTATTTGTCGAATGACGCTTCAGTGTATTGTGGGGTGGTTACCATAATACGCTGTATTAAAGTGAGTAAGTAGATGGATTTCTCTGAGATGGGAAGTCAAAGCCTGGTGCGTAACTGAGAAGCTTCGCACCGGTTTTTTTTTGTATTTTCTTGCGCATTTCAAAAAAAAGTAGTATCTTTGCAGCGATTTTTGAGACGCACATGAAGAATATACGTAATTTCTGCATTATTGCGCATATAGACCACGGCAAAAGTACGCTGGCAGACCGCATGTTGGAGTTGACCGGGACGGTTGATGTTCGCAACATGGAGAACCAGGTGCTTGATGACATGGAATTGGAGAAAGAACGTGGCATCACCATCAAGAGCCATGCTATCCAGATGGATTATAAGGGATACACGCTCAACCTCATTGACACTCCGGGGCATGTCGATTTCAGTTATGAAGTGAGCCGTTCTATCGCAGCATGTGAGGGTGCAGTACTTGTTGTGGACGCCACACAAGGAGTGCAAGCGCAGACAATCTCCAACCTCTATATGGCCATTGAGCATGACCTCGAGATTATTCCGATTCTCAACAAATGCGATATGGAAAACGCTATGCCCGAGCGTGTAGAGGACGAGATTGTTGATTTGCTCGGCTGCAAACGCGAGGATATATTGCGCTGCTCTGCCAAGACAGGCGAAGGAGTAACAGAGATTCTTGACGCTATCATTGAGCGTATTCCTGCGCCTGTTGGCGATCCGCAAGCACCGCTTCAATGCTTGGTTTTCGATAGCGTCTTTAATAGTTTCCGCGGAATAATCGCGTATTTCAAAGTCGTCAACGGCACAATGCACTCCGGAGACCGAGTACGGTTTGTGAATACCGGCAAAGAATATGACGCCGACGAGATTGGAATCCTCAAACTGGATATGAGTCCGCGCAAGGAGATTAGTGCCGGTAATGTAGGCTACATCATCTCCGGCATCAAGACGAGTACGGAAGTCAAAGTGGGTGACACCATTACGCATGTAGCACGTCCGTGCGACAAAGCCATTGATGGTTTTGAAGAAGCAAAACCGATGGTGTTTGCTGGTGTGTATCCAATTGAGAGTGAGGATTATGAGGACCTAAGGGCAAGCCTGGAGAAGTTGCAGTTGAACGATGCGAGTCTGACCTTCCAACCGGAGAGTTCGATGGCGTTAGGTTTCGGATTCCGCTGCGGATTCCTTGGATTGCTACACATGGAGATTGTGCAGGAACGACTAGACCGCGAATTCGACATGGATGTTATCACCACGGTGCCGAACGTTAGTTATAATGTTTACACCAAAGACGGAGGGCTTGTTGAAGTGCATAACCCTGCCGGCATGCCGGATCTGACGGAGATTGACCGCATTGAGGAACCATATATCCGTGCATCAGTCATCACCACGGCTGATTATATAGGACCTATTATGACACTTTGCCTTGGTAAGCGCGGCGAACTTGTCAAGCAAGAATATATATCCGGTAACCGCATGGAACTTCTCTTCGACATGCCGCTTGGCGAGATTGTCATCGATTTCTACGACAAACTCAAATCGATTTCCAAAGGCTACGCTTCATTTGACTGGCACATGAACGGCTTCAGACCTTCTAACCTTGTGAAACTGGATATATTGCTGAACGGCGAGCAGGTCGATGCGTTGAGTACCCTGACTCATCGCGACAATGCGGTGGATTTCGGGCGGCGCATGTGCGAAAAACTCAAAGAGTTATTGCCGCGCCAACAGTTCGATATTGCTATCCAAGCCGCGATAGGAGCCAAGATTATAGCCCGCGAGACAGTTAAACAAGTTCGCAAAGATGTGTTGGCGAAATGTTATGGTGGTGACGTGAGCCGTAAACGTAAGCTGCTCGAGAAGCAGAAGCGCGGAAAGAAACGTATGAAGCAGATTGGCAACGTGGAAGTCCCGCAAAAAGCATTCCTAGCGGTGCTTAAGTTAGACTAAACTCGAAAGTCGAAAACAATTTAACAAAACAAAAAATATCATGTTAGAGCATTTAATTCCTGCGTGGATGTTAATCCCGTTTGTGGTGATGCTTCTCTGCATTGCCGTGCTGCCCCTCATTCCCCATGTTGGCGAGTGGTGGGAGCATAATCTGCACAAGTTGTATGTGTCTCTGCTGCTCGGTACGCCTGTTGGCATCTGGTTATGCCTCAACGGCATGGACCACGAGTTGATTCACCAGATGATTTACGACTACGTGCCGTTCATTTTATTGCTGATGGCGCTGTTCGTCACCACCGGCGGTATCTGTATCCGAGGTGACTTGAAGGCGACTCCGTTGGTCAACACCATCATCCTGACTGTCGGCTGGGTGCTGGCATCTTTTATGGGAACAACCGGCGCTGCGATGCTGCTTATCCGTCTGCTGCTATCAACCATCCAGCAACGTAAGTACCGCGTTCACACCGTCCTGTTCTTCATCGCCATTGTCGCTAACTGTGGTGGTCTGCTTTCACCGCTCGGCGATCCTCCTTTGTTCCTTCTCTTCCAGAAAGGTGCGGACTTTACATGGTGGTTGCAGAACATGGTGGGCGAATGGCTGGTAACCGGGGCACTGCTGTTAGTGATTTACTTCATTGTAGATACCTATTTCTACCGCAAAGAGCCGATAGAGAACATCATGGCCGATGTGCGCGAGAGTACAGAAACGGAAGTGAGCGGATTGATTAATATCTTCTGGCTACTCTGCGTGATTGCTTCCACGATGTTTATCAATCCGAAATATATCCCCGCAATGGGTGCACACGATGCTCCGTGGTTCCTGAAACTTCTGCGTGAATGGGCGTTCATCCTCATTATTCTCGGTTCGTGGGTAACGACGAAGAAAGAAGTACGCGTGAAGAACAACTACAACTGGACTCCTATCCTGGAGGTCGCCTGCGTATTCCTGGGTATCTTCGCCACCATGACTCCGGCGCTGATGTATCTGGAGAGCATGAAAGGACAAATCCAGGAGTTCATCAGCCAACCCTGGCAATATGTCTATACGACCGGTCTGCTGTCGGCGTTCCTCGATAATGCCCCGACAGCGATGGTATTCAACTCGATGGCTCCGTTCGGAGAGGTGGCCGGTCTGGCTTCCGACCCCTTCCTCAAAGCCATTTCTATGGGTGCCGTGTTCTTCGGAGCTATGACGTATATCGGTAACGGTCCTAACTTCATGGTGAAGTCCATTGCCGAGCAAGAAGGTATCGACATGCCGAGCTTCTTTGGATACATGATTAAGTTCAGCCTTATCATCCTCCTGCCGGTATATATCATTGTACAATTACTCTTTATCTAAATGAGTCTGATTGATAATCTTATCACGTGGTATTCGGCGCATATGAACTATGCGTCGATAACCGCGCTGATGGCGGTAGAGAGTTCGTTCATCCCCTTCCCGAGCGAAGTGGTCATCCCTCCCGCTGCGTTTGTGGCAGGTCAACCGGAGAGCGTTCTGTGCGCTACGGGAAACTATACTCTGGACGTACTTATCATTGTGCTTTTCGGAACCTTAGGGGCGATGATAGGCGCAATTATCAACTATGGTCTGAGCGTATGGCTCGGACGCCTCATCATCTATAAGTTCGCGGACAGCAAGATTGGGCATATGTGCCTGCTGTCGGGCGAGAAACTGCAGAAAGCGGAGGAGTATTTCCGCGAGAAAGGGAACGTATCCACGTTTATCGGTCGTTTCATCCCCGGCATACGCCAGTTGATTTCCATTCCAGCGGGTCTGAGCCGCATGCATTTCGGTGCTTTCCTATGGTGGACGTTCCTCGGGGCGTTTATATGGAACTGTATTCTTGCCGCACTGGGTTACGTAGCCGCCGGACAAATGGACCGTATCAAAGAATATAGCCACGAACTGAGCGTGGCTATACTGATACTTTTCGGCGTTGTTGTTGTTTACTTCGTCGTGAAGAAACTTATTGTTTTAGCCAAGCGCAAATAGCTTTGCGTTTGTCGATTATCTCCGCAAGTCCGCAAGCAAAGAGCCAGCCGAATAGGATAAATAACGGCAAGAATTTTTTGCGACTGTTCGTAGGCGTTGGGTCTATTGAAAAATGGTTCTCCAGCGTTATCGGGGCAGTCGCTAATTGTAAGCGGTGGTCCACTTGCCGCATATGCTCATGTTGCTTGTAGATATCCTGCAAGAACAATTTAATCTCGCGGTCGCCGTAGAAGCTGACACCACTGCTGCGCGGTGTGGCTTCTGATGCAGGATTGAAATAATAGCAACTGGTGAGACTATCGAGTTTCTCTGCCTGACGATGATTGAATGCCGCTTCTTCACGCATATTCTGCATGTAGGTGTCGTATGCCTGCAGCAAAACAGGACTGGCGTTCAGATAACTGAGAATAGCCGTTTCCACCTCAGGTAGCGAATCAAGTTTACGGCATTTCATACGGAACTGCAGACACAGACGATCTTGCATCTGTACATTGCTCGTGTCCAATGGGTTGGATTTATAATCAAAATCAATCCAATCGGCCGTTCCGTCTCCCTTGGCATCAATAACGCGGTAGGTTCTGAAGTCACGAATCGTTTTATGCCAAACGAACGGCGCAATAAGTTCATAGGGTGCCAATGTAACGCCCGTACACATCGGTGTATAGCTTCTCTCGAACTGCTGGATTGTAGGTCCGTTAAGCAATACGATGCCATTCACTTTGAAGTTGAGGTTCTCGAAGCGAGTGTAATACAAAGCGGCTGCAATAGCGAGCGCAACAATGGTAACCACCAGCCACCAATAACGAACCGAAAGACGCACCATGTAACCGAATAAGTGCCAGCACGCTACGCAAGCCCGACCAATCGCGCGGCCACAGGCGGCACAAAGGTCCAAGAAATTTAACTCATGTTGTTTTTCCATAACTATACTGTATTATTTTCTTCTAATCCAATCAAACGGGCGGTGAGCCTGCTGTTCCGGCTCTTCCACTTTCGCCTCATCCTCTACGGTGATAACTACGTCATCAACAGAAGCAGAGTCCACACGCTCACGCGGTTGTTGCGGCAGTTCAAAGCCTTCTGCGCGCAACGTATCGCTCAAGTCAATGAGTTGCACTTTCTCATCCTCCATCGGCTTCGGCGTCTGCGGCGGATAGTTGGCATCAATCGCTTCGGCGATGGTCTTCTTTCCTTCCTCTTCTTCCTCAGAAGGCAGACCGTCCACTTTGTAGCCCGTCGCGATAACCGTCACGCGCACTTCTTCGCCGAGCGTCTCGTCGATAGAAGCACCCCATTGTACTTCGATATCGTCGCCTACCTCTTGCACAAAGTCGTTGATCTGGTCAATCTCCTCCATCACTATTGCGTGCTCTGTAGAGCAGTAGAACTGCAGCAAAATACGCTCTGCACCGTGAACGTCGTTGGTGTTCACCAGCGGGCTGTTGAGAGCATCGTTGATGGCATTCGTGATACGGCGTTCGCCGGAAGCACGACCGATATTCATGATGGCTACTCCACCCTTGCGGAGCGTGTTGCGCACATCGGCAAAGTCGGTGTTGATATATCCCGGCACAGTGATGATCTCTGCGATGGCACGCGCCGCGTTGGCCACCACATCATCAGACTTGCTGAACGCATTGAGGAGGTTGAGTTCCGGATAAATCTGTTTCAGTTTCTCATTGTTGATGATCAGGAGCGCATCGACATGTTTGGCGAGCCGTGCCACACCGGTCATCGCCTTCTCTATCTTCTTCTTGCCTTCAAACGCAAAAGGAATAGTGACGATACCTACGGTAAGAATACCCATCTCCTGTGCCACTTCCGCGACCACAGACGAAGCACCTGTTCCCGTTCCACCTCCCATTCCTGCGGTGATGAATAGCATCTGCGTGCCGTCGTTCAGCGCCTCGCGGATGTGCTCACGGCTCTCTTCGGCATATTGACGTGCGGTCTCAGGATCACCACCGGCGCCTAACCCCGGACCCAATTGCAGTTTGCTGGGCACAGAACTCTTGATGAGTACCTGGCGGTCGGTATTACATACGAGGAACGAAACGTCCTTCAGTCCCTGACGATGCATGTAGTTCACGGCGTTACAACCGCCACCACCGACACCGATAACTTTGATAATACTGTCTTCAGTTAAGCCTTCCAAAGGCAGTGTGATTAAATCTTCTTCCATATTGTTGTGTGTTAATTATTCGCTATCAATAAACATATCTAATGTGTTCTCTTTGACACGGTCAAAGAAGCCGGGCTTGCGCACCAACTGGTTCTTATGACTATCGCGGTAATCCTGTCCAAGCAGGATGGTGCCGACGAGGGAAGTGTACTCCGGCGAGAGGTACTTATCGTCGGTATCGCGATGCAACAAGAGGTTATGTGCGCCGTACTGCACACGTACCGCTGTCTGGCTCTGTATATACTCCGCCAGACCGGACAACATGCTTCCGCCGCCGGTGATATAAAGCGTCTGAATACGTGCCTCCACTTTCTTCAGCTCCTCGAAGAGCGGCGCGAGAATCTCTTGCAGTTTCAATTCGATAGCTTCCGCCAGTTCTTGCGAGGCGATGATCATCTCTCCGCCAATCTCCGGCGCAGCCGGTACGCGCAGCCGCACATTCTTGGTCACCAAGTCCGGCGATGCACAGCCGTATTTTTTCTTGAGCACTTCAGCCGTTGTGAAACTGAGTCCTTGCTGCTCGAGCATGCGCGTGATGTGGTAGCCACCCTTCGGCACTACTTTGTTAAGCAGATATTGCCCGCCTTTGTACGCCGTAAGACTCGTTGTCTGTGCGCCAAAGTCCAGTACGGCGCAGCCGTTCATCAACACATGATTGCCATCACAGGTAGCGAACGCCGATAAGAGCGCTTCGGGGCGCACGAACGCATGCTCAATGCTACGCCCTGCCTGCGAGAATGATTTCTGCAGTTGGGTGTCAATGGCTTTGCGGCCGTAGAAAGCGATGTAATGCGCCTCAACGAGTGCGGCGCGTTGTTCGGGCGAGGGCACTTCGTCTTGCTCTACGCCGTCTAACGTAAAGAAACTCGGCACGAGTCCAAGTACTGCCACATCGAGGTTACGCAGTTCAATTTTCTCTTTGCACTCCTGCTCCATCTCATCTAACAGAGCCTGACTGATCTCTTTCTTACGTGCCTGGTCACGGCGTGAGTGCACCGCTACGATTTGCATTGACTGTCCGCCAAGGGACAGAAAAGCTGTCGGCAGTTCATCTACACCGATGCGATTAGCGAGCAGTTTGAGCACTTCCGCAATCACATAACCGGCATTGCTCGACTGCGTGATGATACCTTGCTCTACGCATACGTTGCCTAATTTCTGCGGACGCTCTTCCACACCGAGGATCTGAAACAGATCCGGCGCAATGCGTCTGGCTGCCATGGCACGCACGCTATCACTCCCCAGGTCAATTGCTACGAGGGGCAGTGAATCCGCTGTTTTTTGTTGTCTTCTTGCCATTTGTTTGTGTAAGGTTTATGGTTTAAAATCTACCAATCACCTGCCCTTTAAAGCGCAGGTCGTATTCTATGTAGTTCTTGTCTTTGACGGCTTCCTGGCCGTACTCTTGGAAGGTACGTAACTTAGCGAGTTTGCTGTCATAGCCGCGCATATTGCCCATCACAATACGCGGACTGTGATGCAAGTACAGATACACCATCTGCGGCGTGGCGACGGACACATGATGAACACGCGGTTGCCAGTATTCATTGTCCTGCAGCCATTCTGCAAAGTCCGCCAGCGATTTCGATGCCATCTGCACTCCTACGTTTCCGGTCACCAGCAGCACGCTATCTTTCACGCTGGCCCGCACAGGCATCACGCGCCGGTCGGTATCGATGAAATAGGTCTCTAAGGCAGTCTGTACGCGCAGCAGTGGTACGCGTTGCGTCAGGCGCACTTTGACTTCATTACGCGGGGTGATGTAACACTCGGCCGTGCGCACCATCGGATGCTTGCGAACGGTCGTCTCGATACGATGAAGCGAAACGACGTCCTGCGCCTTGCCTACCGGATAAAGGTCTTCGGCTCTGAGCAACTGCGTCAGTTCGCTCTCCGCCAAATACAGCCGCTCGGCGCGGTCCTCGATAATATATTCAAGCGATGCGCAAGGAGCGGCAGTGGGCGTCATCTCATATCCCCACACCACAGCGGCTACCAGCAATGCGGCTGTGATACCGACGCCTACACATGACCATATAATCCTTGCCTTACTCATTCTCCAATGCTTTCGTTATGTCGGGCACAAGGCGGTCGACGTCGCCTGCGCCGACGGTCAAAATAACCAACGGCTCTTTGCTTGCCGCTGCACGCCGTTTCAATTCCGCGACAAGGTCCGCTTTCTGCACCACCTGTCCGCCAAGCATCTCACTGGTCACACCGGGGATAGGCTGTTCGCGGGCCGGATAAATAGGCAACAGAATTGTCTCATCGAGCGTTGCGAGCACCTTACGGAAACCGTCAGCAAAGTCGCGCGTACGGGTGTATAGGTGCGGCTGGAAGACGCCAATCAACTTGCGGTCGGGGTATAACTTACGTATTGAATCAATGGCAGTGGCTATCTCCTGCGGATGGTGGGCATAATCGTCAATATACGCCACATGCGGCGTGTTGACGTGGATATTAAACCGCCGCCAGACACCTTTGAACGATGCTATGCGCTCTTTCAACTCCTGACTCTTGACTCCTGACTCTTGGCTCTCCACGAGCCACGCCACCGCCATGGCTGCGACGGTATTCTCGATGTTCACCCACACAGGCACGCCGAGTTGTAAGTCGTGCACCGTCTCGTTCGGCGTATGGAAGTCAAAGATGATCTGTCCTTCCGCCACGCGAATATTCGTCGCATAGAAATCCGGCTGCTCGTCCTCTACTCCATAGGTATAACACTTCACGCCCGGCTGGAGGCGCGGCTGTAATGCGATACCATGCTTCATTACCAGTGCGTGCGTGATGAGGCTCGTGTAATGCGCAAAAGCCTTGCGGTACGCTTCCGCCGTGCCGTAGATATCCAGATGGTCGGCGTCCACGGCGGTGACAACGGAGATATAAGGCGTGAGGTGATGGAACGAGCGGTCGTACTCATCGGCCTCGACCACCACATACTCGCTCTCTTTGCTCAGCAGCAGGTTAGTATGATAGTTCATGCTGATGCCACCGAGGAAAGCGTTAACACCATTGGTAGCCGGTCCATTCAACAGGTGTGCTATCATCGTGCTGGTGGTGGTCTTACCGTGTGTGCCGGCAACGCAGAGTGCTTTCTTTTGACGCGTCACCATACCCAGCACCTCGGCGCGTTTGCGGATGTCAAAACCCTGCTCACGCAGATAGGTGTAGATAGCATTGTTCTCCGGCACGGCAGGCGTGCGAACGACTAACGTGTCCGCCTTAAAAATCTGCAATTGGCAATCTTCAAATTGCAAATCATCGTCTCCATAAACGATTGTTATTCCCTCTGCTTCCAGCTCGTGCGTCAAGTCCGACGGCGTGCGGTCATAACCCGCCACGCTATAACCGAAATGGTGAAAATAACGCGCAAGAGCGCTCATTCCGATGCCGCCGATACCGAGGAAAAAGAGATTGTTTATATTTGTTTGAATTGCCATTCGTTCTTTGTTTTATGCCATGGCTCCGTTCACTTGTATCACTTGTCCAGAGACATAGGATGCAAGGTCTGAGGCGAGGAAAAGTGCTACTTTCGCCACCTCCTCGGGATCTCCGCCGCGGCGCATCGGGATCATTGAGACAAACGATTTGAGCGTCTCTTCAGGTAAAGCCTTAGTCATGTCCGTCATGATAAACCCAGGGGCAATAGCGTTCGCGCGAACACCTCTGCCTCCCAGTTCTTTGGCCACCGACTTCGTCAACGCGATGATGCCGGCTTTCGATGCCGCATAGTTGGCTTGACCGGCATTGCCGTTGATGCCGACAACCGAACTGAGCGAGATGATGGAGCCGCTGCGTTGCCGCATCATGACGGGCGTCACAGCATGTGTGAAGTTAAAAGCCGACTTGAGGTTTACTTGTATCACCTGATCCCATTGCTGCTCAGTCATTCGCATGAGCAAAGTGTCGCGCGTGATGCCCGCGTTGTTAACAAGGACATCGAGTTGCCCAAAGTCCGCCACTACCTGTTCCACTACCTTATGCGCCGCCTCGAAATCTGCTGCATTGCTTGCATAGAACTGTACTTTGACACCGAGTGCCGCGATTTCATCGCGCGTAGCGATCGCCTGTTCGTTGAGCTCCAAATCCGTAAAGGCAATGTTTGCGCCCTCGCGCGCGTAGGCGAGAGCTATCTGCTTACCTATTCCACGGGCAGCGCCCGTGATCAAGGCTGTTTTATTGGCTAATAACATGTTGTTCTGTGATTGTTTGTTGTTCTGCCGGCGCTTCCGACTTCTCTTCATCATCAATCGGGAATACGCCGGTAGGATGAAGAATGGTATATTTGCTCATATCTTCGTTAGACTCAAAGCCCACGCCATCGATGATGCTCTTCTCTCGCGTGATATGAATGAACTCATCCGAATAGACTCGATGTTCCTTTTGATTCCAATGCAGTTCAGGAGTATCGAACTGCTCGCCTTTGCGATTGAGTGCGTGTACATTTCCCTTCAGCGTCCAGATCTGAGCCTCCTCGTCATAATAGGCATAATCAGCCTTCAACGAAGCCTGTACACTCAAGTCCTCGTCAAACTGCTCGAGGTATATACCTGTCGGGAACTCTTGATGCGGCGGCGTGGTCTTGTCAAAAACCAGCCACTGCGGTGCCTCTATTCGATAACGCGTAATGCCGGAATCGGAGATGAGCGTAGTAACAGAGTCGGTGACCAGCGCAGGAATCTGTTCCCGCGGTAACGTCTCCTTACTCTGCTGCACGCTATCTCTGTCGCAAGCAGCGAAAAGTATAGCGAGCACCACGAGGGCACTCGCTATGATACTATTATCGAATAGCGGTCGTTTCACCAATCCAACCTCCTACATAGAACGTAGAACCTGAGAATTCATTCGGCAGGTCGAAACGCTCCTCTTTGGTCGGGAAGTACTTGCTGTATTGACGAATTAACTCTGCAGCTTGCACTTCTACAACCGGGTCCACTTGTTTTGCTTTCTGGAACTTATCAACAGCAGCCCAGAAAACAGTCTTATTCAAGATAGCACCTTTAGCATCGCTGCCATACGGATGGCTGGCTGCATAACACAGACCGATGATGATATAGCAACGACCTTGTCCTTTGCTGATGCCAAGGCTACTCAACGTACCAATCGAACCCAGTGCGTACTTACGAGCTTCCGGATATTTCTTCAGGTTGTTATAGCAATAGAATGCAGCATTGTACTGATAATCAGCAACATCCTCCATTGCATCTTCTACCATCGCCAGTTTGATTGCCTGGTCATAATACTCGATTGCCTGCTCGTAATCGCCCTTCTTCGCAGCCATGGAAGCGCATCCGGCTGCGGACTCTTGGGTCGGTTGCAGTTTATGTGCCGCCTCGCATGCTGCGAAATAAACATCACTCTCCGTACAGCGTACGCGTTTGTACAGTTTGGCAATCTTCTGCAGCATGTCAAGGTTATTCAGGTTGTCACGTACTACAGCAGCGTAGATCTCGTCGAGTTTAGCGCAATCAGCAGCACCCGAGATAGCAAAGATGTTATCTACATAATCTTTCTGCTTGGCAGCGATCTCCGCATTCTTGTTGCTGCTATCGGCAGCCTGCTCGCCAAGGGCATTGCTTGCCAACTCGTAGTCTGCGATGAACTGCTCAGCACGACCGTTCGGATCTTGCTTGTAGAGCGCATAGGAAACGTCCACCAGTTTCACGAGCACCATCACTTTGCTCTTTGAACCCATGGCTGCTACCGACTGGTGTAAGCACTCGCGGGCCTCGGTATATTTGGCCTCTCCGTAGAAATCCACATAAGCCAAACCCTTTTCACCCAAGATATAATCTTTCGGATATTTAGGATCGTTACCGAAGAAACGGATGCGTTTGTCTTGCATCTCCACTGCCAGTTTAGCCAAACGCTCTTTCTCTGCAGGGTCACTTGCCGCCTGGAACAACGCCTCAACAATCTTCGCGCCGTCGGTATAAATCGACTTGTTGGCGTTCGGGCAAGTAGTATATACTTCCCACCAAGGCTCGTACGCATCGGCATACAGTTTGTTCTTCACTGACTCATGGAAGAGCGACACGTTCATGATACACTCCTCGGTAATAACCGGGTCTTCTTCCTCAACTACAAGAGCAGCTGCCTGTGCAGGCACAGCCTCTTCTACTTTTTTCGGTTTCTTAGCGCAAGCCAATGCCGGAACGGCTACTACAAGCGCTAACGCTACTAATGCTTTGAATTTCATAATCGTATGTTTTTAAGTTGTTAATAAAAATCTCTTTTCTAACGGTCCGTAGGACGGTCCCACATCCCTACTCTTTCAATAACCGTGCCAAACTACAGTTTCCGTTTGAAGAACCAGTTCTCTGCGATGGAAGCACCAATCGTGAAACGGAGTCCGTTATCTTCCAGTCCCGCGCGGGTACCGCGATGGGTATATTCGATGGTGGTGTTGATCACCGTTCCGATGGTCCACAGCGGGAAACCGATACCAACGCTGGCGGTTATTTTCTTGGCGCCGATAGACACCAGATATTCATCTTGCACGCTTATACCTGCGCGCCAAATCATTCGCTCGGCGTACTTACGTCCTTGCGGATTATGACGGTATTCCACACCCGCCGCAATACGACTTCTATCTTGCAAGCCGCTCATGTACCCCGGCAGACCGTTGTACATTGCGGAAGCCATATACTGCCGCTCATAATCAAACCCAATCGTCAGCCTGTTGGCCCAGGTATAGCTGGCACCAACGCCCCACACCATCGGCAGATCCCAGCCGTCTTTGAAGATAGGAATGGAGTCCTCCGTCTGGGTTTCTATCAGTATGAACTCGCTGTTGAGTTTCATCTTGTTCTCAAAAATCGCGCCGACGCTGAAGGAGTGGTCGCCGAACGTATGGAAGAACTGTGCGCCGTAACGCAGACGGATGTCACTCACGCTCAGGATCTCATCCTGTATCGTCGGGTTCAGGCCAGTCTCCGTGAACGAGAGCGTACGCAAACGGCTCAAGTCGCCCCACATATAATAGATGTTCGCGCCGAGGGCTACCCAGTTCATGATATTGAAACTCAGACCGCCGTACACCTGGCTGATGTTTCCGTCGCCTTCATAGTTTTTCGTATAATGATAATCGCCACCGGCGGTGGAATCCGAAAGAGCAATACTGTAGCCCACCGAACTATAGGGCAGCAAACCCACCGACATAGCGATCCAGCGCTTATACAGCGGGAATTGCATCGTCACATATTCCAAGTTTCCGTTGGCTTTGTTCTTCACGCCGCCGGCGTCCCTATAATGACTCCAGCAAGCACTTGCCGCCACATCGAACATAAACGTCAGTGAGTCGCCCGAGGTATAAGACGCCGGCTGCGCGGGGTTGATGGCGCGATTACTTCGCATACCGAAACCTACACCTCCCATGGCGCGGTAACCTGCCGGCACATTCTCGTTCATATCACCGTAAGCGTAACGCGAGTAAGGCGAACTGGTCATATTCTGTGCACTCAGTACCACACTCAGCAGCAACGCCGCAAACAATCCTATAAATTTATCAATCTTCAATCTTCAGTCTCCAATTTATTAAATACCAATATCCTATTCAGTCCTATGAGGACCAGATTTTTCTCAAACTGCATTTCTCTTTTCTCGGTACGGGACGTACGAACGTTATTCAGCACATAAGCTGCGTTACCGCCTGTAAGGAAAGTCTTGAAGTGCGGCATTTTCTCGCCCAGCGTCCGCATGTATCCTTTCACTTCGTACGCCACGCCGCGTATTACGCCTGCTGCGATGGCATCGCGGGTGTTCTTGCCGAAAAGCGGAATCAACTCGTTCTCTTCCGTCTCCACGAGCGGCAGTTTCTTCGTCATGCGTTGCAGTATCGTGAACCGCATCTTCAGTCCCGGCGCGATGTTTCCGCCCAGGTACTCGCCCTCCGCCGACACGAAATCATACGTTATCGCCGACCCCACATCGATGATCAGCAGGTTCTCGTTCGGGCAGAGACTCTTGGCGCCTACCGCAGCAGCGAGACGGTCTTGTCCTAAGGTCTGCGGTGAATCATATCGGTTAACAATCGGCACAGGCGTATTATGGTCAAACAGCACAAAGTGCTGCGAACGGCGACTCAAGGTATTGACGATGGCCGCCTCGACGTTCACCACCGAACTGATGATAGAATCCGTGATGTCGTAGAGGTCGAAAAGGCGCTCCACGTCTGCCGAACTGAAGGACTTGTAGATGAAATGGTTGATCATCTTGCCCTCGTCCGTCATCAGCGCCACTTTCGTACGGCTATTTCCCTGGTCAATACAGAGGTTCATGAATGAACGTTAAGTTGTTAAATCGTTAAAACGTTAAACTGTTAAACCATATTGGTGTACAAGAACCGTTTGATGGATTTCTTCGGCGTCTTCTCGAACTCGTGCGGATAGAGTTTGACAATCGCTATCTGTTCGTATGCCGCCAACTCGGAATTAACCTGTTTGCGCGCGTCTTCCATATATTCAATCAACTGCTCACGCGTCATACCGCTGGCGTCCACTTCGTTATAATCCGGGCATACCAGCGCCACAAGGCGGTTGTCTTCATGCTGCAGTACCAACGACTCCAGCACGAACGGCATGTTGTTGATTTTCGCTTCTATCTCCTCGGGGTAGATGTTCTGTCCGCTTGGGCCGAGCAGCATCGTCTTGCAGCGACCTTTGATATACAGGAATCCGTCCTCGTCTAATTGTCCGAGGTCGCCCGTGCGTAGCCAGCCGTCTTTGGTGAAGCTGTCTTTGGTTGCCTGCGGGTTCTTGTAATAGCCCTGCATTGTGTTCTCGCCGCGCGTCACTACCTCACCCACGCCGTCTTCGTTCGGGTCAAGGATCTTCACCTCCATAATACCCGGCAACGCCTTACCGCAGGAATAGAGCTTGGAGCCCTCGTCATACGGCGTGAAGCAGATCAGCGGCGCACATTCGGTCATGCCGTAACCCACCGACATCGGGAACTTAATACGGCGCAGGAACGCTTCCACTTCGGGGTTCAGCGGCGCACCGCCGATGATGATCTGACGGAACTCTCCGCCGAAAGCTTGTATCAGTTGTTCACGTATTTTACCGCACACCACCTCGTCGAGGAACGGCACTTTGAGCACCCAGCTGACGGGCGCTTTCTGTATCTGCGGCACAATCATCTTCTTGTAGATCTTCTCCAGTATCAGCGGAACGGAGAGGATAAGCGTCGGTTTGATCTCCGCAAAAGCCTGCAGCAAAATCTTCGGCGACGGAGTACGACCTACCAGCCATGTGTGACCGCCGGCGGCGATACAAGCGAGGAAGTCGAACGCACAGCCGTAAGCGTGCGCCAACGGAAGGAACGTCACGAAGCGCGAATCTCTATGCGCCATGCCGGACTCCATGCCATAACGCACGTTGCCCGCCAGACCGTTCAGAGGCATGATGACGCCTTTGCTGAAACCCGTCGTTCCGCTGGTGTAGTTGATACTCCCTATCTCGGCATTACTGCGCTCATCGAAATGCACATCCTTGGCCCAGTAGCCATCCGGGTGCTTCTCGCGGAACAACTGCGCGATAGCCTCAAAGTTAAACCGCTCCGGGTCCAAAGCCATCGAGATAGCATGCCAGTCGTTCAGACTGACAGCCATCAGCACGTTAGGTATCTGATCCAAGTCGATGCCTTCCCAGTTGATGTCGCTGATGAACAGCAGTTTCGCGCCCGAGTGGTTGATGATATGAATAGCATCGTTCGCGCGGAAGTCCTGCAGTATCGGTACGATGATGGCGCCATAGGTGATGGTGGCCAGGTACACCGTGATCCAGTTGCTGTTGTTTTTGCCCATCACGGCTATCTTATCGTTCTTCTTGATGCCGCTCTCCTTGAATAGGATATGCAGCTTCTCGATGTTGATAGCCAGCTGGCCGTAGGTCAAGGTCACGGTGGTGCCGTAATCGGTCACTGCCGGGCGCTCCCAGTTCTCGCGGAGCGACCGCTCGTACATCTTGACCAGGTTATATTTTTCTTCTTGCATCATAACTTATTTGATTTGCTCCTCGGCCGGCTTCACGGCTTTGGCATCAGAAGTGACTATTCCGTCCACGATGAACTCGCTGTTGCCACGCCAAGGCAGCGTACCGCGGTAGCGTTTCCAGTGCAACTTAACGCCTGTGTTAGACACCTCGTTCAACTGCTGCGCCACTTTCTCGTCATCTACCGAGAACTTGAACTCGTTGGACTGAATACTGCCCTGAACACCCTTCGCGGACTTCAATCCCGTCTGGATCATCTTGCCCTCGTAGGTCTTGAAGATGAAACCCTCCTTCTGGAAGTAGTTAATGTCGCCTTCGTTGATACCCTCTGCGTAAACAAAGAAGAACTTGATGAAGATGTACCCCGCGAGCGCCAATACCGCAATCACGGATGTCCACGTAAGAATTTTAGCTGATGTTGTCATATCATTATTATTTTAGTTTATTTCAATTCTTTTTTGTGTGTAAACACAAATCGGCTGCAAAGGTACAACTTTTTTTTGACATATGCAAGTGCGCGCGCGTTTTTTTTTGACAGCAAAAAGTGTATATATACATAGTATATATACAGAAGAAGGGCAAAAATTACAATTTTGTCCTTCTATCTTATGGGTATCCTATGGGTATGTTATGGATATCCTATGGTTCAGTCTCGATAACGGCTCGATATTGGCTCGATATTGGCTCGATAAGCCTTCGAAATGCGCTCGAGATGCAATCGTTAGGAATATACAATACTATTAGCGGATCCGTTGGCCTTGTGCATTGTATGTGCGGCCGTCACGGATGATGAATAGTTGCCCGTCACGGAGGAGTTTGCGAGGTTCTCCCTTAAGCATTGCGCCGTTTTCTAAATCAGTTGTAGTCACTTTAGTCGCTACAGCGGTTAGCGTATTCGGCACAACGTTGAGATTGAGCGTGAAGACAACGTCATATTCGCCGCTTTCATTAATCTCAAGGGTGTTATTTCCCGAAACCGGCAACTGGTAAACAACATAATCATGGTCTCCAACGACCTTGTAGTTATAGACTGCATTAGCCGTCAAATTAAGATTGTTTTTGGTAAGCGTATAGATGCCGGGCGAAGAGAGTGTCATTGTATTATTGGCATCATCCAAGTTCCACCCGCTACCCATCAATGGATAGTCTCCCACAACTGTATATTCGGAGATAACAACAGAATTAGGATCGTCAAACGTACCCGTCACGCAAATATGTGTGCCATCAAACGAGATTGTAATGTCTTGTGTGATAGAAGTGATGAGTTTGATGTTTCCGTTGGCGTTATCACCTCCATTCAAAACGTTGGCGCTGGAACACGTTGCGTCTACAGATCCAAAAGCCCATTCATGTCCATTCCCCCATTCCCATTCTCCGTCAGTTATCTTGAACTCATATGTGCCCGCAGGTACATTTTGGAAGGTAATGGTATTATTCAACATCGGGGAACCGTTTGCCAGCCAATACATTTCATCACACCAAGGATTTCCGCTCGTACCATTACCGGCGACACAATAGCTATAAATTGAAAG
Source organism: Paludibacteraceae bacterium (assembly GCA_017649925.1). Lineage (GTDB taxonomy): Bacteria > Bacteroidota > Bacteroidia > Bacteroidales > Paludibacteraceae > Colicola. The sequence goes on along the minus strand of JAGCFX010000059.1, from coordinate 11,998 downwards.
ATGTAACGTGACTATACTATCACAACCTGTTGCCAAAGCAAATGTCTGTTGATAATTTCCTGAAGTATTGTATGTTATACCATTCCACTTATAAGACCCCCGTGCAGCTTCCGAGAATTCAAAGGTTTTATCTTCGCATAGAATAGTATCACGAACAAGACGAACAGATAGACCATGGTCACGATAATCCAACGTATATGGAGAGGCTTCTGTATTATTAATTTGTACAGATTTTGAATATGCATTACCCGGCTCATACACAGAAGATGACCAATAATACCCGTTTTCTTTAAATGTCACTCCCTCTCTACACCCAGCAATAGGCAAACAAACCGCACCTGCAGCTTCCATCTGAGCCCATTGATCTGCTGTGTAAGTGTTACTTGCCCAATCATTAACGTCGGGCGTAAAACTCAACCCACCTGGTATTGTCCATTCGTCCGGCAATAGCAAATAACAATGTATACCATTTATAGATGCTCGTCCACGGAGTGAATTTGCATTTGTCCTGTCCTCAAATAAGTACACCCATTCATCACGAGTGAGCGTACGCCACATATTCGCCGTATTACCGCCATTTGAAATGGCATTAATGCCCCAATCGACAAATGTGCCGTAATCACTATAATCTATGCTTGCAAAAGTAGGATTATTGCCCGTTCCCCAGCCAAACAAGTCAATCCAACCCGCATAACTATCTGAGATTTTAGTGTTACCGATGCCAACATACTCCACTTGCTGAGAAGCAAATTTCCATTTTTCATCACTAGCTCTGTAGCGGAGATTTCCCTGTGCAAAGCACACTTGTTTGTCAACTGCGACAGAAAATACGCCCGGTAGTTTACCTTGTTGCCAAACTTGACTTTCTGTCTGTTCTTCAAATTGAACTGTGAGCGTACTATCGCTTACAAGGGTAAAAATTCGCGGATTATCTGTATTACCATCACTCCATTGGACGAAATTATAGCCGCTAAATGGAGTAACTTGAATTGTCAAACTCGTCCCCGATGGTATGGGGTTTGTCAAATTGACGTCATTGTTGTCAACATCTTGGACCGATATTGCACCTAATTCTGCAGTAAGGGAAAGAGAATAATATGCCACGTCCATTATCAACCGGACAGAGTTACCTTCGTATTTATTATTACTGCATACCTGTCCATCCCACGTATCGAGAATTCTATATATGCAAATATCGTTACCTGCCAACCAGTAGTGTCCTGCTGTCCCCGGCCAATTAACAAAGTCATCTCTATACCCAGCCAGCGGGAGAAAAACGGCTCCATATTCTTCCATCGTTATCCATTCCGATGCGGTATATACATTTACGGACGCATCCGCAGCGTTGGGAACGAAATCAATACCGCTTGGAGACACCCAATTGTCCGGCAAAATAATTTCTCCAAGTATACCATTTACCATTGCAGGTCCATGTAGCTGATTACAGTTGGTTCGATAATGGAAGAGATAAGATAATTCATCACTGGAAAGCGTACGCCACATATTCGTTGTGTTACCGCCATTTGAAATGGCATTAATGCCCCAATCGACAAATGTGCCGTAATCACTGTTATCTATGCTTGCAAGAGTAGGATTATTGCCCGTTCCCCAACCAAACAAGTCAATCCAACCCGCATATGTAGGGGATATAGACGCATTGCTACATTTGACGATTTCCTCGCTATACACATTACCCTCTGTGTCATCTCCCACATAAAAATACTGGCGTCCGGCGAACCGCCACGCATTTGTGCTTGCTTGGTATTGTAAGTTACCTTGCGAAAATTGGATTAAGTGATCTGCTGCGACCGAAAATCTACCCGGCAGTATACCATTTGCCCATTTTTGCGCAGGCGCAGTTTCTACTATTGTCAGATGAAGAGTCACTATGCTATCGCAACCATCTGCGGCCTGTAATGTCTTTACATAATCTCCGGACGAGGTATATTCCGTTCCTCGCCAAGTATATGAATTTTCAGTCGTCACAGAAAACTCTGTGTGCTTTTTGTCATCGACAATGTCCTTGTTGAACGTCAAAACATCATAGTTGTCTTTTGTCCCGCACAGCACACTTATTTGAGTTATAGCATATGCGTTTGAAAATGCTTCCGGATGAATTTTTGTTACATTACCTTTAATCGCAATATATTGTAAAGCATCACAATCAGATACTATTTCTTTTCCTAACGAATCCACCGTACTCGGGATAATTAGAGAATCCAACTTTTCGCAATAAGAAAAACAACCATTTGGAATAGTTGTAATTCCGGATTGCAACACTACCGTTTTCAATTGCTCCATAATTCCCAATGCTCTACCTTCCAATGTAACTCCTCCAGGAATGATGATAGAAGTGATGTTTGTCCCTGCAAATGCCATTTTATTTATGGACAATAAGGATTGAGGAAGGCTTATTTCCGAAAGGGCTGAACATTCACTAAAAGATTCATCACCAAGTTCCGTTATTCCCTCTTCTATTGTAACGGAAACCAACAATTTACACTTTTTAAAACCACCGAAAGCGATATGAGTGACATTGTATGTCTCACCGTTATACTCAACGGTCGAAGGGATGGTTATCGACGTTGCCGTTATGGTATCACCGTCCATATGACCATATGCAGAACAAGTCTTTGTGGATTCCCAACCATAATAATAGCAATCACCTATTTTTCCCATTTTTAATGCGGATTCAGCATTGATGCTGATACTTGCTGTGAGAGCAAGGAAGAGAGTAAGGGCACGAGTAAGTTTGATAAAATTTTTCATATGCGTTAGATTTTATGATTTACAATTTTCGCTGCAAAGGTACAACAAAAAAATGACATATGCAAATAGAAAATGGAAAATAAACAAAAAACCGCCCGAAAGAGCGGTTTTTGAGAGACAATAACTTGATGAATTAATAAGCATATCTTTTCATGTGCACGAACAAGGCGCTGAAACGGCCGGGTTCCGTGAAGCGGCGCTCTGTAACTTCCACCTGGCGTTTCACGCCTTTGTGATAGTAGTACAGGTTACAATTCATACGGTCCTGTTTCTTGTCGATGACCTTAACACTTTCTTCGAAAGTACGCTCCTTGGCACCATCCCAGAAGCCGTTATAGATCTTACCGTCATCCGCGGCTTTTTTGCATCTGTCGTAGATGATTTTGGCATAGCCAAGATAGATGTCGTGACCATAAGTACCTCCGTTTTTAGTCACGAACTCGAATTGGAAGCCGTCTGCGACGTCCTTAAACTCTCCTTCGCCGCTGAAGCTCATAGCGCGTTGCACATCAAAGCCCTTGACGCGACCGAAATCCTCGATGCCGTAAGCCGCCAGCACTTCGGCAGGCAGGGTTTCATCGATCATATAGCCCTCGAGCGTTGGTTCATCCTCTTCGAGGATAAGCGGTTCCATGAACTGAGAGTAAGCCGTCATGCTGGCAAGGCACATGAGTGCGAGAAAAACTTTTTTCATAATGTAGTATTTTAAAGTTAGTAAATGGATTATCCACTATTCCGCTGCAAAATTACATATAATTTTTTACATATGCAAATAAAAATGTATTTTTGTGCCAGAAAATTTGTGTATATTATTTTTTTTTAGTACTTTTGCAGCGAATTTAAAAAAAACAATCCGGGAAAACGAAAACAACGCTCTCGGGAAAACAAGAAAGACATACCCAGAAAAACGAAAAAGACACACCAATGAAAACGAAATTGAGAATTTGGACAAACGCCCTTATCGGAGTTATTCTCGGGTTATTGGGAATCAGCAGCTTTAGTTGCGCGAAATATGGCGTTCCTACAGGTGATTTGACATTTGAGGGCAAGGTCTCAGACGAGGCGGACAAGCCGTTAGAAGGCATACAAGTGATTCGCCGTGGAGGATGGCAAGACGATGCAAATATGAGGTATTGGGAAGAATGGGCAGACACATTGTACACTAATGCCGATGGCGAGATACACAAAGAGTATGAAGATATTTTTCCACTGAAATATCAAAAAGTCATTGTGAATGACCCAAGCGGAGAATACCAATCGGACAGTGTTACAAGCGAAGTAAAATACAAGGGTGGTCATGATTGGTACGAAGGAAAGGCGACGTTGAAAACAGATTTCAAACTGAAGAAAAAGAATTAACCAACCACAAATGCGGGAAGAGAAGATGAGTAAGAAAGAGGTGGTGGCTTGAGACAAGAATGCTACGAAACGAAGAAGGCGAAGTGAAGTGAGAACGCCGGAGAGAGGATAAGTTGCTGAAAAACGAAAAAGCGGAAGTGAGACAAGGAAATTGAAGTGAGATGAGACGATAAAGTTGAAGTGAAACGATTATGCTACATATTATTAGTGCTGTGCATGGTGACGGTTGGCGCGAAGGCAGAGGACAATATGGCGTTCACGGACAACCCGAATGAGTTGCGCGCGGGCTGGGGCGATCAGTTGTTCGAGACGCTGGTTTGGCATAACCCGACGAGCCATATCACCACTATGCCTACCACATGGCATGAGGTTTATCACGAGGACTACCACTATGATCAGCATGTGTGGATTGAGTACCAGCGGCGTTTTGCCTATTGGTTCTCGCTCGGCATGATGGTCGATTGGAGCGATGTGCGCTGGACAGATGTGACGCGTGACGGCAAAGGTACAGAAGTGGCGCGTGACCCGGGGCATTTCTTCTACAACCTCGTTTTCATGCCTACTATTCGCTTCACGTATTTCCACCACGAGTATGTGAATATCTATTCCGGACTGGGTTTCGGAATGGGCATCAACGGCGGTACGGAGACCAATGCCAAAGGTAAGAAGACCGATGTGGGCGCTGCGGTTAACCTGACGCTCGTCGGTTTCAGTGCCAACTACGACCGCTGGTTCATGGCCGTCGATTTTGGCGGACTGTACTCGCTTAAGAATGCCAATTATATATTCCTGGCTTCATCACGAATCATTAATGTAAGTATCGGTGCGCGTTTCTAAATACATAGTATTATTGCTGGCAGTTGTGGCTTGGGCGGGCTGCCGGTTTAAGGACAACGAGTGTGTGGACTTCACGGACATCGAAGCCGCAAAAGGCATGAAGTTCCAAGTCATCAGCCAGCATGAGACAGACCTGAGTGATGGTCTGCCGTATAACTGTTTCCTGCCTGACGGCACGCCGGTTAACGAATATGTAGACGAAGAGCCGAGCGGTCCAAACAAAGCACCGCAGACCAACAGTACGACGGGAGCCGCCATTCTGCAGGAACTGCTCAAATACGGCAACCAGAACCGCGTGATTGAGATCGTAGGTACCTACCCCAGCATCAATGGCGATTGGGATACCATCAGACTGTCGGGTAAGGTAATGCTTCCGGCGAAAGGCAAACCCAAACGCATGATCCTCGTGAGTCACTACACCGTTTGCTCGAACGGCGAGGCGCCGAGTAACTGCTTCTCGTTGGAAGGTGTGCTCGTCAAGTTGGGTTACGGACTGATCATCCCCGACTACCTCGGTTACGGCATCACGTCCCATGAGATTCACCCGTACCTGGTGATGGACCTCACTGCGCGTAATGTGGTAGATATGTATCTAGCGGTTAAGCCCTGGCTCAAAGCGGTAGATATGGAACCCGAAAACGACGACATCTACCTAATGGGCTACAGCCAAGGCGGTGCGACGACGATGGCCGTACAACACCTTATCGAAACCGAGTATTTCTGGGAAGAAGACCCTGAACAGATAAAGATTCACCGAGTCTTCGCAGGTGGCGGGCCATATGATGTGAAGGCTACCTACGAGCGCTTCGTGACCACTGACACAGCCAGTTATCCTGTGGCTGTACCGTTGGTACTACAGGGTATGATTTTAGGTAACGGACTTCATATGCAGATAAGCGACATGATGCAGCCATGGCTATGCGAAAACATGGATGATTGGATAAACAGCAAGCGCTATACTTCCGCTCAAATCAACCAATTCATCGGAACCAAAGTGACGCACAAGTTGCTGACCCAAGAAGCCATAGACCAACGTTCCGACAAGGTTGCGGAACTATATAAAGCCATGACGGAGAACTCCATTACTTCCTATAACTGGTTACCAGAAGCATCCGTGTACATGGTTCATTCGATGGACGACGAGACGGTTCCTTACACGAATGCCGTAAACGCCAAATCACGATGGAGTTACTCCAACATCACGTATAACTTCGGCCACTATGGCGGGCATGTAAAGACCTGTCTGCGCTTCATCTATTCCGTGCAATCCCTCCTCATTCAGGAAGAAAAAGAAAGGAAACAGTATGAGTAAGCGATTGTCATTGTTCGTCGTTCTGTGTTCCTTGCTCTTCGCGAGTTGCAACCCCGAGGCACCTTGGACGACTAAGAAAGTAGAGATCAGTATGAAAGTCGAGACCGTCTCGGCAGGTTTTGTGGAGTGCTCATTTGCCACCAATAAAGAGGCATATTATTATATTGATATCACGCCCATGCGCGAAGGATATGACCCCATGACACAACAGAAACAGTTTATGTCACTGGCTTTGGACTCAGCAGACATCGAATACCGCGAGTGGCGCAGCGAACTGCTCAAAAAAGGCGAGTTCAACGTCGCGCCTTTCGCGTCTCATATGCTTCAATACGGTCCAGTGGACCATTTCTTCACTGGTTTACTACCAAATACGAAATATTGGATTTATGCCTTTGCTGTCAATCCCGAGACACTCAAACCAGCCGGCCGACTAAACCTCATTTCCGTAACTACGACCGATGAGAGCGTTGTGAATGTCCATTTCGATTACCGCGTCAAAGGACGATGGGACTACATCTATCCCGTTGATTCACTCGGAAACATCAACGCCCGCTTCCCATACATCGCATCTACCATAGACAGCACCCTATTGCACAATAAGTTTCCAGATATATCCCCACAAGTCTTTTTCATGTACTGGATGCTGGATTTATTTATCAGTCCCGAAGATGCCGATGTGCTCTACGGAGTCAAGGCTGTGTACAATGACGGCTACAACTCGTGGATGGATTTCGAGGAGGGACATACGTACTATACCGCTATAGGAGGTTTTGACGGTAGTTTCAAGCAATACACGCTCTATCGATTTAGCTGGGAAGGCGATAGTACGGAACTCTATTTCTCCGAACAGCAGAACATCAAAGACGGACAAGACTGGTAATGAAAGTCACGCTTTTCGTGGTCGGCAAAACGACCGATTCCCGTCTACAATCTCTCATCGAGGACTACCAACAACGGCTCACGCATTATGTGCCGTTTGAGTTTGTAGTGATTCCTGATGTCAAGAATGCCAAATCGCTGAGCGAGGAGCAGTTGAAGAGCACCGAAGGCGAAGCCATCCTTGCGCGTCTTACGCCGGCGACGGATGTCTGGCTATTAGATGAACATGGCCGTGAGTTCCGCTCTATCGAGTACGCCGATTGGCTGCAAAAGAAGATGGGCAGCGGACGAGACCTTGCGCTGGTTATCGGCGGCGCTTACGGCTTCAGTCCTGCGGTTTATGCCCGCGCTAACGGAAAGCTCTCTCTCAGTCAAATGACTTTTAGCCACCAGATGATACGAATAATGGCCATCGAGCAACTATATCGCGCGATGACCATTCTACGGGGCGAGCCCTATCACCATGAGTGATTAGCGGACTCGTATCTTCTGACCTATCTGCAGAATCTTTGTTTCCTTGATGTTATTCAGCCTACAGAGGTTGCGTACCGTTGTGCCGTACTTCTTCGCGATGCCGCTCAGCGTGTCGCCTTGACGCACTTTATGATACCTCATTGCAGCCTGCTCAGCGCGTGCCTGCTTCATGGCCTTGATGCCGATGACGTACTCATTTTTGTTCTTCAGCTGCCCCGTTGAGAAATCAATGAAACTCTCGGGGTTCATTGCTTCGCCCAGATAACGAATTTCGAAGTGCAAGTGACTACCCGTTGAGCGTCCTGTATTACCGCCGAGACCTAACACATCGCCGGCTTTGACGCGCTCGTACTCATCTACTATCGGACGGCTCATATGGCCGTAAACGGTCTCCAGACCATTGTCGTGGCGCACCACTACAAAATAGCCGTAACCTCTCGGGTCCCAACCTACAATGCGCACTTGACCATCCCATGCCGAACGGATGCTATCGCCAATCTGCACCTTAATATCCGTCCCTTTATGCATACGATAACGGCGCCAACCGTAACCGCTGGTGATGTACCCCGGGTGCGGCAGATGGAAGCCCTCCATCGGAATATGCACATCGTCCTTCAGACTGTCAAACAACGCTCCGTAAGGGTTCACGCGTGCGTCGGTCCAGATATTGCGATATAAACTATCGGCAGGGTGATGCGTGAAGAGCGTCGTGTCGCCCATCATGAACTTTGGCGCCATGCGATAAACAACGTCACCATCGACAGTACGCACGATAATCTTACTTGGCAACACATCTAACTCACAGCCCAATATCAAAGTATCATGGGAGAACAAACCCGCCAGACACTCAGGCAACTGCGTGGCACGTACATCGAGATCGTCAAGCTCCTCCAACTCATCACCCTCGCTATCCACCGCCGCACTATCCAGCGGCACCTCCGCCACAGCCGGCACATTCTGCGCATTTACCCAGAGCAGTTGGCCCAGGGCAAAGAGAACAATTAACGCGCGCTTCATTCAGCTGCCTCCTCTGCCGGGGTTTCTACTATAGCCTCTGCCGCTTCTGCTGCTGCCTGCGGGTCGGACACTTCCTCGATCTGCTCGATGGTAGCCGGGCGCGTCATGTATTTATAAACGCCCCAACCGCCGAGCCCTAAGATGGCCACACATGCGATGGTCACACAGGTTGCCTGCCATGGTTTCATCTTGTTTTTCTTCGCTGCCAACGGGTCTTTAACCAACGGGAAAACGACTTGTTCCGTCAACGTACGGCCGAAGAGCACAGAGATGATGGCATCCGCATTGACTGCCCAACCGTTCGCATTGAGCACCGGAGCCAGATTACGACGGCGCAGTTTGAGCCAAGCCATAATCATACTCGGACCGCTGATAACCAACAATATGCAGACAAACACAATCAGCAACTGCCACCAAGAGAAGCCGCTCATACCTTTGGCCACTGCCGCCAGAGCCGTACCTATCATGCCTAAGGCCATGCCGATGGCGGCAAAGATTCCGGCAAACTTAGCGATGTCGAAAGCAGGCTTTTTCTCTGCGTTTGGATCAGCTGCCGCGTCGGCTTTAGCCGTCATGTCGTCAAATGCCTTTGCGTCCTTTTCCGCAGCCGACTTATTGATCTTCTCCTCAATCCACTTAGCGAACTTGCGATATGGCGTCCAGAAGGCCTGGCGGATAGAAATCGGGTTGTCGATGATCTTCGTCACCACAGCATCATAATCGTTGCCCTCGTTATCATAGAAGATGGCATTTTTGCCGACACTCAGGTTGTTGATGTCGCCTTGCGTCATGGCTGCCACGATCTGCATTTTCTTGCCGAGTTTCTTGCTCTCGCAGTCGCAATACAACAGGTAGATGCCCGACTGCGGCGCCTGTGCGTCATGCTTCGGCAGGTCGTTCACACGCAGACAAAGATGGCATGCGCGCTGGTCAATGATGAGTGTACCTGCCTCGAACGAAGCGATGGTCTTTTTATTATTGTCATAGAAGTCCTCGAAAGTGATGAAGTTACGTAGCACACGGAAGAAATCGCGATGCAACAATATCAACTTCCGCAACGGAGCAAACTCTGCTTTAGCAGCGTCCCATGCAGCGGCATTGGCGCCTTCCGCAGCAGCTTTTGCAGCCTCCCAATCGGCAATCTGCTTACCCATAGCGAGGAAGTCCTTCTCTTTCATGCCGGGTTTCGGAGCATCTTCAGGGATAAGTGCCAAACCGAGTTTCTGCAGTTTCTCCTGCTCATAATATGCCGCGTACTCAGCGCTCTTCTCTTTGTAAGCCGCGATGATGTCCGCTTCCAGCGGTGCAGCAGGAACAGATTGTTCCTCTACCGTGATGGCGGCAATGGCTGCATCTATATCTGCCAGCGCGATCTCTTTTTTCTTGCCGACAATCTTCTTTGCCACGGCTGCTATTGCTTCGTCTGCAATGTCCTCAATAGCCAGCACATCTTTTTGTGCCAACAGCGTTTTCGGATCTTTCAGCGCTGCGCACAGCCACTCCGAAGCTGCTACCACTTCTTTCAAACGCAACTTGCCGTCGCCGTCCAAATCCATCGCTTTCAACGAGTCCTCGCAAATCTCCAAACCCGTTGTAGGACACGACAGAACGGTCCACATTTTCTTGTCCAACTCACCGAGGTGACGAATGTCCTCACCCGACTGAATACGAACGCGCGTCACACCACCCACGTTCGCAAATTTCCAATTGTACTTAGCCATAGTATATTTAATTTTATCGATATGCACACAAATCGGCGGCAAAGATAATAAAAAATTTGCATATATGCAAACATTTTTGTAATTTTGCAGCCGTTTTTGCAATTATGTGGACACTTTTAGCATTTATATCGGCGCTTTGCCTCGGATTTTATGACATCAGCAAGAAAATCGCGCTGCGCGATAACCGCGTTGTAGATGTGTTGACACTCAGCGTCTGTTTCTCTTCGTTTGTCCTCTCTATCCCGCTGATTCTATCGCGTTTATACCCCGAGCTGATGCTCGGCACACCTTTCTATGTGCCGCGTCTTGACATGACAGCACATCTCTATACTATCCTCAAATCGGTTATTGTTCTCAGCAGTTGGATTTTCGCCTATATTTCTCTCAAGCACCTCCCGCTTTCTGTCGTCAGTCCTCTGCAAGCCACACGACCGATGTGGACGCTCGTCGGCGCACTCCTCATCTTCCACGAGCAACTCAATACATGGCAGTGGACCGGTGTACTGCTGGCAATTGGAACGATCTTTCTTTTCTCGCTCGGCGCCACCAAAACGGCCCACCACCCTGCCCTATTCAAGGAGCATAAGTTCTATTATCTCTGCCTCGCCCTGGCCATCCTCATCGGCTCCTGCTCGGGCTTGTATGACAAATACCTTATGCGCCGCTACGACCATAATGCGGTACAGGTCTATTATACTTTCTATCAAGCGATTATGATGCTTATCATGTGGGTAGTAATTAGAGTAAAGGAATCAAAATCTGTATCCTTTAGACCTTTAGCGCAGCGGTCCCTGCTCCCTATTGTTTTAATCAGCCTCTTTTTGATTGTTTCGGACAATGTCTATATGTTGGCTCTCCGTGACCCTGATTCCCTTATTGCGGTTGTGAGTACCATTCGCCGAGGCGGTGCTATTATCGGCTTCGCTTACGGACTTCTTTTACTAAAAGAACCCGACCCTCTCCGCAAAATCATTTGTATGGCAGGCATCTTAGCCGGACTTATCTGTCTCGCCCTCGGCTCAATTTGACGAAAAATTTCATTTTTATGCCAAAATATTTGCACAATCCAAAAAATTGTTGTAACTTTGCACGCTTTTTTCGCTGAGAAGTGAAGAAAGGCTAACTAAATGTTTAATTTTTAACGCTTGGTAAGCCAAGGCTGAGCCAAGCAACATTCTACCACAATGGCAGAAAATCTTTCTCTCCAGAACTTCGACTGGGATGCCTATGAAGCACAAAAGCAAGGCACAAAAAACGAAGAAGAAATCCAAAAGTATAATGACACCCTGAGCGCCATCAAGGACAACGAAGTCGTTGAGGGTACCGTCATCAGTATCAACAAACGCGAAGTAGTTGTGAACGTTGGTTACAAGTCGGACGGTATCGTTCCGGCTGCTGAGTTCCGTTACAACCCTGAGCTCAAGGTAGGCGACAAAGTAGAAGTCTACATCAAGAGCCAGGAGGACAAGAAAGGCCAACTCGTGCTTTCGCACAATGAGGCACGCACCGCTCGCGCTTGGGACCGCGTTAATGAGGCTTACAACGCAGGTGAGATCGTTACCGGTTACATCAAATGGCGTTCGAAAGGCGGCATGATCGTGGACGTACTCGGTATGGAAGCCTTCCTCCC
>JAGCFX010000058.1 GCA_017649925.1 Paludibacteraceae bacterium | reverse complement strand
GTTCACCTTCGGCATAAATATTGCTAATGTGGCGTGCAATAACCGATTTGTCTCTTTGGAAGAGCAAAGCCATCTGGTCTTGTGTGAGCCACACCGTCTCATCTTGAACTCGCACTTCCAATTGGAATTGCTCGTTTGGCTAATATAAAACTATCTTGTCTTTCATTGTTTTGTCGGGTATAATTCTTGGTATGTGCAAACTTTGCACATGTGATTTATCTTATTTCCGCATTCACCGAAATCCGCCTGCAAAGTTACAAAAAATATCTCACATTTGCAAATTGTTTTGCATAATTTAATCAAACCAACATTTCGGATTGAGGTCTCGGCTTTTCCTCACATTTATTCCTCTTGCTCGTAGTAATACGAGTAGTCGACACCTTTCATGAATAGCTCGCGATCATTGATTTTGTTTGTTAATGCGCCACGTAACAAACGGCGAATATCGCTATCATCTACCGGACTCTTACGCATTGCTTGCAAGTAATCTTGTTTGTCTATTTTACTCCAATCAACACATTTTTTGAGCGAACGTTTAAATATGAGGTCCAACCATATACGCGTGCTGCGCCCGTTGCCCTCCATAAACGGATGCGCTACATTCATCTCAACGTACTTACTGACAATCTCATCAAACGTAGTCTCCGGCATATTCTCGATAGTAGGAAGTATCGTATTGAAATGGTGCGCATTAGCAAAAGTAAAACCACCTTTGCTTATGTTCTGAGTGCGGATCTTCCCCGCAAAGGCATATAATCCTCCAAAGATATATGCATGTATCTGCTGTAAGCATTTTATACTGCCCGGTTCCAATGTGCCGAGAATACCACTTTCAAAAAGGTCGTACGCTTTTTTGCGGCTCTGGCCGTCGATGGTATTTTCGGAATATGTGAACCAATCGAGGAAAGCCATGGTGTTCTTTGCAGGAAGGGTCTTGACTACCTCTGCGATATCTTCCTGCGCGAAACAATCCGTTGCATACCGTTTGCCATCAGCAGCCAATAGTTTCAGTTGTATACATTTTGAATACAACTCGCCATGCTGCGCTTTCTGACGACTCTTAACAGTACCCCAATAGACACGGGGACGCGGACTATCCGTGATAGCCGCTACGATATCCACGATGGAGAAATACCATTTGCTATCGGTATCGTTCCACACCGCACGAACCATGTGATCGTTATAGAATCGTATGGATTTCTTGGCGTTCATATCCAGGTATTGTTTTACCGATCCAGGAGATCAATGATCTCGTTGGCATCGGAGCGGGCAACGGTTATTTGGCTTTCTTGCGCATGAGCAGGCTGAGCTCCTTGCCATCCTCCTCACGGGTGACGAGTAGCAGTTCGTCGTTGGTATCGGCGGTACGGCGGAGGACGCCCATCTTCTTAAATTCCTCCTCGTCATGTTCGCGAATAAACAGAACCGAATCGTCACGAAGCTGATAATCAACCGTGTAAGGCATCTTGGCATCGCCGAACATGTTCACGAGTTCGCGCACAGGACCTGAGGTGTCGATGTTTAACTTGTCGCCATCAAACTCCATAGTCATGTGCATACGCGTGAGGAGCATCGAAGCGAAAGCTACAACAAGCTGCTCTCCCTCGCTGTCGCTTTCGATCTCGGACAGGAGCGGAGAGAAATCGATCTCGTACTTACCTTGCAGGCCTTGGGCAGCATCAGCGGATTGTTTGGCAGACTTGGCGCAGGACATCATCATCAGTCCGACGCAGAAGAACAGAAAGAGCTTTTTCATAGGGTATGGATTTTAATTGTGCAAAGATACAAAAAAAATCTGAATTATGCAAATTTTTGTGAAGAAAAGATGTCGAAAACAGACTGATGCAACAAACCCGAACGTATTCACACAAAAAAACCACTCGGATGGAGTGGTTTTCTGTAGCGGGACCCAGGATTGAACTGGGGACCTCATGATTATGAATCATGCGCTCTAACCAGCTGAGCTATCCCGCCTCGCGTCGGCTACGCGGTCGCATCGGATGCCGCTAGGCGGCATAAAGGCGACGCGTGCCTCCGCTCTCCCCAAAACCAAACTGACGTTTGCTTTCGGGGACCCCGAAGTTGTAGAGTCATTTCGGAAGACCGATGTATGTTCTGACGAAGTTTCGGGGGCTTTCGCGAAAAAAGCATGCAAAAGTACAACAAAAAAACGGGAAATGCAAATATCGTACTCAAAAATTTCCCATTAATTCGTACTTTTCCCTGATTTTGCACATGAAGATAGCATTTTTGTGTCCACAACGTGCAAACAATCAGCGATAACACGGAAATGGATATTCCACCCTGCATAATCGATGCCGTAGATGCGTTCGGGGTCGTCATGATACGCCGGACGAGGGTCTTGCTCAAGGATCTCGCAGAGCTCCTGCAACGGCAAACCTGTGGGCAACGGTTCAGGCCAAACGACCTTGAGCAGTCGTCGCGGCGTGGCATCAACAAAGCCGTCACGGCTGTCGGGATGAGAGTCGCAATAGCGGAGATAGGGTTTGATATCGTAGATAGGTGTTCCATCCATCATATCCGCTCCCTCGACAACCAACACGGGCCCTTCGGCCGTATGTTCGACTTCCACGAGACGCACGGATGTCAGTCCGAGCGGATTGGGACGATAGGGCGAACGGGTAGCAAACACGCCGACACGAACATTGCCGCCCAAACGAGGCGGACGAACGGTCAGAGAGTGCGTGTCGGCTGCTTCGTGGAATCCCCACATGAGCCAAAGATGCGAGAACTCGGTTATGCCGCGGATAGCATCGTCGGAGCGATAAGGCGGACAGAACACGATACGCGTGCGCAGGCTCGTGCAATTACGAACCTGACGGGGTATGCCGAACTTGTCGGTAAAACCGTTGCGGGCATGTGCAATAGGATGAAGTTCCATAAATCTGCTGCAAAGATAATACTTTTTTTTGACATATACAAGTGATAAGGTGATTTTTTTCGCGCTGCACGTAAAAAAAAATTTGCATATATGCAAGATTTTTCGTATCTTTGTAGTCGCATTACACTCTAAACTTCTATTCTATGTTTATTATTGGCATTGCCGGTGGTACCGGTTCCGGTAAGACAACCGTCGTCCGCAAACTGACAGAACGCCTCCCGAAAGGCGAAGTGGTAGTAATTCCTCAAGACTCGTACTACAAGGACAGTAGTCACGTGCCCGTAGAGGAACGTCAGAACATCAACTTCGATCATCCCGATGCATTCGACTGGCC
>JAGCFX010000057.1 GCA_017649925.1 Paludibacteraceae bacterium | reverse complement strand
GTCCGTTCTTGAGAATAACGATTTGTCCGTTCTCGATGAACTTAACGGCTTGGTTAGCATCCAGCACATCTTCGATGCCTTGCTCAGCAGCTGCGCGAGTTACAGAGACTTTGTAAGCTTTCTTGGTCGTGCCATCTTCTGCAGTTACATTGATAGTTGCTTCAGAAGCTGCAGCCTCGGAAGAAGCAGGAACAGCGAGTTTGAACGGGCTTTCTTTGTCAGCCGTAGCCTTAGCAGCCAAGGTAAATACTACCTCTACTTCAGCGATGTTCTCATTAGCAGGTACTTCGTAAGCAAAGACATTGTTAGCGTCAGCCGTAACAGCCACACCCTTGATGGTCAGCGATTTGATGGAAGCATCATTGGACTTCGCTGGTTCCGATTTTTCAATAATCTCAAAATCTGTCGGAGATTTAAGACCGATAGCATTATTATAAACCTCCAAAGAGCCCAAAATCTTTACTTTCCAACCAATGGAATTATTGTTCGGGACATTCAGTTCCTTACGAATGTTTGACTTAGAAGGCAACTGTACTTGTAATGTATCTTCCGGAGCCTCCATCTTAGCAGCCAAAGCCATTGCTGTAGAGTCTTCGTTATTAATCTTTCCGCTTCTAATACCACCAATAATAAATCCTTCTACCCAGAAATTGCCCGAGAGAGTATTATTCAATTTAGCAACATCCTGAACAGAGAACGGTTGATCTTTGGTTCCTTTTCCGCTTGTGTTCACAAGGTGAGCAGTAACATTGACCTTCTTTGTGGTTGTACCAGAGGTAAGTGTCAGTTCATCAGAATAATCTCCATCAGCCGTAGCTTTTACAGAAATCGTCAATTCGCCACCAGCTGCCGTTAGATCACCAGTTACAGTGAAAGCAGTTCCCGTTGTCAACGTAGCAGTAATTGCTGCAGAGAGGTTATCGCCAATAACTGTCAATTTCTGAGCCTCACTAATTCCCGGCACATAAGTTCCGAAAGCAACATCGCCTGCAGAAATCTCCGGAGTAGAGGAAGCCGCTTTTGTATATGCGATTGTTATTGTAGAGGGGCGAAGTTGGTTTCCTTTTGTGGTGTCTCCATTTTGCCAATAGAAATGCGACACCGCATTTTTCAAAATGATTGTATCATTGGCACTCGCCTTATATGTAAATCTTGCATCAAAGTCCGTAGTATTAGACGCAACCACTGTATCAGCCGCGTTAATAGACGTGCCGACCAACATAGGATTATTTCCTGCGTTTTTCTTATCGCCAACACCCACCAGAGCAAAAATGGTGTCTATGGAATAACCTTCTGCGACAATAAACTCCAAAATCTGACCACCATAAATACGCGGAGCAGCAACATAATTAGAGTTTACAGCAGTCTGGGATTTTGCCTTAATTTGTTTAATGGTAATGTTACCATTTGCCGCAGTCCACGTGATGTACGCAGGGTTGTCATCGCCACTTGCAGCAGTAAACACACCTTTACTCAAATCGAGTTGAACAGAAAATTTTTGGGCATCGGAAGCCAACATGCTGCCAGCAAAGAGAGCGGCAATGAAGAGAGATAAAATTTTTCTCATAACAATTAGAATTTATAGTTAAACAAAAAGTTAATTGCACATTTCACGGGGCAAAGGTACAACTTTTTTTTTAATTGTGCAAATTTATTTGCATATTTTGTCATTTTTTGTGCGCGGCGAGGGTTAATTGGAGGGAATTGAAGAGATTTTGCCAGATAATATATGCCGCAGCACCAAGAGAAGAGAGCGGGTCAAGATAGGTCTGTGCCATCCAAACGCCGAGGGAAGTATTTTTCTGTCCGAAAGCCTGTCCGGCTGTGATGGAGCTAACGCCCGCCATCGTTTTGGGAGCCGCAGCAGGATTGATGAGCACATCCTGATAATCTGTGCCCTTGCTCGGCGCAGGAAAATAATAACCAATGAGTTTACCGAGGCCGAACTGAAACAGGCAAGCGAAGAAGGAACATACTAATAAAATTAGTATATTGGTGATTTGTGATTGGTAATTGGTGAGTGTTGTTTCGGTGACGGTGGCAGTGAGGACAACAATAGAAGCAACCCAGAGATAGAAAGGAATGACCGCTATTTTGACAGGAAGGACAAACTCTTTTTGAATACGCCATTTATAGATGATGCGGAGAAGCCATGCAGAGAAGAAAGGACCAAGTAAAAGAGGCGCTACACGGGATAATATCAAGAGAAAAGCAGGCCAGAATTGCTCTGCAAATTGGTAATTGGAGATTGGTAATTGGTAATTTATCAAAGGGAAAGTGGCGGGAACGATGATGGCGGTGGCAAAATTAGAAAGGAGTGTGAAAGTTGTCAAGTTTTGTATCGAGCCGCCCATCTTTCCTGCGATGATCGGTGCGGCTGTGGCCGTAGGCATGATGAAGCACATGAGGAGTCCTTGCGCCAATATCGGATCACCCGAGAAATGCATGACGAGCGTATAGGTTACAAAACTGAAAATCAGCTGTGTGGCTAACACCACCCAATGCCATTTATGCAGACGGAGATCAAGGGGATTGACCTTACAGAAAGTGAAGAACAACATGAAGAAAATGAGCCACGGCAAAAGAGGTTTCAACGGAAGAAACCACTTATAGCCAAGAGCGCCGATGAGCATCGAGAGCCAGAGAGCGTGAGAGTCAAACCATTTTTTCATTTGAGCATTTACCATTTGGGCATTTATTCGATCATTTAGTCATTTCCCCATTTAGCAACAATCTCATCCATTATGGCGAATACTTCGCTGACGGTTTCCGCGCGGAGAAGTGCGATGCGGGTTTGTTTGAAGTTATCGAGTCCTTTGAAAACAGGCGATGCGGCAAAGTGACGGCGAGAATGGAGAATGCCTTTTCGTTCGTCATTGCCGCACCATTCAATCGCACGTTCTACATGTTCTTTGAGAATGGCAACTTTTTCCGCCATCGTGCGAGGCGCAGGCAGGCCTTTCATCTCAGCGAAGAGCCAGGGTGCGCCGAAAGTGGCGCGACCGATCATGATGGCATCTACTCCGTAACGATCAAAACATTCTTTCGCGCGCTCGGGCGTACATACGTCCCCGTTTCCGATAATAGGAATACGCATGCGCGGATTGGCTTTGACTTCTCCGATGAATGTCCAGTCCGCTTCGCCGCGATACATCTGGCTGCGCGTACGACCATGAATAGCGAGTTCCTGAATGCCACAGTCTTGCAAGGCAAGCGCCAAATCGACGATAAAAAAAGAGGAGCCTACCCCCGCCCCCTCCCTAAAAGGAGGGGAGGAAAGTCCCAACGGATTATTACGAGGGACGAGATCTTTTTCATCCCAACCGAGGCGGGTTTTGGCGGTTACGGGAGTATGAACGGCGTTGACAACGGCTTTGGCTATTTCGAGCATCTTAGGAACATCTTTGAGTAAGCCTGCGCCTGCACCTTTGCCTGCCACTTTCTTGACGGGACAGCCAAAGTTGATATCTATGAAATCCGGGTGCGCCTGTTCAACAATGCGCGCGGCGTCTGCCATAGCTTCGGGTTCACGGCCGTAGATCTGAATGGCAACAGGTCGTTCTTCATCGTGAATAGTGAGTTTGCGAGTGGTGGAAGCTATATCGCGCACGAGAGCATCGGCATTGACAAACTCCGTGTACACGCGGTCTGCACCAAAGCGCTTGCAGAGCATGCGGAAAGCAGGATCTGTTACATCCTCCATGGGAGCGAGATAGAGCGCGCTGCGCTCTGACCGCTGCGCTGAAAGACCGCTGTCGCTGAAAGACCGCTGCGCTATAAGATCGTTCACTTCGTTCACTGTAAGACTATTTGTTGAGAGTTGGATAAGAGATGCGATGGTGATTCATAGCAGAAAGGCGGGCGGTAAAGACGCGACGGATATCTTCCACATCTTTGAAACTGAGCGGTGTCTCAGCGAATTGCCCATCGGCTATTTGAGTATCAATCATCTGGTTTACGGCCGCAGCGATGGATTCTTCAGAGAAATCATCCAGACTGCGCGAACGCGCTTCGATAGCATCTGCCATCATGAGAATAGCGCCTTCTTTGGTCGTAGGTTTGGCTCCCGGATAACGGAAGAGCGATTCGTCCACTTTCTCTTTCGGATGAGCATTACAATAGGTATTGTAGAAATAGCGCACGAGCGATGTGCCATGGTGAGAAGTGATGAAATTAATGACCACTTCCGGCAGATGGTTTCTGCGTGCTATTTTCTCTCCTTCCGTGACATGAGCGATGACGACTTGTGCGGCATCGCGAGGATCCATCTCAAGTAGCGGGTTCTCTGTTCCTTGCTGATTCTCTACGTAGTAGAGCGGGTCCGTAATTTTACCTATGTCGTGATAAAGTGCACCCGTGCGGACAAGGAGTGCGTTTGCACCGATAGTCTTCGCCGCTTCAGCCGCAAGGTTGGACACTTGCATGGAGTGCTGGAACGTACCCGGTGCGCGTTCGGCAAGTGTATGCAAGAGTTCGGAGTTGATGTCCGTCAGTTCGACCAATGTGATGGACGAGATAAAGCGGAACATCTTCTCGAACGTATAAATCAGACCGTAACAACCAACGGTGAGTAGCGCACAGATGAAGAAATAGAGATAAATCCAAAGATCGATAGAAGTGAGGACGCCCGTTTGCGCAAAGGAGATAGC
The DNA here is from genome assembly GCA_017649925.1 of Paludibacteraceae bacterium. Lineage (GTDB taxonomy): Bacteria > Bacteroidota > Bacteroidia > Bacteroidales > Paludibacteraceae > Colicola. The sequence continues at coordinate 23,014 of JAGCFX010000057.1, read as the reverse complement.
TGTGTATGCAATGACTTGCGCGAGGAGAATCCACGCAGCTGTTTGCACGAGTTGCGCGCGGCGTGTCATATCGGAAAGCGAAGAGACAGCTACCATTCCGACAACAATCTGGATAAAGAAAAACTCTACCGGCGCAGGTACCACGACAGAAGTGATGAGAATTGTTGTAAAATGAAGATAAAGAGCTGTGCGGGAATCGAAGAACACACGCGTTAAGATAGGTACCCACGCAAAAGGAATGAGGTAAACCGTGAGGTTAAATCGCAAAGCAAGACAAGCGAGAGCAATGACTATAAACATCTGCAAACAGAAGAAGAGGACTGTAGAAGTGGAGCGCAGATATTGAAGGCGGAAAACATATAAGTAAATGACAAAAAGCAAGAGAAAAAGAACGACCAAAATGGCTTCGCCAAGGATGGATAGCGTGCGCTGCCTGTTGCCGAGCGATTCGTCATCATAAGCGCGGCGAAGCGATTGCAAGACTTGGTACGTACGTTCGGTAACTATCTCGCCTTTATCAACTATTTTCTCGCCTTTTTGAACCATGCCTTGTGTCGGAGAAAGCGTTGAGAGTAGTTTCTCGCGCATCTGGTCAGTCAGAACAGTATCCAGAACAAGGTTTTGTGCGCATTCATAGCCGAAATGTTCATACGCGGATTTGGGCGTATAGACTTCGGAAAGCGAGTATGTTTTTGCCACCTTTCCTTGCATGACAGCAATGCGGCTATATTGCTCATTTTCAATCCTTTCTTTATCGGAAAGGGAGATAACAAGAACTTGTCTTTGAGCACCACGGATATATTTGTAACTTGGCGTAAAAGTGGAGAGCAGTTGCTTCTGTTCCTTCGCCATCTGCTCGTCGGTCTTGTAGATCGGGAAGTCAAAATCCGCCGTTATGCTATTGTATCCCCACGGTTTGCCGACCTCAAAATGGTAACGGAAAGCGTTGTTGTAACGCGGAAACATGAGAACGATAACCGCTGCGAGGAGCGCGAAAGCGCCGAGACGGATAAGCGTCTCCGCTGTTTTGGGTTTGGCGATTGATAATTTGAAATTAGTGAAGTTCATTATCTTTTTGCTTTAAAAAATTCTTGTATAAGTTCGCGGCATTCTGTTTCAAGTACGCCGGCGGTAACGGTTGCTTTGGGATGGAATGCACGTGGTGCGTAGGTAACAAAACCACGTTTTGGATCAGGAGCACCGTATACGATGCGTGCGATCTGCGCCCAGCCGATAGCTCCTGCGCACATGGCACACGGTTCTACCGTGACATAAAGCGTGGCATCGGGAAGATATTTTCCGCCAAGCGTTTGTGTGGCAGCCGTGATGGCTTGTATCTCGGCATGCGCCGTGACATCTTGTAATGTCTCCGTAAGGTTATGTCCTCGGCCGATGATCTGGTTTTGCGAGACAATGACACATCCGATGGGGATTTCATCTGCAGCAAGGGCTTTTTGGGCTTCATTTAGCGCCAAACGCATGAAGCGTTCGTCCGCTGACCGCTGTGCTGTAGGACCGCTATCGCTGTAAGACCGCTTCGCTGCAAGAAAGTTCTCTAACTCTTCGGGATGGGATTCAAAATGATTTCCGATGACGACGATGTCAGCACCGGCATCGTAAGCAGCCTTCATGGTTTCCGGCGTGCGGATTCCTCCGCCAACGATGAGTGTGACGGCTGTTGCTGCGCGCACGGCGCGGATGATATCCGGTGAAACGGGCGTTTTGGCACCTGAACCGGCTTCGAGATATATCGCTTTTTTGCCCATCAGTTCGGCGGCAATACAGGTATCCACAATAGTTTGCAGATCTGCCGGATTGAGCGGTTTGGTATCCGTCACACGCATGGTGGAAGTGAAAACTCCGCCATCAATGAGAATATATGCCGTCGGAATCGATTTAATGCCTGAGTTTTGAATGGCTCGTGCGGACTTAATCTGCTGACCAATAAGATATTCCGGGTTGTTACCGGAAAGCAAAGAGAGGTAAAGAATCGCGTCTGCCTCGGGCGTAAACTGTACTGCGTTGCCGGGAAAGAGGACAATGGGAATTTGTAATTGTTGATTGGTAATTTGCGATTTAAGGGCACGGACAAAGTCCGTAGTATCGCCACCGGTAGAGCCGCCGACAAAGATATAGTCAGGATGGCTATTTTCGGTAAACGAAAGGCGTGAGAGATCAGCCTTTTCCGGATCGAGCAATATGGCTAATTTCTTTTCCATTCAAAAGTTTCAACCATACGAAGCACATCCGCACGAAGATAGTTATAAACAGGCGCGAGTGAATCGGCGTTCGGCGGACAGTTGCAATAGACCGAAGCACGGAAGAAATGGGACGTAGAATCGGTCACGAAAAACTGGCACGACGACGCTGTATTCCCCTCTAAATCAAAGAGAACGCCGTACACGCGGGCTTCTGGATGATTGTATTCGCGTTCCGGGATTGAGTTTGCGAATGAAGCATTACGATACACAAATTCAAGGGCATCGTTGGTCAGTTCGCGCAAGTTGCGTTTGACGGGTTTATAAGAACAATGTATCGTTGCGTCAAAAGCGGGATAGAAGATGTTTATCCAATAGGGTTCATCGGTATCCGTACGGGGTTGAACTACAGCGTTTTGCGAGAGCGCAAAGGTATAAGGATAACGCGGGAATTGCGATGCGAAATCAACATACAAAGTGTCGGGCACAGCAATCCGATAATAGCCGTAAGGCTTGGGCGAAGATACATTACCGCAAGCGACAAAGGCTATCATTGTTACTATTAAAATTACAATTTTGCGCATTCTACTCCAAAATCGGGTACAAAGATAATACAAAAAATTGAAAGTTGAAAATCAGAAGCCGAAAAAAGCATAAAAATGACTTTTTTTATGGAAAAATGCGCGCGCGCTTGCATATGTAAAAAAAAAGCTGTATATTTGCACGCTTTTTGAGAATGCTTCCGAAAGCATACGAATTCAAAATCACGGAATAATATACAACGTATATTATAGATATGGGTAGGATTCGATATTGGCTCGACAAGCGCTCGTAATCGGCAGCACAGAAGTATGAAAGAAAACAAGAATAACTATTGCGTCATTATGGCGGGCGGCGTAGGTAGCAGGTTCTGGCCGTTCAGTCGCGAGAGTAAGCCAAAGCAGTTTTTGGACTTCTTCGGTACGGGAAGAAGTTTACTTCAGATGACGGTTGATCGGTTTCGGCCGTTGGTGCCCATTGAGAACGTGTTCATCGTGACGAATGTGGCGTATAAGGAGTTGATTTTGGAGCAAGTGCCGGATTTGGCAGAAGGTCAGATTTTGTGCGAGCCTGCGCGCAGGAATACGGCGCCCTGTATCGCGTACGCGACCGCGCACATCCGTGCGATTTGCCTGCAAAAAGCTTACGGTTTTACCAAAGACGAAGGCAAACGGTATGAGGGTTTTGCAAAAGGAGGAACCATAAAAGGAGAGAAAAGCCAACATTCGATTCCCAATTATCAGGACATTGACTGGTCCAAACCGGAGATGCAAGCGAATATAGTAGTTGCGGCGAGTGACCATCTGATTTTAGAGGAGGAGAAGTTTAGAGACACTATTCGTAAGGCGTTTGATTTTGCAAGCAAGAACAAAGCCATTTGTACATTAGGTATGCAGCCGACACGACCAGAGACGGGATACGGATATATTCAATATCTGAAGGATGACGGGGTACAAGTTACGGGTGATGGTATTTATCCGGTGAAGACATTTACGGAGAAGCCTAATCTGGAGATGGCGAAGGTATTCCTGGAGAGCGGAGATTTTCTATGGAACTCGGGTATCTTCATTTGGAATTTACAGACGATAAGTGAGGCATTCCGATATCTGTTACCGGAAGTGGCGGACCGATTTAGAGAAGGCGAGTTGCTGATGGGGACGGAGAAAGAAGAAGCGTTCATTGAAGATATTTTCCCGAAATGCCCGAACATCTCCATTGACTACGGAATCATGGAGAAGGCGGACAATGTGTTCGTATTGCCGAGCAGTTTCGGTTGGTCGGATTTGGGAACATGGGGCAGTCTGTATGAGTTGAGCGAGAAAGACGAGAAACGAAATGTGAGTCTGCACAGCGATGCTTTATTCTACGAGGCAGAAGGTAATGTCGTGACGTTGGAACCGGGTAAGTTAGCGGTTGTGCAAGGAGTGGACGATATGATTATTGCGGAGCAGAAAGGCGTTCTGCTGGTTTGTAAGAAGGGCGAAGAACAGCGGATAAAGCAGTTTGTGGCGGACGCGCAAGAGAAGTTTGCAGGGAAATATAACTAATTACTTAATACTTAAACACATCATGAGTTATCTGAATTTTGACAAGACGGTGCTTGTTAATCTGGAGCGGTCGCTTCAGAAAGAGATGATTCGGACGAACCGTGCGGGTGTTTACAATTCGACTACGCTGGTTGATTGTAACACACGAAAGTACCACGGCCAGTTGGTGATGCCGTTACCGCAATTGGGCGAAGACAACTATGTTTTGCTCAGTTCGTTGGACGAGACAGTTATCCAACATGGCGCGGAGTTTAACTTGGGTCTGCATGAGTACGGCGACAATCATTTCAGCCCGAACGGGCACAAGTACATTCGCGAATTTGACTGTGAGGTTATTTCGCGCACGACTTACCGCGTCGGCGCGATGGTATTGCAGAAAGAGCGTATGCTGGTTAGTTTCGAGCCACGTGTGCTGATTCGGTACACGTTATTGGAAAGCGGAAGTCCGACGACCTTGCGTTTCCGTCCGTTCCTGGCCTTCCGGAGTGTGAATGAGTTGACGCATGAGAACCCGTTAGCTAATCCGAACATGGAGGACTGCGAGAACGGTCGTTACAACCGCATGTATCCGGGTTTTCCGAACCTTTATATGCAGTTCAGCAAAGAAGTGGAGTATCACCACGACCCGCAATGGTACAAAGACATCGAGTATCGCAAGGAGCGCGAACGCGGTTATGCGTATAAGGAAGATTTGTTGGTGCCGGGTTATTTCGAGTTGCCGATGAAGAAAGGCGAGAGTATTATCTTTGCTGCGGGTGTGACGGAATGCAAGACCAACCAGTTGAAAGCCGTTTGGAAGAAAGAGTTGGAACGTCGTAACAGCCGCGACGACATGTTCTCGACGCTGAAGAATAGCGCGAGTCAGTTCTACAAACGTGAAGGTGACAAATGCTACCTTTTGGCCGGTTTCCCGTGGTTCAAAGCCGACGCGAGAAGTACTTTCTTCAGCGTGGCAAGTTGTACGCTGGATATCGACCGCCCGGAATACTGGGACGCCATCATCAACAAGACGGCTATCGAAGAGATTGAGAAATTCATGAACGGTCGCGGACACGAGATCAAGATGACGGGTATGGACGAACCGGATGTGCTATTGTGGTTCATTCGTTCGGTTCAGAAATACGCGCACAAATATACGGTTCGTGAAGCGGCTGATTTGTACTGCCAGTTATGTCTGGATATCATCAACTGGTATCGCAAGCAGAATCATCCTCGCGCCAAGTTACATCAGAACGGTCTGTTGTGGGTTGACGGCACACAACGTCCTGCGACTTGGATGAACGCGACAGAGAACGGTTGGCCTGTCACACCGCGTACGGGATATGTGGTAGAGATCAATGCGCTGTGGTATAACGCTATGCGTTTTACCGCCGAGATGCTGCGTGAGTTGGGCAAAGAGACCAGTGCTGATTTGATGGAATATCAGGCAGAGATAAGCAAGGATGCGTTCGTCAAGACGTTCTGGAACGGTCTGTATCTGAACGATTTCGTTTTGGACAACTACGAGAACCGCGAAGTTCGTCCGAACATGATTTGGGCAGTCGGTCTGCCTTACAGTCCGCTGGATCGCAAACAACAGAAAGCGGTTGTTGATATTTGCACAAAAGAGTTGCTGACACCAAAGGGTTTGCGCAGTTTGAGTCCAAAGAGCGGCAGTTACCGTCCGATGTACAGCGGTTTCCTGCCGGAACGCGACCGGTGTCTGCACAACGGCGTTGTTTGGCCATCGACGATCACGGCTTATTCGCGCGCTTATATGAACATCTACAAATACAGCGGTTCCAGTTTCATGGAACGTCTGCTGCTTGGTTTTGAAGCCGAGATGGACGAACTGACTATCGGAACGCTGAATGAGTTCTACGACGGCAACCCGCCATACAAAGGCCACGGCGGTATGAGTAGTGCGCCTAGTGTGGCGGCTGTGATAAGCCTGTTGGATACTTTGAAAAAATATGAACGTGAAGAGCGCGAGGCTCAAGAAAAGGAGGCACAATCATGAAAGCGTTAATGTTCGGTTGGGAGTTTCCTCCCCATATCTTAGGCGGTTTGGGTACAGCGAGTTACGGATTGACTCGCGGTATGGCAGAACAGCCAGACATGGAAATCACGTTCGTTATCCCGAAGCCATGGGGTGACGAGGACCAGTCTTTCCTTCGTATCATCGGTGCGAACAGTGTACCAGTTGTTTGGAAAGACGTCAATTATGACTATGTAAAACAGCGCATGGAAGGCAGGATGTCTCCGGAAGAGTATTATCATTTCCGCGACGGCATTCGCTATGACTACCGCCGTATCGGAACAGACGATCTGGGTTGCATCGGTTTCTCTGGTCGTTATCCGGATAACCTGATTGAAGAGATTGGGAACTATGAAGCGGTAGCGAGTGTGTTGGCGCATAGTCTGGATTTTGATATCATTCACAGCCACGACTGGTTGACCTACCCTGCCGGTGTGTTCGCAAAACAAATCAGCGGCAAGCCATTGGTCATTCACGTTCATGCGACGGACTTCGACCGCAGTCGCGGTAACGTCAATCCGACCGTTTATGCGATTGAGAAACGCGGTATGGACGAAGCGGATCATATCATGTGCGTAAGTAACCTGACGCGTCGGACAGTGATTGAGAAATACGGTCAAGACCCGCGTAAGGTAAGCACGGTTCACAACGCCGTAGAACCGCTGGCTCATCCGGAAGAATTCAAGAAGCCTGAACGCAAAGACAAGTTGGTTACTTTCCTCGGCCGTATCACGATGCAAAAAGGTCCGGAGTACTTTGTTGAAGCCGCAGCACGCGTGCTGAGCAAGACGGACGGCGTTCGATTTGTGATGGCCGGAAGCGGCGACAAGATGGCCGAGATGATTGATTTGGTCGCCAAACGCGGTATCGCGGACAAATTCCACTTCCCGGGCTTTATGCGCGGCAAGCAGGTTCAAGAGATGCTGGCCATGAGCGACGTATATATCATGCCGAGTGTGAGTGAACCGTTCGGTATCAGTCCGTTGGAGGCTATGCAGGTCGGTTGCCCGTCGATTATTTCTCATCAGTCGGGTTGCGCAGAGATCCTGCAACATGCCATCAAGACCGATTATTGGGACATCGATGCAATGGCAGACGCCATCTATGCGATCGTTAAATATCCGGCGATGTACAAGAGCCTGCATGAGTTAGGCTGCAAAGAAGTGAATAACATCAAGTGGTCTGACGCTGGCTTGAAAGTACGCCGCATCTACGACGGAGTAATCAACCATACTTTATAAACGAATAAAATTTAAGATTATGAAAAATATATGTTTTTGCTTCCAGATGCATGCACCTTATCGTCTGAAGCGCTATCGTTTCTTTGAGATTGGTCAGGATCATTATTACTATGATGACATGGCAACCGAGGAACATGTTAACTGGCTTGTTCAGACTTCGTATCTGCCTCTTTGCCAAACAATCAAAGACATGATCAGTCTGAGCAAGGGTAAGTTCCACTGCGCGCTAAGCGTGAGCGGTACGATGATTGAGATGTTCGAGCAGTTCAATCCTGAGATGATTGATATCCTGAAGGAGTTGGCTGCCAGCAAATGCGTTGAGTTCCTCGCTACGCCGTTCAGCTATTCGCTGGCTTCGGAGTACAACGAGAGCGAGATGAAAGAGCAATTTAAGTTACAAGGCGAGTTACTGGAGCGCATCTTCGGCGTGAAAGCACAGACCGTTTGGAATACGGAGTTGTTGTACACCGACGAAACCGCTTTTCAGTTGAACAAGATGGGTTACAAGGTTATTCTGACCGAGGGCGCTAAGCACGTAATCAGTTGGAAGAGCCCGAACCATATTTTCCAGTCTGCAGGTGCTCCAAAGATGAAAGTGCTGCTGCGCAATACGAACCTAAGTGACGAATTGAGTTTCCACTTCTCGGATCCGGGTTGGGCTAATTTCCCGATTGACGCAGAGAAATATGCGGACCAATTGAAGGCTTTGCCGGAAGGTGAGGACATTATCAATATCTGGGTAGGCGCAGAGACATTCGGTGTTCGTCAGAATGCCGGCAGCGGTATCTTCGATTTCTTGAAAGCATTACCGTATTTTGCATTGGAGCGTGAGATGGGCTTTATGACTCCGGCCGAGGCCGCAAAGAAACTGGCGGCTAATGACGTATTGTCGAGTCCGTATCCGTTGACATGGAGCGGCGAGGCAAAGGATTTGAGTATCTATGCGGGTAATGACTTACAGCAAGAAGCCATCAATAAGTTGTTCGCTGTAGCCGAGCGCGTTCATCTATGTCAGGGCAAGAGTCTGCAGACCAACTGGTTGCGTTTGCAAGACGTGAACTATCTGCATTATATGAATCATATTGACCAAGGCGAGACGCAGTATGAGTCGGCTTACGACGCATTCATCAATTATATGAACGTGCTGTCCGATTTCCTGCAGACCGTTGAAGAACAATATCCGACCACGATTGAAAACGAAGAGTTGAACGAGTTACTGAAGACTATTCGCAATCAAGAGGAGGAGATTCAGGTATTACAAGAGAAGCTGAAGAAAGCGAAAAAGTAATTTCTTGAAAAAACGTATCGGAATAGTATTAGTGCTGTTGGCAGCGACCGTTATGGCCGCTGCCAAGCAGCCGCGTATACGAACGGAAGTGCGGACATGGAATATGCCCTATTACAGCGCCGTAGCGGATACGATTGCCTTTGCCGATACGGTGATGCTGAACTATCATGACGTTGATGTGCAGCAACTATATTCGATGAGTAGCACGACAAACGGCAACGTGTTGGTTTCTCCGATCGAGTCACGCATCATCAATGATCGTTTGAATACGATTGAGGATCCTTTTGCGCGAAGTCTGGCGGCTTATGTAGTTACGCCTCAGCAGCAACGCTATTTTAATACAACAGTTCCTTTCTCAACCGTAGCGTACAAGAAAGGTTTTGTGACCGGGCATGAGGAAAATGATATTGACTTTTTGTTTACCGGCAACATAAACCGGAGGCTGAATTTAGGCCTTGAGATGGATTATTTGAGCTCAGTTGGACACTATGCCAATACTTCTGGAAAGTTATTTCGAGGTTCCGTTTGGGGGAGTTATACCGGCGGGCATTACAGCATGCATGCTGCGTTCGGTTGGAGTCGATTGAGTTCGTTTGACAACGGCGGATTGCAGGATGTAACGGATTTGAGTAGCACTTTAAAATCCGGTGATATGCCCGTGCGCATGCAGGCCATGACGGGTTTCCGATATTTGAGCGGCTATCTGCACAACCAATATGCGATAGCCAGCGAACGAGAATATCACGATTCGATTGAAGTGATAGAAGATGGGCGGCGAGTGAAACGCGATACCATCAAAGTGGAGTATATTCCGCTGATGACTTTCAGTCATATCTTTGAGACCAATAACTCTAACCGGCGGTTTGTAGAGCATGATGCCGATCAGGGTTTTTATGACGATATCTATTGCGACAGCGTCCAAACGAATGATACGACGGACGTTTTGACAATACGCAACACGATAGCCGTGACCTTCTGCGAGGCATACAACACGAAGTTGAAGTTCGGCGCATCGGTTTTTGCGATGAACGAATGCCAGCGTTTTTTGAATGACAGTGTGCCGTACGACAGTATCTATGACTATAAATGGACAAATAACACGTTTGTCGGCGGTGCGATACATAAGCACAGCGGTTCTCATGTGCATTACCATGTAGAAGGTAAAGTGTGCGTGTTGGGATATAAGATAGGAGAGTTTGATGTGAACGGCAGGTTGCAGACCAAGTTCTATGCCGGCAAGTATCCGATGGTTATTGCGGCGCGGGCTTACGCGCGGAGCGAGACACCGAGTTGGTATCTGCAGCACTTCCGATCCAATCACATCATGTGGGACAACAACTTCGGATTCACTTACCGATTCTTAGGCGGCGCGACGGTGAGTTATATGTACCAGTGGTTGAAGCCGCGTATTGATTTCAGTTTTGAGAACCAGACGAATCCGATTTATGTGTCAGCGACAGACTGGAAACCGCGACAGTATAACGGGAATGTACAGATCATCACGGGCGACGTAGGATTAGACTTGACGACTCCGTGGGTAAACTTGGAGAACCGCGTGGTGATTCAACATAGTACGAATGACAGTGTGTTACCGGTACCTTTGGTCATTCTGCAGCACAGGCTGTATTACCACGGCACATGGTTCAAGGCGCTGGATGCGCAGATAGGTGTGGACTTGCGTTATTTCACGCGCTATTATTCGCCGGTATTATGTCCAGCGACGAGTATGTTTGCCACACAACAAACCGAAAAAATAGGTAATTACCCATGGTTGAACGTATATGCGAATTTCTACGTACGGTCGATACACCTGCGCTTCTTCGCACACTACCAACATTTCAACCACCTATTTATGAAGAAGAATATTGACTACATGGCTATGCCCGGCTATCCGACCAACGGCGATGTATTTCGCGCGGGCTTAGCATGGCATTTTTATAATTGATATGATAGTTACACAAAACGCGAACAAGATCATCCTCTATGCGCAGAACGAAGCAGAGCGCTTGATGAGTAAGTATATCGAGGCCGAACACTTGATGCTGGCTATCATCCGTTTGGGTGAAGGCTCGGCGTGGGAACTGCTGCGTCAGACGGATTTTGACGCTGTCGAAGCAAAGGCGCATATTGAAGAAACTGTGCGTGGCATAGAGCAGACCTATGAATCGCTTCCCATCAGCGCGCAGACAAGCCGTATATTACGCATCGCGGAGGGAATCAGTAGGGAATACAACGAAGAAGCAGTAGGTTCAGTACATATACTGCTGGCTATTTTCCGCGAGCAGGTGAATGCTGTTGCTGCGTGGATGGAAGAGAAATGGGGACTGAATTTCCAACAGTTGGTGGAACTATACGACAAACCTCACAGCACTATCGAAGCACCTCGCACAGAAAGCGAGCAGGAGAGCGATGTGAATGACACTTTCCGTCCGCAGCGCGAGAACACGCAAAAGCAAAAGAAAAGCAAGACGACAGCACTGGACAAATATGGGCATGACTTGACCAAACAAGCGGAGGAAAAGCAATTAGACCCCGTTATCGGTCGTGATGTGGAAATCGAGCGCGTGATACAGATTCTGAGTCGGCGCAAGAAGAACAACCCTATTCTGATCGGAGAGCCGGGTGTCGGCAAGTCGGCTATCGTAGAGGGTTTGGCGCTACGCATCAAAAGCGACAATGCGGGTGCACTGAGCGGCAAACGTATTGTGGCGTTGGATCTGGCATCGATGGTTGCGGGTACTACGTACCGCGGGCAATTCGAGGAGCGCATGAAACAGGTGATTACCGAATTGCGTGAACATCCGGAAGTGATTTTGTTTATTGACGAGATACATACCATCATCGGTGCAGGTAATGCGTCGGGTTCATTGGATGCGGCAAACATCTTGAAGCCGGCTTTGGCACGCGGGGAGGTGCAATGCGTAGGCGCGACAACAACCGCCGAGTATGCGAAGTCCATTGAAAAAGACGGTGCGCTGGAACGTCGTTTCCAGAAAGTGCAAGTGCAGCCGACGACCAAAGAGGAGACATACGACATCTTATTCCGCCTGAGCGATTACTACGGCAAATATCACGATGTGCATTATCCGGAAGATGTGCTTCATGCGTGCGTGAACCTAAGCGAGCGCTATCTGACTGACCGTGCTTTTCCGGACAAGGCGATTGATGTGATGGACGAAGTAGGCGCACGGCGGCATGCTAAACAAGAGGCAGGCGATGAGACGAAGACTGCGCTGAATGTGATCACGACAGATGAAGTGGCGAGTGTGGTAAGTATGATGAGCGGTGTGCCTGTTCATCGTATCGCGCAGGCAGAGAATGAGCGATTGCTGACGATGGCAGAGACGCTAAAACGCAAGATTATCGGTCAGGATAAAGCGGTAGATACTGTTGTTCGCGCTATCCAACGGAGTCGTTTGGGATTGCGCGATCCGAAGCGTCCTATCGGCACTTTCTTCTTCCTCGGTCAAACAGGTGTGGGCAAGACTTATCTGGCGCAATGTCTGGCAGAGGAGATGTTCGGCAGCCGTGATGCGATGATTCGGTTTGACATGTCGGAATATATGGAGAAACACACAGTGAGCCTGTTAGTAGGCGCACCTCCGGGATATGTGGCGCATGAAGACGGCGGCAAACTGACCGAAGCCGTGCGGCGAAAGCCCTACTCTATTGTGCTGTTCGACGAAATAGAGAAAGCTCATCCGGATGTATTCAACGTATTGCTGCAAGTGTTGGACGAAGGCCGTCTGACTGACCGACAGGGACATATTGTCGATTTCAGGAACACAATCATTGTGCTGACGAGTAATGTCGGTACGCGTCAATTGCAAGAGTTCGGTAGCGGTGTAGGTTTCGGAGCTGCAGAACCGGATCAAAAGCAAGTGAATGCTACATTGCTGAAGGCGCTGCAGAAACAATTCCCGCCGGAGTTTGTGAACCGTATTGACAATGTGGTGACGTTTGAGCCGCTGAGCCGCGAGACGATTGGTCAGATTGTTCGCGTAGAAGTGGGACAACTGCAACAACGGCTGAAGACGCAAGGTCATCAGTTGAGCGTAACTCCGGAAGTTATCGGCGAATTGATTGAGAAGAGTTATGACCGCAAGAACGGAGCACGTCCCGTTAAACGCGCGGTGCAAACATATATTGAGGATCCGCTGACAGACATATTGCTGCGGAAACCGAAACAGAAAAAAATAACGATTAAAAACATAAAACAACAAGTAGTATGACAGTAGAAATTACAGACGCTAACATCAAGGATGTGATTGCGTCAGGCAAGCCGGTAGTGGTTGACTTCTGGGCTGGTTGGTGTGGCCCGTGCAAGATGATGCTTCCTATATTGGAGGAGCTTTCGAACGAGTATGAAGGTCGCGTGGTAGTCGGCAAACTGAATGTAGATGACAACCCTGACACTTGTGAGGAATACGGCATCATGAATATCCCGACGATGCTGTTCTTCCAAAACGGCGAGTTGGTAAACCGTCATGTAGGCGCATGCCGCAAGCAGGATTTGGCACAACTTTTTGACAGTTTGCTCTAAAAAGAGCGACAAAATGTCATAAAAATACAAAAAAATTTGTGTATTCTAAAAAAAAGTAGTACCTTTGCGCCCTATTTTGCCTAATTAGGCACGATTTTTGTGTGCCTAAGAGGCACGGTCCGGTAGCTCAGCTGGATAGAGCAACAGCCTTCTAAGCTGTGGGTCTCGGGTTCGAATCCCGACCGGATCACCTCGCGTTCGGCAAATAGAACAGGTACAAAATAGATGAAACATCGTATATAACTAATTATACATGCGTCAATTAAAAATTACAAAATCAATCACCAATCGTGAGTCTGCGAGTCTCGACAAGTATCTTCAGGAGATCGGTCGAGAGGAATTGATTCCGGTGGATGAAGAAGTGGAGTTGGCGAGCCGTATCCGCAATGGAGACCGCGCTGCGCTGGAGAAACTAACCAAAAGCAATCTACGTTTTGTAGTGTCCGTTGCGAAGCAGTATCAGAACCAAGGATTAAGTTTGCCCGATTTGATTAACGAGGGTAACTTAGGTCTGATTAAAGCAGCAGAGAAATTCGATGAGACTCGTGGTTTCAAGTTTATCTCCTATGCAGTATGGTGGATTCGTCAGTCTATTCTTCAAGCCTTGGCCGAGCAGAGCCGTATTGTTCGCTTGCCGTTGAACCAAGTGGGTTCGATGAACAAGATCAACAAAGCGTTCCAACGTTTTGAGCAAGAGAACGAGCGTAAACCGAGTGCCGAGGAGTTAGCCGAAATGCTGGATATCCCGGTTGAGAAGATTGCGGACACGCTGAAGATGTCGGGTCGCCATGTAAGTGTTGATGCGCCGTTTGTAGAAGGAGAGGACAACAGTCTGATCGACGTGATGATCAATGAGGATTCGCCGAATGCGGATCGTGGTCTTATTAACGAGTCGCTCTCTACGGAAATCAATCGTGCGCTTGCCACTCTCACTCCCCGTGAGGCGGACATCTTGCGTAAGTTCTTTGGAATCGGCATGCCGGAAAAGACGCTTGAGGAGATCGGCGATGAGTTGCATCTTACTCGCGAGCGCGTGCGCCAGATTAAGGAAAAAGCTATCCGCAGACTCAACCAAGGTCAACGCAGTCAAATCTTACAGACTTACCTTGGGTAACAAAAAAAACCTCCGTCGGGAGGTTTTTTTATGGTTTGATGTGGTTTAGCGGTGGTGGAAGTTTAATCGAAAAGGGTTGGCTGGTCGTATTCCAGTTGTTTGAGTATGGCTCGCATGAGTGTTTCGCGAATCAGCCGGCTTCGATTGGCTACGCCATATTTCTCGCAGAAGTTATCCAACATCCGTTGCTCACTCTCATTGAGCATGATGGAAACTCTATATTCGCGCGGTTGCTTTTTCTTCGTCATACGCCGTTTGATTAGAAATAGAGCGCCAGTTTGATCCCCGGGCTTACAAAGTTTCGGCCGGTATAATTGGTAAATTCCGTATCTTCGATTGTTTCCGTGACCGCGATTTTAGCCTGCTGGAACTGCGTGAAGAAAACAACTGAAATGGCTGTTTTCGGGTTCAGTTGACAACGATAACCGAAATCAATATTCGCGTAAATGCCGCCGAGATATTTCTTGGAAAGCGCAATTCCGTATCCGACAGAAGCGCCAAAGACGGGCGCATGTTTGGTTTCGACAAACGGCATTCGGAGTGCGACTTGTATGGGCAAGAAGTTATATTTCTCTCCGGCAATGAACAATCCGTGGTAGCCGAGTCCTCCGCCGATAAACAAGTGGCGGTCGCCAATATGATGCGAACCTACGAGCAAGTCAGCAGAGACGATACCTCCTGCGGCTTGGTTCGGGATAACGGCTGCGCCTCCGGCAATCTCCAAGAGAATAGACGCTTTTTTGGAAGTCGTGATCTTCGGCTCTTCCTCTACGGGCGCTTCTTCCACCACTTCTTCCTCCTCCGTGATTGCTTCTACATCCGCGCGCGGGTATTGAAAACGTACGCCTTCGGCATCACGAATAACCACCACCTCTTCGTTTTGGAAGATGATGGTTCCACTCACGCGGGCGCCCGTACGCAATATTATTGTTTGTGCGTGCGCGCAAAGGGCAGCGGCGCAAAGGAGCAATATAAGAAGTGATTTTTTCAATTCGGGTGCAAAGGTACAATTATTTTTTCAAATATGCAAATTTATACGAGTTCAAAATCAATTTGCGAGCGATTTGTGTCCACTCTGACAACTTGTACATTCACGGCATCGCCCAAAATGAAGTCTTCGGGATGCTCGATAGTCATCATATGAACCAGTCCTTCGCATCGCGAGTCATCGAGTTGGACAAAGAAGCCGAAGTCTGTGATTCCTGTGATATGTCCGGGCAGAATTTCGCCTACATGATTATTCATCCAAAGTGCCTGGAACTGCTTGATAGAATCGCGTTCTGCTTGCTGCGCATCTTGCTCGCACGCCGAACAATGTTCACATTTTTCCTCGAGTTCTTCGCGTGTGAGTGAGATCTTTTTGCCGGTAAGGATGTATTTCTCGACAAGCCGATGTACCATCAAATCGGGATAGCGGCGGATGGGCGAAGTGAAATGCGTGTAATGCGTGAAAGCCAGACCGTAATGGCCGATATTATAAGTCGAATAGACGGCTTTAGCCTGCGCGCGGATGGTAAGCATGTCCACCGTGCGTTGAAGCGCATCCTCCGCAATTTCGCGGTGTCGCAGTTTGGCCGTCCGTAGTGCATTTCGCTTGAATTTCTTGATATCTTCGAGTTTCTCGGAGTCTGGCAAGTCATGCACACGATAAACGAACGGGCGCCCGGAACCAACGGCTTTGGCGACAGTACGGTTGGCGAGGAGCATGAACTCTTCGATCAGATGGTGCGCTTCGTTGGGATGCTCGAAGTAGATTTCCGTCGGTTGTTGGTGCTCGTCCAAGCGGAAATGCATTTCATCCTGTTCAATCGTCAGCGCTCCGTTGGCAATTCGGGCTGCGCGAAGCTTGATAGCCAGACGATTCAGGGTCGTAATTGCCTCGATCCGATAGTCTCTCGATTCTGTCTCGCCAGTCTGATTTGCGCATATAATAGCCTGCACTTCATCATAATTGAATCGCGCGTCAGAGCGAATGACCGTACGGCAGATTTTATGCTTGAGCACCTGCGCGTTGGCATCGATGGTGAAGATGACGGACATGCAGAGTTTGTCTTCTCCCGGTCGCAGCGAACACTTGTCGTTGCAGAGTTCTTCGGGCAACATCGGAATAACGCGGTCCACCAGATAAACGGATGTGCCGCGTTTGTATGCCTCGTCGTCCACATCGGTATTCGGGCAAACAAAATGCGAGACATCGGCGATGTGAACGCCGATTTGGTAGTTGCCATCTGCCTGAATTTCAAACGATAGAGCATCGTCAAAATCCTTGGCATCCGCGGGATCAACGGTAAAAGTGAGGACATCTCGCATGTCCCTCCGACGAAGTATTTCAGACTGGTCAATCATCGATTGCAAACTAAAATGCACAAATTCGTAAAATCGGGTGCAAAATTACAAAAAAACTTGCACATATGCAAAAAAAGTAGTAATTTTGCGCGGTTTTTTGAAAATATAACAAACAACATACTATCATGAAAGTAAAAGTAAGCAATGTTAACCAGCCTGCTTGGAAAGAATGCAATATTCATGCGACTCTGCCGGCAGACTTGAGCAAACTACAAGAGATTGCGTATAACCTCTGGTGGACCTGGAACGGTGACGCAAAAGATCTATTCCGTTATATCGATACGGACGCGTGGCACCGCGCGAACTCAAACCCGATTGTGCTGCTGAATATCATCAGTTACGACCGGATGGTTGAGTTGAGCAAGGACACGAAATTCATGGGTCGTCTGAACGATGTATACGCCGAGTTCCGTGCCTACATGGACACTCCGAAAGACAAGAAAAAGCCGACAATCGCCTATTTCTCAATGGAATACGGTTTGACGCACGTGCTGAAGATCTATTCGGGTGGTCTGGGTATTTTGGCCGGTGACTACATCAAAGAGGCATCGGACTGCAACATCGACATGACTGCCATCGGTTTCCTCTATCGCTACGGCTATTTCACACAGACCTTAAGTCCTGAAGGTCAGCAGATTGCGAACTATGAGGCGCAGAACTTCAGCAACCTGCCGATTACTCAGGTAAAGGAGAAAGACGGCAGCAACATGGTTGTTGACGTTCCGTATCCGGGCCGTACCGTTCATGCATACCTTTGGCGCGTAGCTGTAGGTCGTATGGACTTGTATTTGTTAGACACTGATAATGAGCTGAATAGCGAGTGGGACCGTCAAATTACCCACCAACTCTACGGCGGCGACTGGGAGAACCGTATCAAACAAGAAATCATGTTGGGTATCGGCGGTATGCTGGCGTTGAAAAAACTGGGAATCAAGAAAGATGTTTACCATTGCAACGAGGGTCACGCAGCGCTGATGGGCTTGCAGAGACTGGTTGATTTGGTAGCAGAAGGTCTGACGTTCAACGAGGCTAAAGAAGTGGTTCGCGCAAGCGGTTTGTACACTTGCCATACACCGGTTCCGGCAGGTCACGACTACTTTGAGGAGAGTCTGTTCGCCAAATATATGGGCGACTATGCAGCCAAACTCGGCATCGAGTGGCATGACCTCATCGGTATGGGTCGCACGAACCCCGAAGATAGTAACGAGAAGTTCTCGATGAGTGTCTTCGCACTTAATACTTGCCAGGAAGCAAACGGCGTAAGCTGGTTGCACGGAGAAGTTTCAAAGAAAATGTTCTCGCCAGTATGGCCGGGCTATTTTCCTGAAGAACTGCATGTTGACTATGTCACCAACGGTGTTCACATGCCGACTTGGGCAGCAAGCGACTGGAAAATTGTGTACAACAAATACCTGCCGAAAGGCTGGATGAACGATCAGTCGAATTTGGACATGTGGAAAGCGTATGCGGACATCCCGGATGCAGAGATTTGGGCAACGCGTATGGGCTTGAAACGCAAGATGATGGATTATATCAAAGAGCAATTCCGTCAAGACTGGATGAAGAACCAAGGTGACCCGGGCCGCATCATTCAAGCGCTGAGCGAGATGAACCCGAACAACCTGATTATCGGTTTCGGTCGTCGTTTTGCGACTTACAAACGTGCACACCTGTTATTCACGGATTTGGAGCGTTTGGACAAGTTGGTTAACAACCCGAATTATCCGGTTCAGTTCCTCTTCACGGGTAAAGCTCACCCGGCAGATGGCGGCGGTCAAGGCCTCATCAAACGTATCATAGAGATCAGTCGTATGCCGCAGTTCCTCGGTAAGATCATCTTCCTGGAGAACTACGATATGCGTCTCGCAAAACGCCTTATTTCCGGTGTGGATATCTGGCTGAATACGCCGACCCGTCCTCTCGAGGCATCCGGTACGTCGGGCGAGAAAGCACAGATGAACGGCGTGCTCAACTTCTCCGTCAAAGACGGTTGGTGGTACGAAGGTTATGTAGAGGGCGCAGGCTGGGCATTGACCGAGCATCGCACTTATGAGAACCAAGCGCACCAGGATCAGCTCGACGCGGCAACTATCTATCAGATGCTCGAGCGCGAGATTATTCCGTTGTACTACGCGAAGAACAGCAAGGGGTACAGCCCCGAATGGATTCAATACATCAAGAACTCCGTGACCAAGATCACGCCGCGCTTCACGATGAAGCGAATGATGGACGACTACTTCGACAAGTTCTATTACAAGCTGGCAAAACGCCACAATATGCTGATGGCGGATAACTATAAGATTGCCAAGGAGATAGCAGCTTGGAAAGAGAATGTCGTTGCACACTGGGATGAGATTGAAGTAGCGAAGATTGAGTCTCCTGACATGACGAATCTGAACGTGGGCGACAAGTTCCGCGTAGCGGTTGAGTTGGACACCAAAGGTCTGAACGACAACGGCATCGGCGTTGAGCTTGTGGCCGTTCGTACTTCGACGCATAACAATGACAAACTCTACGAAGTAGAGCCTTTGCAACTCAAGCAAGTGGAAGGCAGCCATTTGTTCTTCGAGAACACGTATCAATTGGACTATGCCGGTGGCATGAAATTCGGTCTGCGTATGTATCCGCACAACGATCTGCTGCCGCACAGAATGGACTTCTGCTACGTCCGCTGGATTTAATCGCAAAGTTTAAATTCCCGATAAGAAAAGCTCGCATAAACGCGGGCTTTTTTTTGCTTTTTTAGATAAAAAAGTAAAATAAATGACTTTTTTTGTTGAAAAATTTGCATATATTGAGAATTTTTCGTAATTTTGCACGCTTTTTTGAACTTATTTATGTATCATGAGAATACACTCACTACAGGTTCTTAAGGTTACAATTGTCCTGCTGGCCATCTCGATTACGACGATGGCGCATGACAAAGCCAATGCAGCTTCGCGGTTCACCACGCCGCAGAAGAAGGCGGACGTACCGGAATGGTTCAAGATATTTGAGAAGAAAACTCCGCAGCAGGGATTGTTTCAACAGAAGTTCCAGCCTGCTCCGGTGAATTCCGTCCGTAGTATACCTTCTACTCCTGCGCCGCGCCCGACGGGCTTGGTGGAAACGCCGCAAGCTATTCAGTATCGCAACGCGCTGCTTGAGAAACCGCAAGTCAGTCTCCCGAGCAATACCGCCGCTCCGACGGCTGCAACGCCGAGCGCATCGACAAGTATCCATATGAAAGAGACCAGCCGCGCGACTATTCGAGGCGGCAGTATCGCTTCTTGCGTAGGCGGAGGCATGATGGCAAGCGGCTCTGTTTACAGACCGTTTGACACGAACGCACCTTCGGACTATACGGCAGGTGGTAGCACTCCGGCAACATCAGAAGGACCGAGAAAAGGCTTCGGCGGCGGTCCTGAATGGGGCGAAGGTCCCTGCCCTGTCGGCGAGCCTTGGATACTACTTGCTTTCGTAACACTCTTCGGAGCAGCAATGATTTGGAAAGGAAAAAGAAACTCACTTATAAACAAAACTGAAAAATAAATCAACCTATATGAAAACTTTTACTAACATTTATCGAGCCGTTATCGAGCCGTTATCGAGCCGTTATCGAGCCATTATCGAACCAATATCGAGAGATAATCGTGTTTCATCACATCGCTCCATCTTGCTTTTCGCCCTCATTTTTATTATGGGCATAGGACAAATGTGGGGAGCGGATGCGTCCTCTGCAAATGTGTACTACGATAATACATCTTCGGCATGGAGCGATGTACAGATATTTATTGGACACAGTACATGGTCTGTGGCAGACGGAATGACAAAACTTACCAACTCAAATAACCTATATTACAAGCGAAGTTATAGTTGGGGAGGGTATTCTGCATTCTATTTTACTACGGGTGCGTCCGGATGGGAAGGCAGAGGTGAGAACGTTGACACCCGTGTGACGTACACTACCCACTACTCTGCAAAAAAGACAGATAATTTAGGTAGTAGTACTTGGCTATTTATTTCTTCCGGAGGTTCAAATGGTTCTTCTGTATCCGGTTCTACTATAACTGGATACGATAAACTAAACTACACACAGACTGTGCAGCAAACTCTCTCCGCAGACGGAGGTTCCACATATTCAACCTCAACAGCCTCCCTTGCAACAGTTAAAGTAGCTTCTTATTACTTGTCAAGTGCTACAGCGACCAGTGCCACTGCAACATCTGGTACTATTTCTGCAGGCAGTTCTAGTGCAAATTGTAAAGCCGTACGCACTGCAACCGTTACCTATACGGTAACTGGGGTTGCTACAGGCTATACTTTTGTAGGTTGGTACGATGGTTCAACCCAGAAATCCACATCCACAACATATTCATACAACGCAACTGAAGCTAAAACAATTACCGCGAGATTTAAAGCAGAAGAAACTCATGATGTTACTGTTTCCTACAAATGTGGAAGTACAACAATAAAAACAGCAACGACAGAAAGCGCAGTTGGAGTTACAACGACTCGCAACATCACTGCACCATCTATTGCCGGTTACACGTTCAGTAGTTGGACATTAGGAACAGGCATTACACTTAAGTCCGGAACAACCTCTTCTTCCACCATTGGTATTGTAACCAAGGCTAGTGGATCTTACACTATTACTGCCAACTACACTGAAGATTTGAGTTCGCCATATGTACTCAAAGGAGGTTCGGCTTTTGGTGGAACTGCATGGGATACAGAATTTCCTTTGGTAAAAAAGACTGGGCATTCAACAGAAAGTGTGGTTTATTACACAGCAACTCTTGCTGCTGCTCCTAGTTCCGCATCCGAAGATTACAATTTTAAAATTGTAAAAAAAGGGGCAGAAGACACGTGGTATGGGTTAACGGGTGATGGCGATTGGTGGTATCAACGTACAACGGGAGCAAACCAATCTTTATCCACTACAGGTAACAACATCCAACTTCGTGCAGATGTTGCAGGCGAATACGAAATAAAAGTAGATTATAGCACTCCTGCTTCTCCAAAAATTACCATTACCTTCCCGACGGTATATACATTGAATTATGCTATCGGCACATTAAAGGGTACGAGCGGAAGTATTTCTACCAGTCCGACAACTGCCAGCGGCAGTTCTGTTGTAAGTGGCAACACAGTTACACTGACAGCACCAGCAGCTAAAGCGGGATATACGTGGAAGGGATGGTACACCGACGCCGCAGGAACCAGTGCTCAACAATGTTCCACCAGAGCGTACACGGTAACGATGAATGCGAACAAGACATTGTATGCATGTTATCAATATGAAAGTTACACGGTAACGTTGAACAAACAAACTTCCGCAACCGGTTACGGAACCAGCGGTTCTGTTGGCAACCAGACGGTTGCCTATCAGACAGCACTTCCTGCTATCAGCGGAACGATGCCTACCGGAGCTACAGGTTACGGCTTCATGGGCTTCTATACCGCAACAGAAGGCGGTGGAGAGAAAATCATTGATGCTAGCGGTAACTGGGTAAACGGAGTATCCGGCTATACCAGTGCTGATGGCAAATGGACAAAGACAAGCGGAGTAACACTTTATGCTTATTACACAAAGCCCAAAATTACCGCCATTACGCTTACACCGGCAAGCGGCGTAGTTGCTCCGGGCGGAGAGATAAGTGCCACACCAACTATCGAACCGACTCCTACCGGCGGCGGTTCTATGAGCGTATGCTGGAAATTATTGCACAACAATGGAAACTTATATGACCCGCAACCTGATATGAGTATCAGTTCCAACGCGGTTACATTCGACATGCCAACTAATAGCGGTTCGTATAAACTGGCGGCAATACTGCATACCGGAACCGGCGGTTGCGGCACAGGCGAGGTGCTTGACTCCGTAACAACGGACGTACAAGCTGCCGGCGATCATTCTGTAACCGTTCTCTATAAATGTGGAGATGAAACAATCAAAGCCTCTGAAGTCGTGACCGGAAGACCGTTGGATTGGACATCCATCACTGCGCCGACAATCTTCGGATACACATTCAGCAAGTGGAAAGCCGGCGACGGTATCACGATTGACGGCGCGGATGCTAACGGTGAGAAGACGACGGCAACTATCAATTTCAAAGCCATCTACGATGGTAAGTTGACGGCTATCTACACCCAAAAGAACGTTATCTATTTCAAGAACACATTAGGTTGGAGTAGCGT
>JAGCFX010000056.1 GCA_017649925.1 Paludibacteraceae bacterium | reverse complement strand
CTTTGGTATGGGTGCTTCGACGCAGGCCTTGTTCGCTCGTGTCGGTGGTGGAATCTACACCAAGGCTGCAGATGTCGGCGCTGACCTCGTGGGTAAGACAGAGTACAACATTCCGGAAGACGATCCGCGTAACCCTGCCACAATCGCCGATAACGTAGGTGACAACGTAGGTGACGTTGCCGGTATGGGTGCAGACCTTTATGAGTCGTATGCAGGCTCTATCCTCGCTACGATGGCATTAGGTGCTTCTGCTTTTGCTACTTCTGCCGTAGAAGGAATGCAACTCAAGGCCGTTTTGGCTCCTTCGCTTATCGCTGCTTGCGGTGTACTGCTCTCTATCATCGGTATCTACCTTGTGAAGACCAAAGAGGGCGCAGGCATGAAAGAGTTGCTCCGCGCATTGGCTATCGGTACGAACACAGCTGCTGTGTTGATCGCTGCCGTTACTTTTGGCATCTTTGCTTGGCTTTTCGGCACAGAAACCAACCAATGGTGGCAAGTATCCCTTTCTGTAGTGGTTGGCTTGGCAGCAGGTGTTATCATTGGTCAATCGACAGAGTACTACACCTCGCAATCTTATAAACCGACGCAGAAAGTATCTGAGAGTTCACAGACCGGTCCTGCAACCGTTATCATCAGCGGTCTAGGCTTGGGTATGTTATCTACCGCTATTCCGGTTATTACCGTAGGTGTAGCCATCATCCTGGCTTACCTCTGCGCTAACGGATTCCATGTTGAGTTCAGCGCAGCTAACCTCTCGATGGGGCTTTACGGTATCGGTATTGCAGCTGTAGGTATGTTGTCCACACTGGGTATTACACTCGCAACGGACGCTTATGGACCTATTGCTGACAACGCCGGCGGTAATGCAGAAATGTCAGGTCTGCCTGCTGAAGTTCGTCAGCGCACCGACGCTTTGGACGCTCTTGGTAATACCACCGCTGCTACCGGTAAAGGTTTCGCTATCGGTTCAGCAGCCCTCACGGCACTCGCGCTCTTGGCTTCTTATGTAGAGGAAATCAAGATCGCTCTCATCCGAACAGGTGAAGCGTTGCCGAATGGAGTAGAGGCAGCTAAAGCATCGCTCGTGGACTTCATGGATGCTTATAACGTCAACCTAATGAACCCGATTGTACTCGTAGGTATCTTTATCGGTTCAATGATGGCCTTCCTGTTCTGCGGTCTTACAATGAACGCCGTAGGTCGTGCTGCACAGAAGATGGTAGAAGAGGTTCGTCGTCAGTTCCAAACCATCAAGGGCATCCTTGAAGGCAAGGCTGATCCGGACTACGCACGCTGCGTAGCCATCTCCACCAAAGGTGCACAACATGAAATGTTGTTACCGTCCATCCTGGCTATCGTAGTGCCGATCATCACGGGTCTGGTATTGGGCGTAGCAGGTGTGCTTGGTCTCCTTATCGGTGGTCTGGCAACAGGCTTCGTACTCGCCGTCTTCATGGCTAACGCCGGCGGTGCTTGGGATAACGCAAAGAAATATGTAGAGGAAGGTCATTTCGGCGGCAAGGGCTCTGACTGCCACAAAGCAACCGTTGTAGGTGACACCGTAGGTGACCCGTTCAAAGACACATCGGGTCCGTCGCTGAACATCCTCATCAAACTGATGTCGATGGTAAGCATCGTGATGGCCGGTCTGACCGTTACCTATCACCTCTTATAATAATCGCTTAAAATGAAGAAAAAACGTCCTTCGGGGCGTTTTTTCTTGTGTATATAAAAAATTCTTTGTACCTTTGCACCGCATTTGGTTACAAGTATGGATATTTTCTTATTGATAATAGCAGGGCTTTGCATGCTGATTGGTATTATCGGCTGCATTATCCCCGGGCTGCCCGGCACACCTATTGCTTATGCCGGTCTATGGATCGCACAAGCAACCGACCGCATTGATTTCTCCTGGCAATTTCTTCTTATCTGGGGAATTGTCACTATTGTGGTCTCTGTACTTGACTACGTCGTTCCCGCGTGGGGCACCAAGCAATTTGGCGGCACCAAGTGGGGAGTGTGGGGAAGTACGCTTGGAGTTTTTGTAGGTCTTTTCTTTGGCGCTCTGGGCGTTATTGTAGGCCCGCTGGCAGGCGCTATCCTCGGTGAACTGCTGGGCGGCAAAGAGATCAAAGAAGCCCTCAAAGCAGGATGGGGTAGTTTTATCGGCCTTCTCTTTGGTACAGTCATCAAACTGATCTGCTGTGGGCTCATGACTGTCGCCCTGATTCAAGCTATCTGGTAAGTGTATTGCTATGAAACCGGTAACGCGCATATTATTTGTTTGTCACGGCAATATTTGCCGCTCTCCTATGGCTGAATATATATTCAAATATCTGACAAAAGAGGCTGGGGTGGAAGACCGCTTTGAGGTCGCTTCTGCTGCGGTTTCAACGGAAGAAATCGGCAATGACATCTACCCGCCGGCAAAGCTCAAATTGCGCGAAAATCATATTCCTTTTGGTCCGCACCACGCCCACCAAATATCGGTTCAAGAGTATGACTATTATGATGCTATTATCTGTGCCGACAAGGCCAATATTGCGTGGCTCCCTATCCGCGATGAGAAGACCTCACTGATGATGAAATGGGCCGGTGAAAATAGAGATGTGTCTGACCCTTGGTACACACGTGATTTTGAGGCTGCATACCGAGATATTTATACGGCCTGCAAGGCCATCCTGAACAGCTATCTTGATAAAGAATAACTAATTGAATATAAATACATTATGCTAAAAACTATTCTTATGTACACAGCGGCTCTGCTGCCGGTAGTTGTGCTCCTCGGCTATGTTTACCGGAAAGACCCGCACAAGGAGCCAATGTGGGGCATTATCAAAGCATTTTTATGGGGCACTGCAATATGTTTGCCAGTGGCTGTGGCGGAGTTATTCATCTTGAGTGGCCTTTTCGGAAATAATACTACTCCGGAAACGCTTTTTGGCACCACTATCCGCGCATTCTGTGTAGCGGCGGCACCGGAAGAGGCGGCTAAGTTACTCGCATTATGGATTGTTTTGCGAAAAAATCCCCATTTTGACGAGACTTTTGACGGAATAGTTTATGCTGTTTGTATCGGTTTGGGCTTTGCCGCTGTGGAGAATGTCCTGTATGTGGTCGACGCGGAAAACTGGACTTCTGTAGCCATCATGCGAGCCTTACTGGCTGTCCCCGGACATTATGCTTTCGCCATCATTATGGGGTATTATTACTCGGTTTACCACTTCATTGATCACTCCTTCAAAAACGCCTTCTGCATATTCTTTGTGCCTTTTATGGCCCACGGCGTCTACGATTCATTAGCTATGAGCGGAATGGCAGATCCGGTAGTAGGTGGTATAGCTTTCTTTGTGCTTATCTTCTTCTGCATTAAAATGCAACACCAGGCACACAGATGCATTAATGAACTGGCACATCCGATCCTCTACCACGGAGACGATAAGTACGAATAATTGCCACAAATTGACAAAAAATGCTAAAAAATGACATACACTATTGTGTGTGTCAATTTTTTTTTGTAATTTTGCGCACAAAATTGCTTTGCTCATGAGAGTACTTCTAATCAATGGCAGTCCCCGCAAGGGCGGAAATACGTTTGTGGCGCTGAGCGAGATAGCCAAGACGCTGCAATCGGAAGGTATTGAAAGTGAGATTGTATGGATTGGCAATCGTCCTATGCGTGGCTGTGCTGCCTGTTATCAGTGTAGGTCCGGAGTGCCGTATTCTGACGGTCATAAGGGCTGTATTTTCAATGATGATAACTGTAATGCTATCTCTGCTAAGTTCGCTGACGCAGATGCTTTCGTGTTTGGTTCTCCTGTCTATTATGGTCAGCCGAACGGTGCCTTGCTGTCTTTTATGCAGCGCGCATTCCTCAGTAACGGAGATGCGCTGCGTAACAAGCCCGCCGCTGCTGTCGCTATCTGCCGTCGGGGTGGGGCAACGGCTGCGTTACAATCGCTGCTCATGCCCATGCAAATAATGAATATGCCCATTGTGACGTCCCAATATTGGAGCATCGCTTACGGGCGTGACGAAGGAGAAGTGGTGCAAGACAAGGAAGGCATGCAGACCATGCGCACATTGGCGCACAACATGGCGCGCGTGCTACGTGGGTTGCAAAACGAACCCGTACCTCAACGCGAAGCAGTCACGCAAACGAATTTTATCCGTTGAAATCGACAAAATGACTAATATCAAATATCAAACAATATGAATTTATCTGAATTAACCGACAAAATTTACGCAGAGGGCGTAGAGAAAGGCAACGCCGAGGCACAACAAATCGTTGAGAAGGCCAATGCGAAAGCAGCAGAAATTATTGCACAAGCAGAGAAAAAAGCAGCTGCACTTGTAGCAGAAGCGGAGCACAAATCCGCTGACTTGGACAAGAAGACGCGCGCGGAACTCAAGTTGTATGCAGAGCAGAGCGTCAATGCCGTGAAGATGGAGATTGTTAACCTGCTGGCGGATAAGATTGCTGCAGATAGTGTCAAAGCCGCTGCTGCTGACGCGAAGTTTATGCAAGGAATCATCGCCAAACTGGCGGAACAGATGGCAAAGAACGGCGAGGTGCTAATCGAGGCTAAGGACGCAGAGGCGCTGCGCAAGTATTTTGCCGCTAACGCCAAAGGTCTGCTCGATAAGGGCGTCAAGATCGCGGAAGTGAAGGGTATTAAAACGGACTTCACTATCCAGCCGGCAAAAGGCGGTTACAAACTGGCCTTTGGTGACACCGAGTTCATCGCGTATTTTAAAGAAATGCTCCGTCCACAGTTAGTAGAGGAACTGTTCTAATATGACTTACGAGTATTTATTGGCGGGACTGCCGGAACTGAAGGCGGGAAGTGATAGTCCGATTTCAATGGAGAAATTGGATGAACTGCTCGATGAACAGTTGTCGGCGTCCGATAAGAAACTGCTGGACATGTTGCGCGCGCCGATGGACGAGGCTATCCTGGCTGAGGGACTAAAAGCAAAGAACCGCTTCGTGCGAGAGTGGTTTGCTTTCAACCAGAACATGAATAACGTCCTCGTGGCGCAGATATGCCGCAAGCATGGCTTTGATCCCAAGACTCAAATAGTTGGTGAAGGAGAAGTGGCGGAACAACTCCGCACACACACCACGCAGAAGGACTTCGGACTGAATGAAGTGACCGGCGACTGGACAGAGATCTTGGCGTTGGCAGGCATCGAGGACCTCATGCAACGCGAGAAAGCACAGGATGCCATCCGCTTTACATGGCTGCAAGATCGAACGGAGTTTGATTTCTTCTCCTCGGAGATGGTCTTTGCCTATTATCTGGAAGCCGTAATGCTCCATCGCTGGTCGATACTAACCGTTGAAGAAGGCGAAAAGATCTTCCGTGAGTTAGTGGCAGATATGAAGAAAGACGTAAAACTTGACGCGTAGTTTACGTAGGCTACGTAGTTTACGTATAATACGAAAACAACGAAAATTACAGAATTTTAAGATATGACAACAGGAAAAGTAAAAGGAATCATCGCGAACCTCGTAACGGTGGCGGTCGATGGTCCGGTAGCACAAAATGAGATTTGCTACATCTACGTTGGTGAAACCAAACTGATGGCGGAGGTCATCAAGGTGATTGGCGCTAACGTTTATGCGCAGGTGTTTGAATCGACTCGTGGCCTCAAAGTAGGCAATAAGGTCGAATTCACCGGTCACATGCTCGAAGTAACGCTCGGTCCGGGTCTGCTCAGCCGTAACTATGATGGCTTGCAGAACGACCTCGACAAACTGACGGGTGTGTTCCTCAAGCGCGGCGAGTATAACTTCCCGCTCGACGACAAGAAGAAATGGGCTTTCAAGCCGATCGCTAAACCCGGTGATAAGGTAGAAGCCGCTTCTTGGCTCGGAGAAGTGGACGAGAACCACCAGCCGCATAAGATCATGGTGCCGTTCGTCTTTGAGGGAATTTATACGGTGAAATCGATAAAACCCGCAGGTGAATATACTATCAATGACGTGATGGCTGTCCTTACGGATGCGGAAGGTCAGGATCATGAAGTGACAATGGTGCAGAAATGGCCGGTAAAGAAAGCTATCCTTGCTTATCGCGAGAAACCGCGGCCTTTCAAACTGCTGGAGACAGGTGTGCGCACCATTGACACAGCTAACCCGCTCTGCGAGGGGGGTACAGGTTTTATTCCCGGGCCGTTCGGTACCGGTAAGACCGTCCTTCAGCACGCCATCTCCAAGCAAGCGGAAGCAGACATCGTTATTATCGCTGCCTGCGGTGAGCGTGCTAACGAGGTGGTGGAGACCTTCACGGAGTTCCCTGAACTGGATGACCCGCACACGGGCCGCAAACTGATGGAGCGTACCATTATCATTGCCAACACTTCCAACATGCCGGTGGCAAGCCGTGAGGCTTCTGTTTATACCTCCATGACCATCGCGGAGTACTACCGTTCGATGGGTCTGCGCGTGCTTCTCATGGCCGACTCGACGTCCCGTTGGGCACAGGCGCTGCGTGAGATGAGTAACCGTCTGGAGGAGTTGCCCGGTCAGGATGCTTTCCCAATGGACCTCTCCGCTATCATCGGCGCTTTCTATGCCCGCGCGGGTTATGTCTATCTGAATAACGGTGCTACCGGTTCTGTCACTTTCCTCGGTACCGTTTCGCCTGCCGGAGGTAACCTCAAGGAGCCTGTGACTGAAGGAACGAAGAAAGTGGCGCGGTGTTTCTATGCCCTTGAGCAGGCGCGTGCCGACCGCAAGCGTTACCCGGCTGTGAATCCCATCGACTCGTACTCCAAATATGTGGAATACCCTGAGTTTGAGGAATATATCTCCGGTCTTATTGACAAGAACTGGCTGCCGATGGTCAACGATATGAAGACTTATCTGCAACGCGGCAAGGAGATTCAAGAACAGATTAACATCCTTGGAGATGATGGGGTACCTGTGGATTACCACGAGGCGTTCTGGAAATCCGAAGTCATTGACTTTGTCATTCTCCAGCAGGACGCTTTCGATAAGATTGACGCCGTTTGTCCGCTCGATCGCCAGCAGTACATGCTCCGTCTCGTTATGGACATCTGCAAACACGACTACGATTTCGATAACTTCCTTGATGTTATTGACTATTTCAAGCGAATTATCAACCTCTGCAAACAGATGAACTATTGCGAGTTCCTCTCCAAAGATTTCGAGGACTACCGCAAGAAACTTGATGATCTGGTAGCAGAAAAACAAATAGCAGCATGAAAAAAGTAAGAAGTGCTATCAATGTCTTCTTGGGTTCGCTGATTACGGCTCTGGGACTGAACAGTTGTGAGCGGGCAGTTATGTACGCCCCGGATCCTATGTATGGACCTGAATACACAGACACTACCGTCCACGCTATGTACGGTGTGAACCCGAATCCGATAATTAATTGGGACGAAAACGAGGAAGAAAATCAAGATTAGTCATGCGAAAAACAATAGATCTTACTCCTGCTGACCCGGCAGACCCTACCGATCCAACTGATCCTACGGACCCGCAAGAGGGTATTGAGGACGTTATCACGAACGGAGAGACCGCTAAAATTCTCCTTGACGGACAGTTGTATATTATCCGTAACGGGCAGATTTATAATTCCTTAGGAATAAAATGCAAATAATTTAACAATGATATTTAAAACCTCTCATCTGGCTTAGAGGGTCCTCCCCTCGGGACGTGAACCGAACGAAGGGTTCGCGGACCGAAGAGCGAGGGCATCCGAGTACTTACTGTTAAAACGGAGTTTTGACACATGTACGAGGATAGCCAGCGCGAATGGCTAAAGCATTTCAAAAGATTTACACGCAGATTACGGCGATCACCAAAGCCACCTGTTCCCTCAAAGCGGAAGGAGTAGGTAATGACGAGTTGGCGATGGTGAACGGCAAGTTGGCGCAAGTAGTTAAAATCCTCGGCGACGAGATCACGCTGCAGGTGTTCCAGGGAACGGAAGGTATCCCCACGAATGCAGAGGTGGTGTTCCTCGGTAAGGCGCCGAGTCTCAAGGTGAGTGACCAACTCGCAGGGCGTTTCTTCAACGCTTACGGCGATCCTATCGACGGTGGACCGGCCATCGAGGGCAAGGAGGTCGAGATTGGCGGCCCGTCGGTGAACCCTGTGCGGCGTAAACAGCCGTCGGAGCTGATCGCTACGGGTATTGCGGGTATTGACCTGAACAACACCCTCGTCTCGGGACAGAAGATTCCTTTCTTCGCTGACCCGGACCAGCCGTATAACCAAGTGATGGCGAACGTGGCTCTCCGTGCAGAGGCGGATAAGATCATCCTGGGCGGTATGGGTCTTACCAACGATGACTACCTCTATTTCAAGAATGTGTTCTCCAATGCCGGTGTGCTGGACCATATCGTCTCGTTCGTCAACACCACGGAGAACCCGCCTGTAGAGCGATTGCTGATTCCCGACATGGCGCTGACGGCTGCTGAGTATTTCGCCGTAGAGAAGCACGAGAAAGTGCTGGTACTCCTTACCGACATGACCCTCTACGCCGACGCACTCGCCATCGTCTCCAACCGTATGGACCAGATCCCGTCGAAAGACTCTATGCCGGGTTCGCTCTATTCAGACCTCGCTAAGATCTATGAGAAGGCAGTGCAGTTCCCCGAGGAGATCGGTGGCGGCTCTATCACTATCATCGCCGTCACGACGCTCTCCGGAGGAGATATCACACACGCCATTCCGGATAACACAGGTTATATTACGGAGGGGCAGTTATACCTCCGTCGCGACTCTGAAATCGGTAAAGTTATCGTTGACCCGTTCCGTTCGTTGAGTCGTCTGAAACAACTTGTGGCAGGCAAGAAGACGCGCGAAGACCACCCGCAGGTAATGAACGCAGCCGTTCGGCTCTATGCAGACGCCGCAAACGCTAAAACGAAGAAAGAGAACGGATTTGACCTTACGGATTATGACTTGCGTTGTCTCGACTTTGCGCGCGACTACTCGCAGGAGATCCTTGCCATCGATGTGAACATCAATACCGTTCAGATGCTCGACATCGCATGGGCGCTCTTTGGCAAGTACTTCAAGCCCGAGGAGGTCAACATCAAAGCCGCATTAGTAGAAAAATATTGGCCGAAGAATTAAATACCCAAATGGCTAAATGAACCAATAAATGGTAAATGGTAAATGACCAAATGGTAAATTTAAATGGCAATTCAATATCAATTCAATAAAACATCGTTGCAGAGTCTGGAGAAGGACCTGAAAATGCGGCAACGAACGCTGCCTACTTTGCAGAGCAAAGAGACCGCCTTGCGGCTCGAGGTAAAGAAGGCAAAGAAGGAACTCGAGGACCTGGATAAGGAAGTCGAGCGCCGCATTAAGGATTATGACCAGATGATAGCTCTTTGGGGCGAGTTCGACACCTCGCTTATACACGTGGACGACGTGCGCATGTCTATTAGGAAGATCGCGGGCGTGCGCGTACCCGTGTTAGATGAAGTCGTCTATTCAACCAAAGAGTTCTCGCTCTTCTCCAGTCCCAAATGGTTTGCTGATGGTTTTGAGCAACTCAAGGCCATTGCCGATGTGGGCATCCGCCAGGAGTTTGTGCGCCGCAAAGTGGACTTGCTCGAGTATGCGCGTAAGAAGACGACGCAGAAAGTGAACCTCTTTGAGAAAGTGCAAATACCTGGTTATCAAGACGCTATCCGTAAAATAAAACGGTTTATGGAGGACGAGGAGAACCTAAGCAAATCGAGTCAAAAAATCGTTAAAGGTAAGCGCGAGCGCGAGCAGCGTGAAGAAGAAGATAGGAGGGCACAAGCATGATCACTCAAATGAAGAAATACACCTTCCTGGTGTTCCATCGTGACTACGAGCCTTTCCTCGAGCAGCTGCGCGAACTCGGCGTGGTTCATATCACGCAGAAAGCCGCGGGACTCATCGAGGACGATGATGCCCTGCAAGCGGCGCTGCAGCATGAGGACGAGCTCCGCAAACTGCTCAGACAAGGTGCGCCGGACCAACTGCTCAGCGAGCAGGCAAACATCCGCCAGAGCATCGCAGAGGCACAAGCAGAGGCACAGCAGGCTGCTGTCTGGGGACAGTTTGACCCCGCTAAGATTGCTGAACTCGGTGAGGCGGGTTACACGCTCCGGTTCTTCGCCTGCCCAAAAGCGGCCTTCCAAGAAGAGTGGGGGATTAAGGTTAACGAAAAGGACGGCAAGACCTTTTTCGTTAACGTAAACAACGAAAACAACGTAAACAACGAAAACTACGCGGAGCTCTCAGATTACGCAACTCCGTTGCCCGCTCCTGAGAAATCGGAAGCCCAGTGGTTGCAAGAGGTAGAGCACCTCAAGGGACTCCTCGCAGCAGCGGAAGCCCGCATTCAGGCTTGGCAAAAAGCGAACCTCAAAGACATTGAGAAGCAACTCGCGGAAGCTCGTCAAGTGATTGATTGGCAACGAGTTACCCTCTCTACCGACAAACTGGCGGAAGGTGCGCTGTGCCTCTTCGAGGGCTTCTGTCCTATTGACCGCGAGCCCGAACTGAACGCCATGCTCAGCGAGGCGCAGGTCTATTATGAAGAGACCGACCCGGAGAAGGAAGACGCCACACCTATCAAGCTACGCAATAATAAGTTCACGCAGCTCTTCGAGTGCCTCACGGGTATGTACGGCTGGCCGAACTACAATGAGTTTGACCCCACGCCTATACTCGGGCCGTTCTTCCTCTTGTTCTTCGCCATCTGTATGGGCGACTGCGGGTACGGCTTCCTCTTGATGCTTCTCGGATGGCTGCTGGCTAAGGGTAAGCTGAAGATCGAGATGTTTGATGGTCTGGGACCTATCATCTTTGTCTTGGGCGTCGGAACGGCGGTTGTGGGCTTCTTCCTCGGCACGTTCTTTGGTATCGACCTCTACAACGCTGCATGGGTGCCGGATGGCCTCAAAGGCGTGATGATCAAGGGCAAGGTGATGGGATATGACATACAGATGGTGATGGCTATCTGTATCGGTATCTTCCATATCTGCCTCGCTATGACCATCAAGGCGCTCTCTTATACACGTCGGGACGGCTTCAGGGCGACTGTCTCTACATGGGGATGGCTACTGCTCATCGTGGGCACTATTGCTACGCTCATCCTCGCCATGACTTTCTCACTCCCGGCGCAGGTGACCAAGTGGACGCTCATCGCTATCGGTGCTGTCTCCGCTTTGGGGATCTTCATCTTCAATACGCCGGGCCGCAACCCGCTGATCAATATCGGCGCGGGATTGTGGGACACCTATAATATGGCAACGGGTATCTTGGGCGACACCCTCTCGTACATCCGTCTCTATGCCCTTGGCTTGGCGGGAGGCATGTTAGGAGGCGCGTTCAATAACCTTGCCGGAATGGTGCTGGGCGACAACCCGACATGGCAGTGGTTACCGTTCTTGCTGATCATCGTCGTGGGCCACTTGCTCAACCTCGCTATGTCGGCGCTCGGAGCGTTCGTTCACCCGCTACGTCTGTCCTTCGTGGAGTATTTCAAGAACTCCGGATATGAAGGCAGCGGAAAACTGTATAAACCATTTAAAAAATAATTTATAATCATTATGGAACAAATCTTAGGTTATCTTGGCTGGGGTCTTATGTTAGGCCTGGCAGGAATCGGTTCTGCTTATGGAACCACTATTGCTGGTAATGCAGCAGAAGGTGCATTGAAGAAGAACAAAGACAAATCGGCGTCGTACATGATTCTCTCGGCGCTGCCCGCTACGCAGGGTCTGTATGGCTTTGTGGCTTTCCTCATGTGGATGGGAAAGGACTTTGCCGCTAATGGAGCGCTCTGCTTTGGTGTCGGACTCGCTGTAGGTCTGGTGTGCTTGTTCTCCGGTATTCGTCAGGGACAGGTGTGTGCAAACGGTATTGCTAATATCGCAGCCGGTCATGATGTGCAGACCAATACCATGATCTATGCCGCTCTCCCTGAGTTTTACGCTATTCTTGCCCTCGTCGGCGCACTGATGGTATAATGAAGGCTTTTGTTTTTCCGGGGCAGGGTAGTCAGTTCCCCGGCATGTGCAAAGACCTCTACGACGCGCATAAGGAGGCACGCGAGATGTGTCAGGCAGCCGACAGGCTGCTTGGCTTCTCGCTCACCGATGTCATGTTCAATGGCGACGCGGAAGACCTCAAGCAGACCAAGGTGACGCAGCCGGCGGTCTTCTTGCACTCGGTCGTGGCGCAGCGTCTGATGACTATCGAGCGCCCTGACATGGTGGCGGGACACAGCCTGGGGGAGTTCTCCGCACTCGTCGCTTGCGGCGCTTTGCGATTCGAGGACGCCTTATTATTAGTGAGCGCGCGCGCGAAAGCTATGCAGGCGGCATGTGAAGCCAACCCCGGCACCATGGCCGCCGTCCTCGGACTCCCAGACGACAAAGTCGTAGAGATCTGTGATCAAATCTCAAACAACTTCAAACAAGCCGAAGGCTCAAACCTTCAAACTACTTCAAACCATGTAGTTGTCGCCGCCAACTTCAACTGCCCGGGACAAGTCGTTATCTCCGGAGATGTCGATGCCGTAGAGGCTGCTTGTCCGCTCATGAAAGAGGCAGGTGCGCGCCGTGCACTCCGGCTGCCTGTCGGTGGCGCTTTCCACTCGCCCCTCATGCAACCCGCAGCGGAAGCACTCGCAGAGGCTATCAACAAGACCGACTTCCGCAAACCTTTCTGTCCTATCTATCAGAATGTCACGGCGTTACCCGCTACGGAACCGGAAGTCATACGCGAAAACCTCCTCAAGCAACTCACTGCCCCCGTTCGCTGGACACAGTCCGTACAGAACATGATCGCCGACGCAAATAACGCAAACAACGCAAACTACGAAAACAACAACGTAGTTTTCTACGAATTCGGACCGGGAGATGTCCTCAAAGGACTCATCCGCAAAATCAACCCCGATGTACAAGTAGGGTAATTTCATAATACTACCTTGAATTACCTTATTTGCCAGGAGAAAGACACTGTTGTATCTGGATGATATACAGCTACTTATGATATATTCAGAATTGCTGTTTTTCAAATTAATCGTGTGTATGTGAAAAAATGGCATTAACTTTGTGCCAAATTAGTAAAAACATACGATTATGAAAAAGCGACAAGAGAAGAATCTGGAGAAACTGACCAAAGCGGCAGAGCGCGAGAATAGTCAAGCAATGCTGACGTTGGGTAGCATGTATTATTGGGGGAAAGGCATTGAACCTGATACAGAAAAAGCCATCTTTTGGTTGAAACGCGCAGCTGATACGGGAAGTCATTCTGCTTGTCTTAACCTCGCGCACGTGTATTATAAATTAGGTGACACAGAGGAGAATAATCAATTAGCATGGAAATATTACTACGAAGCTTATATGTACGACAGTAAAAATGCGCTCTTTCTCGGTCGAATGATTTTTGACAACCGTGTTGATAAGATTGATAACGAACAACAACGTTTAGATGAAGCAAAAGATTTCTTCAATGAGGCTTTGGCAGAAGGAGGAGTAAGCGAAGCCGGTTTGTATCTTTGGAAGATAGCATTGCTGTCGGGAAAATCTATAGACGAGGCGGATTCCTATTATCTTAATGGTGAATCACTATTGGAATCGCCGAAGGACTATAACAATTGGGCTTGGCTGTTGTGCGAATGGGGCGAGTACGAAAAAGCTTTGCCATATATTGAGAAGTCTCTGTCTATGGAGGAGCAAGGCAAGGAGAATCCGGACCATTTGGATACCTATGCAGAATGTTTGTCTGGCTTAGAAAGAAAGGCAGAAGCAGAGCACGCTTTCAGAGAGGCTATAAAAGGCTATCAGGAGAGAGATATACGGAAACTCCTGCGCGACACATGTGAGAAAGTGAAAGCATGCGGATTTGAAATAGAATAACAACATTAAATTAAAATAGTCATGAAAACTGTAAAGTTATCAGAATTAGACCAGCTGATTCAAAAGTATTGTGATCAAAAAGAGTTTACCAAACCATTAATGTTATGGTTCGCTAGGAATCAAACATTGTATGAAGTCAAAGCAGAACTTACGAACCTCACAGATCATCGCCATGACACCATCTCTATCATAGACCATCCGTCCCGTGGTCGCCATCGAATAGTACCTGATGGCGAAATTGTAAAACAGGGGAGTGGTAATGTCGAATTCTTAAATCATGACCATCTTCCCGAGTCCTATTCAGACCGAACAAAAAGGATTATATATCATTCATGTGGTAAGCAACTTGAAATGGGAATAATGGAATACTGTGTTTATCAACTACGCAAACTTCAAAAACCATTTATCTGTTTGGTAAACGACTTTTCTGCGGGGAAGGAATGGGCTATTGGGCAAGACGATTTAGAGAAATATTTTGACCAATACTGCGTATTGGAACGCACCTATGCCGAATGGCGGGAATCTAAGAGTCAGGGCATTATTCCTGAAATGGTAAAATATTTGGACGCGCATCAAGATTTATTTATTGAATCTCCCGCATTAGCAGGTATGCCGAAAGAAGCCGTACACACGAGAGAACACGACATCAATAGTCTTTCTGAAATAATAGAAGATCTTAGAACGAGGAATGAAAGTGTCTCATCTAAAATTAAGGAACTTCATGCGGTAGAACAAAGTTGGGGAAGTCCGCTATATCCTAACTCTTTCCATTTTACCGACCGTGATGATTTCCGCGAGCTGCTTGAAAAGATATTTGCATAAACATTCAAGGTTAATAACCACTAAATATAAATATTATGGCTTACATTGACAATAGAGGAGTCCGATACTCCGATGACAAGAAAACATTACTACACTGTCCCGAAAGCATCCAAGGGGAATACATTATCCTTGATGGAGTTACAAGCATTGATAAACATGCCTTCTTTCAATGCCGCGGTTTAACATCTATCACTATTCCTGATAGTGTTTCCTGCATTGGGGCGGGTGCTTTTTTGTATTGTTCTTCTTTGCAAACTTTAACTATTCCGAACAACGTTACTAATATCGGCGATTTAGCATTCGGAGAGGTTCTTAATATTGTCTATTGGGGCAAAATAACCGATTCTACTTTTGGGGCTAGATGTGTAAATGGCTACGTGGATGGTTTCTGTGTATATAGTGATAAAACAAAAACACAACTTTTGGCATGTTCTATATTAGCTACAGGAGCTATTGAGATTCCGAATAGTGTAACAAGCATTGCAAAGAATGCTTTTAGAGATTGTTTAGGCATCATAGAAGTTAATATTCCTAATAGCGTCACAAGCATAGGAGAAAGTGCATTCTCAGGTTGTAAAAGTTTGAAAAGTGTTATCATTCCTAATAGTATCAAAGTCATTGATAAATATGCTTTTGAATGTTGTACAAGTCTAAAGAGTCTTATAATTCCAGAGAATGTTACTATAATTAGAGATTGGGCATTCGCATTATGTGATAATTTACAGGAATTATCCTTACCAAGTACTATAAAGGAAATAGGTTTTGCGGCCATTGAAAATGAGCATTCCTACCACAATCATCATGATGAGCCTCTTCCAATTCCTACGCCATTGTCTTCGTTAAAAGAGATTATTGTCCCTATTGGGCACAAACAGCGATTCCTTGAAATGTTTGGAGAATATAGTACTGATTTATCACCAATTATCATTGAAAAATAACTCCGTCCATGCGCCGCAGATATATACCAATTGACGAAGGTGAGGATGTCATGCTTGATATGATATCCGAGATAACAGGCGACTTTGCACAGAATGTGTGGGATGCCTTGTCAGAACGGGCGAGAGATGAAATATATGATCCGCTCGTTATCTGTTGTAAAATGTACAACGAAGGCAAGTTGGACTTCGATAGTGATTTCTATTATGAGGAGTATCAGACAGTTTTGCGGTTAATACCGAAGAACTACTTATGGTCAGGACCACTGCATAAACCTGATGGTTCAGGAGAATATTTAGACGATTAATATCATCAATTAAGAAGTTTTATTATGCATACATCAGAATGGCCTCGCGAGTTTAGCGAGTATCAATATGTAGTTGTTGACGGCTACACGGTAAAGGTCTTCTCATCAAGAGGGCAGAGTTATAACCTTATCTCAGACGCAAGTATCGTAGATGCGATGTGGGCGGGTGGGGCAGTCATTGTTTCCTTCCGCAATGGTCGGCGTGTCCGCTTCTACGGTCCTTATGGCAATCAATATGAAGATATGTAATCATTATTATGGATCTTGAAACGCTCAATACGATATCAATAAACATTTATACCGATGGTTTTGGTCATTATGCACTTTCGCATATTCCTATAGGCGCATATCATGTGTCTGAAGATAGTTTGAATGACCTATGGATAGCTTATAGAGCGGAAAACGAAGAGAATTTTACAGATATTCTTCAATTGCCTATAGAGTTGAAATATTTGAACCGCTCTGAAAAGTTCTTCACTGATCATCCAGAAATATATCCTATTTTTGATTATTGGAAAGATAAGCTATTAGTTGATGAATATCAAAATCTCTTAAGTCCTGAAAAACTAATCTCTTGGGAGGCGTTTGAGTCGGCAAACCTCGATATGTTTTCCGAGATGATGGAAGAAGAATGCGGTTCATCTGAGGCTGCATTGGATAATTACAATCCTTCCAAAGTAGACATAAAAAAAGACTTGGATTTTATGGGGGCTATTATGCATGTAGTCAGTCCCTTTATGCTGTTAATGTTGCGATATGCATACTATCAAACATGGTTGAATAAAACTATCTATGATGATGCGTTCCGCTATAATCGCGCTACGGCAGACTATAGTGTAAATGACAATAAAGAAGGACTTCATCTAAACGAACTGCACGACATCAACACCAACGGCGTGTCAGCGAAACGCATTTACAAAAGCTTTGCTTTCCTGTTTTCCCAAGCTATCAAAGGCTATGTTGAAACAACTCCTCATGCTGTAGATGAAAAAAATATTGATGTGATGACGTATATAGCAATGGCGCAATTGGAAGTGACCCGATTGAATCAAGATGAAACATTCCTACGTGAGCATTGCCAAGCATACTTTGTGGATTCTCTGATAGAATGGCATCGTGGGTACTTTGCATATATCATTCAGCAAATCCATTCATTCAAAGGATACGAGAAATTCCAAATACCTGAATACCGTGTAACTGAAGTTCAGTTAAAGCCCCACCCCGTGGATGAAAACAAAGCATTAACTGATTTGGGTAAAAAGTGCCGACGTGCGGTCCGTGAAAAAAT
The DNA here is from genome assembly GCA_017649925.1 of Paludibacteraceae bacterium. Classification (GTDB taxonomy): domain Bacteria; phylum Bacteroidota; class Bacteroidia; order Bacteroidales; family Paludibacteraceae; genus Colicola. The sequence goes on along the minus strand of JAGCFX010000056.1, from coordinate 50,671 downwards.
TCAGGAATGTAAGACGGCTGCTGATTACGGAAATTTGCTATATCAACTTCAATACAAATTAGGCTATTTCACTAAAGACAGGCTATCACGGAATGATTACTATCTAGCCATGCAGCAAATAGGTAAGGTGACATTCGGATCTTCCGGAGATTTCTCAAACAGCAACAAAGGCTTTAATCAAGCGCGAGAAGCTGCTGCAAGACAATAAAGGCATCTTTTTTCTACCTCAAATTACCTGACTTCAACCGGTCGGGTAATTTTGTTATACGCACTGAATTTCAGGGTCTTATGTCTGATTATATTCCCACGTGATTTTCTTTTTTTCTGCAATACTACATTTTTTTGCATTATATTTGCAGTATAGTTGGAAAAAGATTGAAATTATGAAAGAACTAACTCCAAACACCCGCATTCCGCTCTCAAATGGGAGCACGGCAACAGTAAAACAGAAACTTGGCGACGGTGGTCAAGGAACCGTTTATCGCGTCTCAATTGACCGCAATGATTATGCGCTAAAGGTGTATAACAAATATCCTTCCAAGCGCTTCGCACGTAATTTGGAAGAGAATGTAAAGAAAGGCGCACCTACGCAACATTTCTTGTGGCCGCAGGTAACGGTCAGCATGTCCAACAGATTTGGTTATATAATGGACATTCGGCCGAAAGAGTACGTCGATTTCAGTAAATTTCTGGTGGCTAAAGCGCGCTTCGCCTCATGGAATGCGATGATTAACGCAGCTATTCAGATTACTTATGCCTTCCGTGAACTACATAGGAAAGGATTGTCATATCAAGACTTGAATGATGGAAACTTCTTCTTCAATCCGAATACCGGCGATGTGCTGATATGCGATAATGACAACGTGTGCCCACCGAGTACCAATCTCGGCATCAAAGGCAAGTGCCGCTATATGGCTCCGGAAATAGTTATCGGCAACAGCACTCCGAATAACCTCTCGGATTACTTTTCTCTGAGTGTAATATTATTCATGCTTTTCTTCAATAATCATCCGTTTGACGGCAAACGTGTTGCAGAAGTGCCGTGTTTGAACGATGCCATTGAGCGGAATGTATATGGCGAAAATCCCATCTTCATCTATGATTCCCAAAAGGACAGCAACCGCCCCGTGCGCGGGATACACACCAATGTGCTCAATCGTTGGCCTTTGTTCCCGGAGTTCTTCCAACAGGCGTTTATTGAAGCATTTGCTGAGGATGCTTTGCGCAATCCTAATAAGCGAAAATCCGATAATGATTGGCTCAAGATCCTTACACAGCTGCGCAGCCAAACACTTACGCACACATGTGGACATGAAACCTTTGTGGATTTGGACAAGACGTTCACGCTCTGCTTCAATTGCCAGAAATCAATAGAGAAACCACTGATGCTGGTGGTCGGAAAGCAGAGAGTGGCCTTGTATCCGAAGATGAAGCTATATGCCAATCAGACATCTTCTGCGGACGATATTTTTACGGTTACCGGAGAGGTGATCGTTAACAAGAACAATCCCAATGTATGGGGCTTGATGAATCGCACAAACGACACCTGGAAGGCCGTCTATCCGAATGGTAAGGAATTGGAAATAAAACCCAATACCGGCCTGCCTATATATAAGAATGTAGAGATATCATTCTCGTCACAAATAAAAGCTAACATACAATAACCTTTAAAATTTTATTATTATGAACCCATTAGAAACAGTAGAAATCGCTCGTCGTCAAATGTCATTATTCTTCATTGTTGACACATCGGGCAGTATGGATGGCGAGAAAATCGCCGCAGTAAACACCGCTATTCGTGAGGTGTTACCGGAAATTGCGGATATCTCATCTGAGAATGCCGATGCGCAAATCAAAGTGGCTTGTCTGCAATTTGACAATTCCACTCAATGGCTATTCAAACCGACGGATGTGGAAGGACTTACGTGGTCAGACCTCTCTGCTAACGGAATGACAGTCATGGGAGAGGCTTTCAATGAATTGAATAGCAAACTTTCCCGTAATGAGTTTCTTAATTCGCCCACCGGGAACTTCGCACCTGTCTTATTTCTCATGTCAGATGGTCAGCCAACTGATGAATATCGTAAAGCTCTCGACAGTCTTCGCGAAAACAGATGGTTCAAAGTTGCCATTCGCGTAGCTATTGCTATCGGTGACGATGCCGATATGCAGGTCCTGACAGAGTTTACAGGCAATCCTGAATTGGTTCTTACTGCTCACACGCCAGAAGCGTTGAAACAGATGATTCGTTTTGTGAGTGTCACATCATCGAAGATCGGTTCGCGCAGTAGCGGAATCGGTGTCGGAGGAGGGAATACCAATTCGGATAGCGAATCCAAACAGGAAGAGTTTGCCGAACAGGTAAAGGACTTCAAAGAGAACGCAGATTTAGAGGCATTATCAAACGGATTTTAATATGTATGCATTTCATGTCATAGAACGAGGCTCATCGCATATCCTGACTAACAAACCATGTCAGGATTATGCAACGAGTTATTTCACCAAAGACTATGCTATCGGCATCATTGCCGACGGGCATGGAAACGACCGCTATTTCCGTAGCGACAGAGGTTCGCGTAACGCAGCAGTGATCACCAAGCTTATCTTGCGTGACTTTGTGATTTCCACAAACAATATGACTGACCTTCCAAAAGGAGATTGGCAGAAACAACTTGCTGCTAGTATTATCTCTAATTGGAATAGTTTGATTGAACAAGATAAGACGGCATCTCCGTTTACTGAAGAAGAATTGAGCCAGCTAAGTGAATCTGATCGCCTACAAATCGAAGTCGGCAATTGGCAGTTCGCCTACGGAACAACACTCATAGCGATAGTTCGGACAGCAAGATGTTTTTTCGGCTTACAGATAGGAGATGGCAAATGTGTCATTATAGATGCGGAGGATAATTTATCTCAGCCCATCCCTTGGGACGAAGATTGTTTCTTAAACTGTACAACCTCGCTTTGCGATAATGATGCTATCAGTCGCTTTCGCTTCGTGTATATGACCGACAATCTGCCCGTCGCAGCGTTTGTCGCTTCCGATGGTGTAGATGATACATATCCGACAGATGAACGTCTGTGCGCATTTTATTCTACTATATGGAAAATGATACAAGAGAATATGGAAACTGCTATTACGGACTTACAGGCATTCCTCCCACAAATGTCTGAGCAAGGTTCACATGACGACATATCTATTTCCGGAATAATAAGCCAACCTGATAAAGTTACTAATCATGAACCATTCAGCAACATTATTAAGCGCATTTTTGCAAAAGTATCCAAATCTTGAGCAATTGTCCGATGAAAGACTTCGGAGTGCATTAGCGGATATTTTCGGGAATAATAAGGACGTGCAAAAGATGGCTTTTGACCTTATTCGTGAAGGCAAGTTTGAAGAGATGTCAGCGCCAAAGCCCTCAACGCTTCAGGTGACACTAACTCAACCTCTCTCAAAAGCAGAAAAACAGAAGCTGCTTGATGCGCATCCTGCAATGCCTTATCCCCAATATACATTATGGGAGAATATACGGGATTATTTTCCGAAAGTATGGGATGAGATTATTTCTCGTGCGCTTTTGGTTGGCGGGGTAATAGGTGGGCCAACCTATCTATTGACTTTGCTATTTAAATATTTTGATATAGGTAATTGGAATATTTACGTATGGTGTACGTACGGAGCTATAATGCTTGTCCTTCTTTGCCTTATAATCAAAGATAGCAATGGTAATTTTGATATACAACAGAAGAGAGAAGACTATAAACAAGAGCGATTACAAAAAATCATCGCCCAAAAAGGGTATACCAAAAATGCGGAACAGATGATGTATACTATTTACGAAGATATTCGTCTTCATAAAGATCAGTATAACTATCAGAAAAGGGAACAAATGCTTGAAAGCGCTTATGCTAATGCGTTAGTTGAAATCCTCTGCTATTTTGAAAAAGATGACCGATGGTTCTATCTTGAGGCAAAAAATCCTGTAGCACTCCGTGATTACGCGTATTTGTATAGAAAGTATTACGGTTATAAAGCCTTTAATCCCTATGACGACTACGGACATGTATTATTAGGAGAAAAACCAATGCCAACCTATGAATTTCCTCCTGGTCCAACCTTTGTGGCAATTAGCGTTCCTGCGTCAATCTACCGATAAATGAATAAACTAACACTCAGCAGATGATAATGCTGAAATGGATGAAATATATACGAATTACTATGCATACATATCACTATTTTTTATTATCCTTGAGTTTGTTCCTTTTTTGCTCATGCTCGCATCCAGCAGAGTATACTTCGTATTTCAAGGAATACCAATTGCTACGAACCGTCGATAGCAGTCTTTACGTCCGAATTTCGTTTATGCCTGTTGATGGCGACCAAAAGGTCTGGAAATTGGAACTTGGGGAATATGAGGATAGTTTGTTGGTAGCTAAAGATGCCTTTTACGGCAGCACAGAATGGCAAGGTTCGCAAGGCGGTTGTTATTGGTGGACATTTGCGGAAACGCATATTCAAAATGCCATTTCATATAGAGAAGATCCTTCTACTCTATATCTACCGGCAGGCTATGATATTTTTTATCCTTCATATGAAGGGATTCTATCAGATGATGGTAAAGTAGAACTATATCCGGTAGTAAGATAAACCGCATATTCCTGTAATTTCAAAGGGGTGGGGAAGTATCCTCACCTTTTTTGTGGCTACAAATATGGGCAAGATCATAGAAAATGTAAGATTTCTCACAAAATGTTTGCATATTTAAAATTTTTGTTGTATCTTCGACCTCCTCCCCCATTTCTTTAATAAAGCCCCTTCCCGTGTTACGGTTTCCCCGATTAACGGGGACACCTAGCCTTCGAAGGAACGTTCGCACTGTTGTGCAAACGGCAATCTTTTAACCGAAGTAACTTCCCTATGCAAGCACAGATGAATTATTTCGGTTAAAATCTTGCACATTTCAAAAATTTGTTGTACCTTTGCACTCGCAAAAGTAGTTTATTGATATCCGACAATGGGAGAAAGGGTAGAGTAGCACCCTACTAAAACGTAACAGGAAAAGCTCCCTGATAACCCGGAAATATCCCCCTAATCACCCCGAAATCACCCCCTTCATATTCAAAACATATCAAACAAAGAGTCAAAATATATCAAATAAAGAGTCAAAAGATACCAAACTATGAGTCAAATTGAGTTTTTTGATCCGATTAAATCAATGCGTGGGAAATACGCGAAAGACAGCAAAACAATTATGCGGAAAAAGACGTACCGCGCACCCACGGGAAAGGTTCTCAAAGAAGGCGTACAGGAATCTTACGAAATTGTTCATCCGCGAGATTATACCAAAAATCCGCCGAAAGGCGCCGAATTGGCGAACATTAATTTGTTTGCCGAGTCAAAGCGTATTTCGTCTTCAATCATCAATTCTGCCAAATATACGGACGAAGAATTGGCAGCCATGACATTGGCAGAACGCACGCAAATTCTTGAACTGCGGAAACAGCTGGAGGATTTCCGCAAACGTTTTTACGCACAGTTCAAACAACCGGACTCTGAAGCTCCATATGAGAAAAAGCCGCAAGCAAATACCTCCAAACTGCAACGTAAACAATATGCGAAGCTCGACAACTTCATACAAGCGATTCTTCGTGAAAGAATGAAACAACATTCGTAAATGACATTAACAACAATAATCGCAAACTGACATTTTGGCAGAAAAACAACAACTTTGACCCTTTGGCATAATCCTTGTACAACATATATTGTAAATATATAATAAGTACAAACCTAATCGTGATTATGTAAAATAGCATATGGAAAATAACGCTGTAATGGAAAATAACCTCTATGATGTGCTCCCTATCAAGAACACCGTTTTGTTCCCGGGAGTGCTCTTGCCTATTGCTGTATCCAAGAAAAACAGCCTCAAACTCATCAAGGCTGCCAACAAGGACAACAGACGATTGATCATTCTGACGCAGAAAGACGGCAAACTCGCGGAACCCAAGGAAAATGACCTCTACAACATCGGTGTCATGGCGCGCGTGCTGCAGATCATACCCGTTCCCGAAATGGGCAAAGACACAATGATGACTATCTTCGAGAGTTTTCACCGTATCCAGGCCTCCGATTTCATCGAAGAAGACGGCCAACTCAAGGCGCATGCCATCGTCATGGAGGAGCACATGCCTCTCAAAAACGACAAGCAGTTCAAAGCAACCGCCGAGAGCATCCGTGAGACGGTGGTCAAGATACTCAACGAGCGAGAAGATGCCCCGGCTGGCCTGCAGATGTCCATCAAGAGCCTCAATAACGACCCTACTATGGTCAATTATGTCTGCTCGATGTACCACATCCCTACCGACACCAAACAAGGGCTGCTGGAGATTCACTCCCTCTCTGAGCGCGCAGAAGCAATCCTTACCATCCTCCAGAAAGACCTCGAGGAACTGACCATCAAAGCCGATATTCGACGCCGCACAGCCGAGAAAATCGACAAACGTCAGCGTGAGTACTTCCTACAGCAAGAGATTGAGACCATCAAAAAAGACCTCGGCGACAACGATGAGCAGACCGTTCAGGAACTCCGTCAACGCGCCCAGGAGAAACAATGGTCACAGTCCGTCGCTGAGCAGTTCAACAAAGAACTCAAGCGACTCGAGCATATGCATGTTTTCTCGCCCGACTACTCCACCCAACTCGACTATCTTAACACCATGCTTGAGCTGCCGTGGGGCATTTATTCGGACGATAACTACGATATGACGCATGCACAAGAGGTGCTGAATAGAGACCACTTTGGACTTGATAAAGTGAAGCAAAGGATTGTCGAATACCTTGCAGTACAGCGGCAACTAACTCTTCGCACTAAAAAAGAGAAGGAAGCCAACCCTGTCAAGTCCCCTATCCTATGCCTCTACGGACCTCCGGGAGTCGGTAAGACAAGTCTCGGAAGGAGCATCGCCGAGGCACTCGGACGTAAGTACGCGCGCATTTCGTTGGGCGGTCTGCATGACGAAGCGGAGATCCGTGGACACCGCCGTACCTATGTGGGCGCACTGCCCGGCCGTATTATTGATAACATCAAGAAATGCGGCACCTCCAACCCCGTCTTTGTGCTCGATGAGGTCGATAAGATAGGCGCAGACTACAAGGGCGACCCCACGTCTGCACTGCTCGAAGTGCTCGACCCCGAGCAGAACAGCACATTCCATGACAACTACCTCGACGTGGATTATGACCTCAGCCGAGTCCTCTTCATCGCCACCGCTAACACCCTCGACACCGTGCCGAGACCACTGCTCGACCGCATGGAACTCATCGAGATGACCGGTTACCTCCAGGAAGAGAAAGAGGAGATTGCCAAACGGCACTTAATTCCAAAGGAATTAAAGAACCACGGACTGAAGTCCACACAACTCAAATTCAAGAAAGAAATCCTCGCCCATATAATCGAAGATTATACCCGCGAGTCCGGCGTCCGTTCCCTCGAGCGTCAGATTGCAACCATCTGCCGCAAAGTGGACACCAAAATAGCCCTCAGCGAGGATTATAACGTCTCTGTCACGCTCGATGACCTGCGCTCCTACCTTGGCCAGGCGCGCTACTCACGCGACGCGTGGGAGACCAATAAATATGTCGGCGTGGTCACAGGCCTCGCTTGGACACAGGTCGGCGGAGAGATACTATTTATAGAAACAAGCCTCTCTACCTCCAAAACGCCCACCCTTACCCTTACGGGTAACCTCGGCGACGTGATGAAAGAGTCCGCTACCCTCGCCCTCGGCTACGTCAAAGCACATGCCAAGGAACTGGGCATCAAACCCGAACTATTTGAGAAAACCGCGGTACATATCCATGTGCCGGAAGGCGCTATCCCCAAAGACGGCCCTTCGGCAGGCATCACAATGACTACTGCTTTGGTCAGCGCATTTACCAAACGCCTGGTCAAACCACGGATTGCCATGACCGGCGAAATGACGCTACGCGGCAAAGTGCTGCCCATCGGTGGCGTAAAAGAAAAACTGCTCGCGGCTAAACGAGCAGGTATTACGGATATTATCCTCTGCGAGGATAACCGCAAAGATGTGGCGGAAATCAACGATATCTACCTCAAAGGCCTCAAACTGCACTACGTGCGGGACATCAGCGAGGTATTAGAAAAAGCACTGCAGTGAGCAGTGCTTTTTTGTTTACGTTATTTTCGTAATCTACGCAAACTACGTTTTACTACGGTCTTACGAACTCCTCGTAAGTACCGTCTGTAAAATATACAACGATATTTTTTATCTGTTTAGCCGGAGCTGCAGGAGTCTGCGGCTCTTCTTTTTGCGTATTATGCGCCTTACTGCTTGGGTCGGGCGGTAAAATATCAAATAAACCGGCCTGTTCTCCCGGCACAGTGCGCCACATCTCGCCTTTGCCTACTATCAACCACTCGGGATTAAGGGTAGGATAACGCTGCATAATGCGTTTTATGACCTCAAAACTGGGATTATTACGCCCAGACATCATATTACTGATCGTTCCAGGCTGCACACGAATCTCTGCTGCAAACTGACGAGCCGTTAATCCTAGGGATTTAATCACTTGCTCGATGCGTTCTCTCTCGTTCATAAGAATTCATTATTTGAAATCGGCTGCAAAGGTACAAAAAAATACCGAAATACACAAATGTTTGCAAACTTTTTTGAAAAATATTTTTGTTGTTTGTGAATATATATTGATTTACAAATATTTACATTTGTGAATATCATTTTTCGTGGAACAATTTGCACTACTGCACTGCCTTTTACGCACCAATACCCGATCAGCCACCACAAAACACTACCTTATTTTACTTTACTTAACTACTGTAATATGTAGATTATTAGCAGTTTACGCATTATAATACGCATATAGTATCCTCAATTTTGCCATTAGATGCCATCTATACAGACTGCCTTAAAGTAAAATGTCAAGTAATCTTATTATCTATTGAAATATAGCAAGTTACGTTTGTTTAAATCGCGTAATATGCGCCTTATAGCCGTCCTCTACACCCTACCGACATCTGCAACATTTCCGAAAAATGGCACTACTCTACTCTTTTCTTATTAATCTGTGTACAACGGCCCTCCGGACTCCATTTGCTGTTATTTGCAAACGGTACAAATCTGTGTATTTGTATGCATTATTGTGTTCACACTTATTGCGCTTAAAATTTGCATTTTTTTCTTGCACGGTTCACAAAAATGTATTACCTTTGCATCGATTTTTAAAGGCAACTTTTGCCATTAAACCTAAACCCTAACCTATTTTACAATGAAAATGGATTTTTTCACATTGAGTCAGCAAGCGCAGGATTTTGTCCTGCGTTTGTTCGTTGGCTCTTCTGAGGGTACCTCTACTCTTCCCTCATCCGGCCGTTCTTACTACACTTGTGCACACTGCGGTACCTTTGCACGGCTCAGACACTAACGATTCTACCCTACATTATTTAATAAAAAACATGCGCGCGCTTGCGTATGTTATTTATTTTTTGTATCTTTGCACCCGAATTGGATTTTGTCACTAATTTCTACACCATAATGCAGAAACATTATTTAAACTATTTGACGGACGTAATGACGCATCAATGGAACGATGCGGCATTGACGGACTACAACGAGGATCACGAGTATACATTCGGGGAGTTGGCCATTGAAATGCTGCGCTTACACGTGTTGTTTGAGTTGGTAGGCATTAAGCGAGGCGATAAGATAGCGCTATGCGGGCGTAACTGCGCCAATTGGGCGCTTGCCTACCTTGCCATCGCGGCTTATGAAGGTGTGTGTGTCAGTATATTGCAGGACTTCACGGCGGAGGACATCGCGCATCTGCTGGACCACTCGGATAGTGAGTTCCTGTTTGTAGGGCCTTATGTATGGAAGGAGCTGCAACACCAGACGATGCCGCAGAAGCTGAAAGCGGCTATTGCGTTGGAAGACTGGCGTACGTTGTATGCGCGGGAAGACGTCAAAATGCCGGACGCCAAGGCCATTGATAAAGCTTTCGCTAAGAAATACCCGCACAGCATTGAGCCGGAGGACATCTATTTCACCGCGGACGCAGAGACGCTCTCGCTCATCAACTATACCAGCGGCTCGACGGGTAGCCCGAAAGGTGTGATGCTCAACGGTAAATCGCTGAGTAACAACGTGGAAGTGGGAATGAAGATGTTACCGGTAGAACCCGGCCAACGCCTGGTGTCGATGCTTCCGTTGGCACACATGTTTGGTCAGGTGTGCGAACTGCTCTACCCGCTTTGTTCAGGTACGCATATTTATTTCCTGACCAAGAGTCCGACGCCGTCTATTCTGCTCAAGGCGCTCAACGACGTACAACCCTACCTCGTGGTAACAGTGCCCTTGGTGATAGAGAAGATCTACAAGCAGAAACTCGACCCGACACTCAGCAAATGGGCCATCCGCATGTTCTGGCACACACCTATCATCGGTGCGTTCCTCAAAAGCCGCGTGAAGACAGGCCTTAGAAAAGCCTTCGGCGGCAAGCTGCGTTATTTCATCTGCGGCGGTGCGGCCATGAATCCCGTGGTGGAGAAATGCCTGATGGATATCCATTTCCCGCTCTCTATCGGCTATGGAATGACGGAGTGCGGCCCGCTGATCGGCGGAAACCCGCCTAAGTATTTCAAAGCCCGCACAGGAGGTGTGCCGGTGATGAATATGGACGTTAAGATTGATAATCCCAATGAAGCCGGCATCGGCGAGATTCTCGTCAAAGGAGAGGATGTGATGCTCGGCTACTACAAGAATCCGGAGGCTACCAAGGCGGCGTTCACGGAAGACGGATGGCTGCGCACAGGAGACCTCGGACGACTGGATAGAAAGAAGAATATCTACATCAAAGGGCGCTGCAAAACGATGTTCCTCGGTGCTTCGGGACAGAATATATACCCCGAAGAAATTGAGGATAAGCTCAATAACCAAGAGGCGGTTGGTGAATCGCTCATCGTGGAGCGTGAAGGCAAACTGGTGGCACTGGTCTTCCCTGACGAGACGCTCACCAAACGCATGAGCCTCGAGGAAATACAGCAGATCATGAAAGCAAACCTCGTGAAACTCAATAGCCTGATTCCTTCTTACAGCAAGGTCTCAAACATCGAAGTACAAGACAAACCCTTTGAGCACACACCCAAACGGTCCATCAAACGATTCCTGTATAAGTAATGCTGCTTTATCCGAATTGTAAAATTAACTTAGGCCTGCGCGTGGTGCGCAAGCGGGAGGACGGCTACCATGATCTGGAGACTGTTTTTGTCCCCATTTACGGCTTACATGATGAGTTGGAAGTGACGCCTTCTGACACCTTTTCCTTCGTTCAGGAAGGCCTTTCTGTGGACTGTAAGCCGGAGGACAATCTGATTATAAAATGCTACCAATCCTTTGCGAACAAGTATAAGCAGGTAGGCAAAGTGGCTATTCGTTTCAAAAAAACGATTCCTTTCGGTGCAGGACTGGGTGGCGGAAGTAGCGATGCGGCGCACATGGCCATTGCCATAAATGAACTTTTTGGTTTGGGTTTGACGAAGCAACAATTGGTGGAAGAAGTGAGACCGTTAGGTGCCGATTGCCCGTTCTTTATTTACAATACGCCTTGCTATGCAGAGGGCATCGGAGATATTCTGACGCCCATTGATCTGGACCTCAAAGGCAAACGTATTGTGATGATCAAACCCGACGAGGGAGTGTCCACCAAAGAGGCTTATTGCGGAATAGTGCCCAATCCCCATCCTTTTGACCGTAAGACGAATGATTTTGAGAAGACGGTATTCCCCCACCATCCTATTATTGCGGAAATAAAAAAGCGTCTGCTTGACGCAGGCGCTTATTATGCAAGTATGACGGGCAGTGGTTCAACGGTATTCGGGCTTTTTGATAACGATGCGGAAGGTCGTTCCGACGCCCGGCTGCGAGTGCTTAAGCAGGAGTTTGCCTCCATGGTACTGCTCGACGATACGTTTGGCGAGTGGAAGGCCTAAGCCCCACCCTCTATCCTTAGATGTAAAGCCCGGCTCAAAGATGTGACGCTGGTTTTTATTGTCTATTCCCTTGCCGGTGTCGGTAATGTCGAGCATCACATCGCGCTCGTTCTCGTGGATCTGCAGCGTTATGGAGCCCTTTCCAGAGATGGCATCCACTGCATTCTTCAATAGGTTCTCTACCACCCACTGCATTAGCGGCGCGTTGAGCATCACGGTGCGATTAACGCCTTCCAGACAATGGTCGTCAATGACGATGCGGCTGCTACTGCGGGCGCGCATATAACTGACGGCATTCTGAATAACGGGAATGAGGTTCTCGGGCTGTAACGCGGGCTCTGAGCCTATCTTCTGAAAGCGGTCGGCAATCATCTGCAGGCGCTCAATATCGCGCTTCATCTGCGGCACATACTCATCGTTCGGATAAGCCTCTGCAAGCAGTTGCTGCCAGGCATTGAGCGACGAGATCGGCGTGCCGAGTTGATGAGCTGTCTCTTTGGATAATCCTACCCATAGACGATTCTCCTCGCTGCGTTGGGCAGTCAGCATGGTGATGACTGCAATGACGATGAAGATGAAGATAAGAGCAAACTGGGCATAAGGCACATAACGCAAACGGGTCAACAGATGACTGTCATCCCAATATATATATTGGGATACTTCATCGCTGATCTTCACTTCTATAGGCCCGTGCTTACCGACAGTCTCCTTCCCTTCCGGCACATTACGGCTGGCAAGAATCTTTCCTTCCTCGTCGCAGATATAAACAGGAATAGTGGTATTGCCCTCGATGATAGAAGACACGAAATCAATATCCGCATTACTGTCAGCAAGGATAAGACGCTGCGTAGCATCCGCCCACACCGCCATGTTCTTCTGCTCCTCCGCCTGCAACGCTCGCGCGAGATTATTGGTAAATAGCACGGAAATAGCCACGATCACCATGGCTATTACCAATACTATTGTTCCTATGCGTCTGTTCGACATAGATTATCCTAACATCGTCAGGAGGACACCCGCAGCAACGGCAGAACCGATCACACCGGCTACATTCGGACCCATGGCGTGCATAAGCAGGAAGTTCGACGGGTTCTCTTCTTGTCCCACGGTCTGACTCACGCGCGCAGCCATTGGTACGGCAGAAACGCCTGCAGAGCCAATCAGCGGGTTGATCTTCTCTTTGAGGAAGAGGTTCATAAACTTAGCTAGCAGCACACCTCCTGCGCTACCGAGACCGAAAGCGACGATACCCATTGCCAGAATCATCAGGGTCTGCCAGTTGAGGAAACTGCCGGCAGTAGCCGTTGCACCCACGGAGAGACCAAGGAAGATAACGACGATGTTCATCAGTTCGTTCTGTGCGGTCTTTGAGAGACGCTCTACCACACCACACTCTTTCATCAGGTTGCCTAACATCAGACAGCCGATCAGTGGAGCTGCATCCGGAAGGATCAATGCCACAATGGCCGTGATAATGATCGGGAAGACGATCTTCTCGGTCTTGCTTACAGGACGGAGCTGTCCCATCTTAATAGCACGCTCTTTCTTGGTCGTCAGCGCGCGCATGATAGGCGGCTGAATAACCGGCACGAGAGCCATGTAACTGTAAGCAGCAATAGCAATCGGGCCCAAGAGGTGCGGGGCTAACTTAGAGGTCAGGAAGATAGATGTAGGACCGTCTGCACCGCCGATGATACCGATAGAACCGGCCTCTGCGGGCGAGAAGCCCATCAGATTGGCGCAGAGGAAGGTAACAAAGATGCCTATCTGAGCAGCTGCACCCAGGATGAGTGATTTAGGATTGGCAATCAGCGGTCCAAAATCTGTCATGGCACCTACACCAATGAATATCAAGCAAGGATAAACACCCGCCTTGACGCCTATATACAGCACGTCGAGCAGACCACCCTCTTTAAGAATAACTCCGTAAGAATGGTAAGCCGGACTCTCCGGATCAAGGAATGCCGACCATAACTCGCTATGAAACATCCCTGCGCCCGGTAGGTTTGTCAGAAGCATACCGAATGCGATGGGCAGCAACAATAGCGGCTCATATTTCTTATGAATAGCAAGGAACAGCAGAAAGAAACTGATCAACAGCATGATAGCCTGTTGCCAGCACATCTGCATGAAACCCATGCCTTGGAAAAACTCAATGATATTCATATTATCCAAGAACTATGAGTAAATCGTCTTGCATTACGTTCTGGCCTGCGGAAACGGCAATCTGTTTTACCGTACCGTCCTGCTCAGCCATGATGGCGTTCTCCATCTTCATAGACTCGAGAGTGAGCAGTGTGTCGCCTTTCTTAACGGCTTGTCCTTCGCTTACCAGCACTTTGATAACGCTACCAGGCAGCGGGCTCTTCACCTGTACACCTCCTGCAACAGGAGCCGCAGGTTTGGGTGCTTCTGCCTTGGGAGCAGCAGGTGCTGCTGGCTTTGGAGCAGGAGCAGCGGCGGATTTCGGTGCCGGAGCGGCAGCCTTGGGAGCCTCTGTCTCTACAGTATACACTTTGCCGTTAACGGTGACGTTCGTCTTGCCGGCTTCTATTTCTTCTACAGCGCACTTGTACTCTGCGCCATTGATTTTGAATGTGAATTCTTTCATAATTAAAAACCTTGATTGTTCATACCAATAGACTTCTCGTTCCAAGCCGTGTCATGCTTATGCAGCGAGATCATAGCGGTCGGAATGTCATGTTTCTTATTCTGCGCAAGATAAAGCGCATAAGCCACTGCGACGAGATCGTCGTTGTGGGCTTCAGAGATCGCCATGGCGATAGCGGCTTTGGTGCCCTCGTCCGTCGGTTCTGCCGATTTGACAGCCTTCGGTGCTTTGGGCTCTTTCGGTGCTCGCGGTGCTTCTATCTTCTGCATTGTCCATCCAAAGAACTGGAGAATATACACAAGGCAGAAAAGGAGCACCAACACAATACCGAAACCTAAGCCGGTCACGATCCACGTATCTGCTGTAACTGCTAAAAGTACCATAATTACAGAGGTATATTAGAGTGTTTCTTAAGCGGATTGGTCAGACGCTTGGTCTGCAACATCTCAAACGCACGAATGATGCGACTACGGGTGTAGCGCGGCTCAATAACGTCATCGATGTACCCGCGATTGGCAGCCTGATAAGGCGAAGCGAACAGATCTTTGTATTCCGCCTCCTTCTCTGCGATGAATTTCTTCTTCTCTTCAGCATCCTCGATGGCTTTGATGGCTTTGGCTTGCAGCACACCTACCGCACCGCTGGCACCCATCACAGCAATCTCAGCATTCGGCCATGCGTAGCACATGTCGCCGCGGAGTTGCTTACAACTCATCACGATATGAGAACCGCCGTAAGACTTGCGAACGGTGATAGTTACCTTTGGAACAGTCGCTTCGCCGTAAGCAAACATCAGTTTTGCACCATGATCAATGATGCCTGCATATTCCTGTCCGGTACCGCAAAGGAAGCCCGGAACGTCAACAAGCGTCAGAATCTGGATGTTAAATGCGTCGCAGAAACGCACGAAACGTGCGGCCTTACGAGAAGCATCGCAATCCAGCACGCCGGCAAGCCATGACGGCTGATTGGCAATAATACCAGTTGAGCGACCATTGAAGCGCGCAAAGCCGCAGATAACGTTCTTTGCATAATCCTTATGAACTTCCATAAAGTCGCCGTTATCCACGATGGTATTGATGATTTCATGCATATCATACGGCTTGTTCGGGTCTGCAGGCACAAGGTCGTTCAGGTTATCGTCCACGCGTGTGATGTCGTCTGTGCACTCAACCAGCGGAGCCTCCTCCATATTATTCTGCGGGATAAAGGAAACAAGGCGGCGCACTTGCGCAATAGCCTCTTCCTCGGTCTCTGCTACGAAATGGGTAACACCGGACTTGGATGCGTGAATCTTAGCACCACCGAGTTGCTCAACGGTCACATCCTCGCCCGTAACGGCTTTCACTACCTTCGGACCGGTAATGAACATGTAACTGTTCTGCTCAGTCATCAGGATGAAGTCTGTCAACGCAGGGCTATATACTGCTCCACCTGCGCACGGACCAAAGATAACGCTTATCTGCGGCACAACGCCAGAAGCAAGGATGTTACGTTCGAAGATCTCTGCATAGCCTGCCAGCGCACATGCGCCTTCCTGAATACGCGCGCCACCGGAGTCATTGAGACCGATGATCGGTGCGCCGAGCTTCATCGCCTGGTCCATTACGTTGCATATCTTCAGTGCCATTGTCTCGCTCAACGATCCGCCAATAACGGTAGCATCCTGAGCAAACACAAATACCAAACGACCGTCAATAGTTCCCGAGCCGACAGCTACGCCGTCACCCAAGAACACTTTCTTCTCCATACCAAAGTCGTGGCAACGATGCGTGAGGAACATATTCACTTCCTCAAAAGAACCCTCGTCAAGCAGCATATTGATTCGCTCGCGAGCGGTATAGCTGCCCTTGGCATGATGTTTCTCAACGGCTGCCTCACCGCCTCCGGCCATTGCCTTCTCGCGGTTCTCTACCAGCCTGTCTAATTTAGCCTGATCCATATTACTTCGGTTGTTGACAAAGTTCAGTTAATACACCTTTGGTTGATTTCGGGTGCAGGAACGCTATCATAAGGTTCTCAGCACCTTTGCGCGGAGCTTTGTCGATGAGTTGGATGCCTGCTGCCTCGCACTCTGCAAGCGCATCAGCTACGTTCTCTACGTTGAAAGCTACGTGGTGAACACCACCGCGACCGCCGTTCTTCTCAATGAACTTGGCAATGGTAGATTCCTCGCTCGTCGGCTCAAGAAGCTCAATCTTCACTTCTCCGACCTTAAAGAATGCGGTGCGTACTTTCTGGTCTGCTACTTCCTCAATACTGTAGCATTTGCTACCGGAGAGGAATTCGAAGAAGGGCATTGCCTCTTCCAAACTGGGCACTGCGATGCCCAAATGCTCAATGTGTGTGGGTTTCATAAAGAATAAATATTTAATTGTTTGTAGTGTTTTTCTTGTTTTAATCAAAATCGGCTACAAAGATACTGCTTTTTTTTTATATACGCAAGAAAAAAGAAAAAAAAAGAGCCTTAAGGCTCCTTGTTCATAGAATAGTTCGGCAGGGCGATTACTTTTTGACACCTTCAAAACAATCGACCAGTTTGACTTTTACGTCCTCAAAGCAGTCAACAATCTTGACCTTCACGTCCTCAAAAGAGTTTACCAGCTTGACCTTGCCACATGAGTCTTCAAAAGAATCGACGATCTTAATGTCCACATCCTCAAAGCAATCCACAATCTTGACCTTCACGTCCTCAAAGGAATCGACGATCTTTATTTTGCCGTAAAGCGGATAAGCTTTGCCGTCTTTGATAATGGTACAGTTGTTCTTGTCAATAACAACATCAGATGCCCAAGCACTAACGGCGATAACGGCAGATACGAGTAAAAAGAGATAACGTTTCATAATTTTGTGCGATTTTTGAATATGTACAACAATATTCGTGCCAAAAATTTGCATATGTCAAAAAAAAGCAGTACCTTTGCAGCCGCAAAGGTTTCTGAATTATGGAAAGAAGAGTTCGAGTTCGTTTTGCGCCGAGTCCTACTGGCGCGTTGCACATCGGCGGTGTTCGTACCGCCTTGTATAACTATTTGTTTGCCCGTCAGCACGGCGGTGACATGTTGCTCCGTATCGAAGATACGGATAGTACTCGTTTTGTGCCAGGCGCAGAGGAATATATCTTAGAGGCTTTGGATTGGTTAGGCATCGGCATTGATGAAGGTCTGCGCATGCGGGACGGGAAAATAGAAGCCGTTGGAGAGCATGGTCCTTATCGCCAGTCCGAGCGCAGGGAGATCTATCATCAGTATGTAAAGCAGTTATTGGACAGCGGCCATGCCTATATTGCGTTTGATACGCCGGAGGAATTGGAAGCAAAACGCGCAGAGATTCCTAATTTTCAGTACGACGCGCGGACGCGTATGCAAATGCGTAACTCGCTCACAATGCCGGCAGAAGAAGTAAAACGCCTTATCGATAATGGCGAGAAATATGTGGTACGCTTCAAAGTGGAGCCCAACGAGGATGTTCATGTTCATGATCTGATTCGCGGGGAAGTAGTTATTAACAGCAATATATTGGACGACAAAGTGCTGTATAAATCAGCGGACGACCTGCCTACATACCACTTGGCAAACATCGTCGATGACCATCTGATGGAAGTGAGTCACGTCATTCGCGGCGAGGAATGGTTGCCTTCTGCTCCACTCCATGTGCTGCTTTACCGCGCTTTCGGCTGGCAAGACACGATGCCTGAGTTTGCGCACTTGCCACTGCTTCTTAAACCCGATGGAAACGGTAAGTTGAGCAAACGTGACGGTGACCGTCTCGGTTTCCCTGTCTTCCCGTTGGAGTTTCACAATCAGAAAGACGGCACAGTATCGTCAGGCTATCGTGAGAGCGGCTATCTGCCAGAGGCAGTGATCAATTTCCTTGCACTCCTTGGATGGCACGGCACAGGCGATCAAGAGCTGTACACGATGGAAGAACTGATCATGGAGTTCTCGCTTGACCGCGTCTCCAAATCCGGCGCTAAGTTCGACTACGAGAAAGGCAAATGGTTCAACCACCAATACCTGCAACTCCGCAGCAACGAGGAGTTGGCGGAGATGTTCCTGCCTACACTAAAGGCCAACGGCATTGAGAATCCGGATATGCAGATGGTAGCCACCGTCATCGGCTTGACCAAAGACCGCGTGAACTTTGTTCCGGAGCTCTGGGAGCAGACGAACTTCTTCTTCGTGGCTCCGACCGAATACGACGAGAAATCGCTTAAGAAGCGCTGGAAAGAGGATTCTCCGCGACATATGACCGAGTTGTTGGAATTGCTTGAAGGTGTTTCGTCATGGGACGCAGAGACCTTGGACGGACTGGTAATGCCGTGGATTGAGGCCAAGGAATATGGTGTGGGCATCGTAATGAACGCTTTCCGTATTTGCCTTGTCGGCGCTGCCAGAGGTCCGCACATCTGGGCTATCACTGACGTGCTCGGCAAAGAAGAAACCATCAAACGCATCAAGAATGCGTTATTGGCGATCGGTAACCTATAATTGGTAATTTATGACTGCCCGCGAGGCATTACATACTTATTTCGGATACGATGATTTTCGGCCATTACAGTCGGAAATCATCGATTCTGTTTTATCGGGCCGTGACACCTTGGCGCTAATGCCTACAGGCGGCGGGAAGAGTATCTGTTTTCAGGTACCTACTCTTGTCATGGCCAATGATAGTCCGGAACGTCGTCTATGCCTCGTCATCACGCCGCTGATAGCGCTGATGAAGGATCAGGTAGAGAACCTCCAGGCGCGCGGTATTCACTCGGCTGCCGTCTATACAGGTATGAGTTACGATAAACAACGCACAGCGTTGGATAACTGCCTTTTCGGTCCCTATCACTTCCTTTATTGTTCTCCGGAACGGTTAGAGAGCGAGGAGTTCCGCAAACGTTTGGCGGACTTACCCATAGGATTGATAGCCGTAGATGAGGCGCATTGTATCTCGCAGTGGGGGTATGATTTTCGGCCGTCGTATCTAAATATAGCTGCGGTGCGGGAACTGCTGCCGGATGTGCCGGTATTGGCGTTGACGGCAACTGCCACACCCGAGACTATTGAAGATATACAGGATAAGTTAGGTTTCCGCGCGCGTAATGTATTGCGTAAATCGTTCCATCGCGAGAACTTGCAATATATCGTGCGTCGGACAGACAACAAAGCCGAGCAAGTAGCTCATATCCTAGCGAAAGTGCCGGGCAGTGCAATTGTCTATGTCCGAAACCGCAAACGGGCGCAAGAACTCGCAGAATGGCTGAAAACGCAAGGCGAGAGCGCAGATTACTACCACGCTGGCTTGATGACCAAAGAGCGCAATGATCGTCAGGAAGCATGGAAAGAAGGGCAAACACGGGTCATCATAGCTACCAATGCCTTCGGCATGGGTATCGATAAAGCGGATGTGCGGCTCGTTATTCATTATGACCTGCCCAATACTCTCGAATCCTATTATCAGGAAGCAGGACGCGCCGGAAGAGATGGGAAAACGGCTTATGCAGTGTTGCTTTACAACGAGGCGGAAGATAAGGCGAAAGCGAAGAAACGCATTGTGGACAACTATCCGTCCAAAGAGTTCGTTGAGCAGGTTTATCATAAGACGATGGACTTTCTGCAGATAGGTGCAGGCAGCGGTCTAGGGCATCGTTTCATGCTGCATATGGATCAGTTATGCCACGTTATGCACCTGCCTGTTCTGCAAGCCTACTCCGCCCTGCATATCCTCACACAAGCCGGATATATCGACTTTGAAGAAGAGCATGAGACACAGCCGCGCGTTCAGATCCACGTGCCACGTCATCAGCTCGGAGAATATAACCTTTCGTTTGAGCAAGCAGAACTAATGGACGTGCTAATGCGTTCTTATACAGGCATTTATACGAACCTGCAATATGTGCGAGAAGCGGATAGACGCGAGACCCACGAACTGCTTGTCTCGCTTGCCCAACGCGGCATCATTACCTATATTCCACGCTCGGTGGGTTGCTGCCTTACTATGACAAACGAGCGACAGACAGAGATCTATCTATCGCCCTCTATCTATGAAGAGCGGCAAGCGCTGTATATCAATAAACTGCGTGCAATGGTGGAGTATGCCGACCAAACGCAGTTCTGCCGCGAGCAAGTCTTACTTGCTTACTTCGGAGAGACCGACGCTGTCGCCTGCGGTCATTGCGACGTCTGCCGAGACATCGCCCGTCGCATCATTGCCGAGTGACACACTGTCTTCTCCCAACAACTCCTGCATTTCTTGAATTTCCTCCGCGCTGACCGTTTTGCGGTCATTTACGCCCATCAATGGTCCAAAGAATACTTTCAGTAGCGCACGACCAATCACTTTGCCTAATTTGAACTTAGGATTTCTGGCATCGCCAGCTACCGGCACGTCCAGCACAATCATATCCTGCGCCGAAGTCAGCATCTTAACGCCTGTGCGAACAGGTATATTCTTATATTTGGCTTTGCTGAACTTCTCTTTCTTCCCTACCCGAGGATGGTCAATCACGATCTGATTGTTACCCTTCATCTTACCACAGACAACATCAATATGACTATCCAGACGCAAGTCTCCGCCCTCTAACGGATAGCCTGTGTAGTTACGGCATAATGC
The DNA here is from genome assembly GCA_017649925.1 of Paludibacteraceae bacterium. Lineage (GTDB taxonomy): Bacteria > Bacteroidota > Bacteroidia > Bacteroidales > Paludibacteraceae > Colicola. The sequence goes on along the minus strand of JAGCFX010000056.1, from coordinate 29,431 downwards.
ATTGAAATCATGCAAATTAACGCCTGTTAACTTCACATTAATACGAGTATCCTGGCTTGCCAAATCGAGTCCTCCTACAAAGTCTGCTTTCAGTTTGGCATTATTGGTCAGCGTGGCATTTAAGTTCAGACTGTTTCGTCCGTTCGTTGCCACATTGCTGCCTGTCAGTTCGAATGTTTGGATAGCATATTGCCAATCGTGCTTCATCGAGTAGTCACTATAGGTGATGTCATGGCCCGTGATATGCACTCTTTTCGCCATCCAAACCAAAGGTTTGCTTTCCTTCGGCTCTTGTTTCTTGGGTTTGGCCTCCGCGCTGTCATTAAGCGCCTCAATGGCACTTGTCTCACGATCCTCATCTTTCTTCATCAGGCGCGTCATGGTGTTCCATGTCTCGTGTACTTCATAATCGCCCGTGATACCGAAGATAGAGAGCGTATCAAGCAGGAAAGTATTGGTATTCAGGTCTCCTTTGTTGATAGCTACTCGCAGTTCATCCAGCGCAGCCACTTGATCATTATGCTTGTCGCGGATACTCAGTCCCGCCATCGCAAGGTTTCCTTTCAACTGAACGTTTGTAATGGCATCCAGGCTACCCTCTACCAATACAGAGCCGTTCAGTTTGGCTCCCAAACCGCTGATGTTCAAATAGTCTTGCACCAACGGCAATACAACATCGGTATGTACATCGTAGAGGTTCAAGCGCACAGCATAGTTATTGGACCGCATACGATAGCCGGCGATGATACCTACCCGACCACCTGTAGGCAATGCGAACTCTATACCTGCGTTTGTCTGCGTGTTGTCGAAATAGAGTCCCGGTACACGAAGCGTGATATCTTCCAGACTCCACTGCTTATGAGTGATCACATCGCGATAACGTACTGTGCTGTTATTCAGCCGGATATCATCCAATGCAACTGTCCATCCGCTTTTCGTGGTGTCTTTCGGTTCTTCAGGAATAGTGTCATTCTTAGTGTAGCGCTCGATGATATCGGAGAAGTTCAACTTATCCTTACTCTTAAGCACTTGGCCGTTGAAACCGTCCAGATGAATGGCACGAATCTTTACGTTCTTGCCGATGAGCCGTGGATAAGCTATCTGCACATATAGATGGTCAAACGAGATGAAGTTCGTCTCGCCGTTCTGCTCTTTGCATTCAAAGCCGCGGATAGTCACACCACCCCAGTACGGATTGATAATTACTTGGTCTGCATGAAGCTGACGACCGATGATTTCTTCGCCGTAGTTATTCACCACATATTTGGCAGCCGGCGACACACAAACAAGGATCAATGCGAAGAGGAGCACTATTACTAGCGCTCCCCATCCACATATCTTCAGAATTTTTTTCATTATTCAGCGGATAATGTGATGCGGCGGAAATCCTTGATTTCCACCCCTTTAGCTTTGAGGATATCTTTCACGAGTTCTTTGTTCTCGCTCATGATGTAAGCCTGCTCAACGAGGGTATTCTCTTTGAGGAACTTACCCAGACGACCTTGAGCAATCATCTCAATCTTCTTGGCTTGAGCAGCGAGGTTTGCCTCTGCCTCTGCCGGAACCTTTGCACGAATGTCACGTGCCACTTGAGCCTGCTCCTCTGTTAACCAACCCTTAGCTGTGTTGGAAGCGATATGGTCGTCGCTGTCACAATGAGCGGGGTTCAAGCCAGCCTTACGCAGAGCGTTCTCAACAGCCTTGTTGATCTCGTCCTGTTTGGTCTTGTCAATAGCTACCTCCAACTCGTGCTTCTTTACTTCTTCACTTACGTGATCAGCATCCAAAGCGATCGGGCTCATAGCAGCTACCTGCATTGAGATACCGTGAACAGTCTCGTGATCTGCACCGGCATTAGCGGCTACAAGCGAACTCAGTTTGTTGCCGAGGTGGTTGTAAGCGTCCACTACCGGAGCCTCAAGGCATGCAAAGTCAGCCAACTCCATCTTTTCGCCCGTTACACCGGAACGCTCGGTAATGATCTCCGAAACGGTGAAGTTACCGATCTTGAGGTTAGCAAGCTCTTCTTTGCTGCGTACTTTGTTATCCAAAGCAGCGTCAAGGATGAGTTTAACCATACCCACAAAGTCCTCATTCTTAGCTACGAAGTCGGTCTCGCACTTCACGCCAACGATAGCGCCGAAGCCTTCTTTTACCTTTGCGAGCACACAACCTTCCGAAGCCTCGCGGTCGCTGCGTTTTGCTGCGATGGCTTGTCCACGCTTACGGAGAAGGTCCTTCGCAACCTCAAAATCGCCATTTGCTTCTTCGAGGGCTTTCTTTACGTCCATCATTCCGGCACCGGTGATGTCACGCAATTTTTTGATATCAGCCAATGTAACTGCCATAATTATGCCTCCTCTTCTGCTTTAGGTTCTTCCTTAGCCTCTTCCTTTGCTTCGGCTACTTTCTCTGCCTCTGCTTTCGGAGCAGCTTTGCGGATGCGTTGACGACGCTCTTTCGGAGCCGGAGCCTCAGTTGTGCTCTGTGCCTCTGCAGCCTCTTCGTCAGCTTTCTCTACCTTACGCTCCTCGAGACCTTCTTTGATAGCCTCGCAAACAGCGCCGAGGATGACGTCGATAGCCTTTGTAGCATCGTCGTTAGCAGGTATTACGAAGTCGATGTTGTTCGGGTTCGAGTTGGTATCAACGATACCGAATACAGGAATACCCAGACGGTTAGCCTCTGCAACAGCAATCTTCTCTTTGATCACGTCCACTACGAATACAGCGCTCGGCAGACGAGTCATATCGGCGATAGAACCAAGGTTCTTCTCCAGTTTCTCACGTTGACGTGCGATCTGCAGTTTCTCACGCTTGGAAACGTTATCCAGCGTACCATCGGTACTCATCTTGTCGATTTGACTCATTTTCTTCACAGCCTTGCGGATGGTGGGGAAGTTGGTCAACATACCACCTGCCCAACGCTCGGTGATGTACGGCATACCTACTTCCTGAGCGCGTGCTGCTACTACTTCTTGAGCCTGCTTCTTCGTACCAACGAAGAGCACCTTACGACCGCTACGGGCGAGGTTTTTCAAAGCTTCAGCAGCCTCGTCAACCTTAACGACGGTCTTGTTTAAGTCAATGATGTGAATACCATTACGCTCCATGTAGATGTACGGAGCCATGGCCGGATTCCATTTGCGTTTGAGGTGGCCAAAGTGTGCACCAGCCTCGAGCAATTGATCAAAATTTGTTCTCATTTTGTTTGTTTAATGTGTTTGATTGTTTAATAAATCTCCGTTCATTTTGGAATTCCCGTTCACACGCACATTACATTAATTGAACATGCGCGCACGCACACAGGCGTTTGAGACACCAAAACAATCGTGTGGTAATCCCGAAGGAGTCCACACGATTTGGAGTTGTACGTATTAACGTTTACTGAACTGGAAGTGCTTACGAGCTTTCGGTTGACCCGGTTTCTTACGCTCTACCTCACGAGCGTCACGAGTCATGAAGCCTTCTGCCTTCAGTGCAGCTTTGTCTTCCGGATTGATTTTTACCAGCGCACGTGCGATAGCCAAACGCAAAGCCTCTGCCTGACCTTTGAAACCACCACCGTCAAGGTTCACCTTGATATCGTATTTCTCTGCTACGCCGAGTTTATTCAGCGGCTGGAGAACGATATAGCGCAGAATAGAAGACGGGAAATATGTCTCGATGTCGCGGCCATTGATCACAATCTTGCCGGCACCTTCATTAACGTAAACGCGAGCTACTGCCTCTTTACGACGACCTAATGCATTAACTGTTTCCATATCTTCTATTATTTCAGAGTGTTAATATCAATTTGTTTCGGTTGTTGTGCCTGCATGTTGTGCTCTGCACCTGCGAAAATATACAGGTTGTTGATTTGACGAGCACCCAGACGATTCTTGGGCAGCATACCTTTAACTACCTTGCGAACGAGTTTGTCAGCGCCCTTGGCCATCAGGTCAGCAGGAGTGAACTCGCGTTGACCACCCGGGAAACCGGTGTAACGAACATAAACGCGATCGTTCCATTTGTTACCTGTCAGCTGCACTTTGTCAGCATTCACGATGATTACATTGTCTCCACAGTCCACATTCGGAGTGAAGGACGGTTTGTACTTACCACGCAGCAGTTTAGCCACTTTGGAGCACATACGACCAAGAATCTGGCCTTCAGCGTCAACCACTACCCACTCTTTCTTAGCGGTAGCTTTGTTTACAGACACTGTCATGTAAGAATTGTATTCCATTAATTTTGTTTGTTTTAGGCTTGGCCGACAGACATCTATTAAGCGTTTCCGCACTGCCCAGCCAGGCGATTTATAAATGTTTTTTTTTACGCGTTCGCGTGCACTACACACGCAAAACGGCTGCAAAGGTACTGCTTTTTTTTGACATGACCAAATATTTTTGCATTTTTTTTGCGATTTTTTATAAATATTGGTCTATTAGTCGAACAATCAGTTCGTTGAGTAACTCTATTTCGTAGTCCCCAACGGTAGCTGCAATATGATCTTCGCCCACACCGCTATCATTGGTAATGAACACATATGTGCCATCCGTAGCCATCGCTGCAAAGCGCAGGAAGAACTCCGTCGGTTTGTCCACTCCGCTGGCAGCAATAGGGATAATACGGATACCCGCTTTAGCATATAGCGGAATAGATGTCTGCAAGCTGGAGATGACCGAACTCTCGTGATGAGGAGGAGCATCCAACAGCATGAAAGTCAGACGGATACTGTTATCTTCGCGCCACGATAGCTTCTGCAATCCCTCCGCCAATGCCGTATGAACAGCCTCCGGGTAATCCCCTCCGCCGTCCGCTTCTTGTTTCGAGATGAAAGTTGTAGTCACGGTCAGGTCTTCCGAGAAATCGCTCACACGTGTCAAATAGTCATCGCCCTCATCGCGGTAGAAGAGCGCTGCAGTCCGTATGTTGGCGGTTGCATGTTTGGCACCAACGGTAGTGATGATATTGGTGAGGTCCGCTTTCAGGAAGTCAATCTCGTCGGACATCGAGCCTGTAGCATCTACGATAAAGGCGATATCGATGTTTGCCGTAGGCGCTACCGATGCCGTGCAAATATTCCATTTCGGATCCTCGCCCCATTTCGTTATCGAGACAGGTTGAGCCAAAGGCTCACCGTCCACCACCAGCGCCAGCGTTGTAGAATCTACGCTTGTCTGCTGTTGCGTCAGACCAATGAAAAGGTTCGTCTCGCCGCGGTTGTCCGTGCGGCCTTCAAATAGAATCGTCTCGCCGCGTTTCACCTGTACTGCTACGTCGCGTTGCGGTTCATTGCTCGCATTCAGCACACGCACGGCGATGCGATTGTTGGTAAAGAAGCCCCAATAGGTGCTGTATGAAGTATAGCTCGTTCCGTTTTGGTCGGCCTGCTCGTTCGTCATCAGATTGGACCAGAAGAGCCAATTATCCAGATCGCGCCATTCTCCGGCCGTTACTTTGCCTGCCTGCGCTTGTTCGTTACCGCCGGAGCCTCCTCCGCCGAAACCGCCGTCACCGTCCACATAGCCACCTTCTGCGCCGCCACCACCTTCTGGGGCGATAGTCGGCTCATCACCGGATTTCATTGCACATGCGCCAAACGCCATGACTGCGCACAAAAACCAAATTTTCTTCACAACAGATAGATTTTATATATTGCGACTGCAAAAGTACAAAAATATTTTGACATATGCAAATTTTTTAGTAATTTTGCGGCGGATTTAGATGATAATGTCGCCTTTTACAATACCACCCCACCCGTTGGCGCAGAAAGCGGCAGCGGAAGTGATGGAACGAGTGCACGCCTATATGAATATGCACCCGGAGAGCGAGTTGCACCAATGCGGCAAGATGTTCGGCGTGCTCGTTTATGATAGCGACAAGTATCTGGCGGCTTTCTCGGCAATGCTGGACGGCAGCTATCATCATGAAGGTTTTGTGCCGCCCGTTTATGAGATGACCGCGCCGCCTATCGGCACTTCCAAAGCCGAGTCTCAGCGGTTACAACGGTTGTTATTCGCTAACTATCAGTTCGTTAACGGTCATGGCGAGACGAAGAACCTATTGGAGATTTTTCAAGACGAGAAACCGATTGTTCCCGCCGAGGAATGGTTTGATGCGGGGAAAAAGACGAAAACATTAGCGGACAAGGAGAAGTTACCGCCTTCCGGCGCAGGCGAGTGCTGTGCGCCGAAACTGCTGCAATATGCTTTCACGCATGGGTTAAAGCCTTTGGCTTTGGCGGAGTTCTGGGTCGGTGCTCCTTCGCGCACGGAGATTAGGCAGGAAGGCTGTTTCTATGCGCCCTGTTCCGGCAAATGTGTGCCTATTTTGCGGCATATGTTACGCGGAGTGCAAATGGAAGAAATCGAACGGGAGAAGAGAGATTTTGCCAAACCTCACATCCTGTTTGAAGACGAGTGGCTGATGGTCGTGAATAAACCCGCAGGGCTGTTGTCTGTGCCGGGGAAGAGCGATGAGCCGTCCGCAGAAAGTCTCTTGGGCGCCAAGGCTGTTCACCGTCTTGATCAGGACACAAGCGGGTTGTTGGTGCTTGCCAAAACGCCGGAGGTGTACAAGACGCTGCAAGCTTATTTCCAGCGGCGGGATATCCTCAAGCGCTATGAATCCGTGCTGGAATGCCGGACGAGCAGAATAGCGGATGAAGGGGAAATCAGTCTGCCCTTGCTGCCCAATCCATATGACCGGCCGCGACAGATGGTGGACCGGGAACACGGTAAACCCGCCATCACGCATTATCGGATTCGCGAGCGCCGCGCTGACGGAACGGTCTTCGTGGACTTCTACCCGCTTACCGGTCGCACGCACCAACTGCGTGTGCACGCCGCACATCCGGACGGACTGAATGCGCCGATGGTAGGAGACAGGCTGTATGGGACGCAAGGTGAACGCTTAATGCTGCACGCGGCAGAGATAGCCTTTGAGCACCCTATAACAAAAGAAAAGATGCATTTCTGCATCTCTTCCGATTTCTGATATCAAGAATGTTGTTCAGGATGATCCTGATGCTCGGGATGAAGGTGTTTGAAGAAGATGTTAACGGTCATGATAGCTATCGTGCCGAGAATAGCTTCGGCGAACATCCCGCTGCCGCAGAGACAGCCGATAGCCGCTGAACACCAGACCGTTGCAGCCGTCGTAAGACCTTTGACGGTATCGCCGTCCTTGAAGATGATTCCCGCGCCGAGGAAACCGATGCCGGAAACGACCTGCGCTATCACACGACTGTTATCGCCGCCGAAGATATGCGGGGACATCAGCACATACAACGCACTACCGATAGCGATAAGCGAGATCGTGCGCGTCCCTACCACTTTACCGTGCAACTCGCGCTCCATGCCAATCAGATAACCCAAGGCTGTCGCCAAGACCAGTTTGGTGATGACCACCAGCCAATCCGTCTGCAAAAAATCTTTTATCATGTTCATAACTTTTGTATTTTGCGGTGCAAAGGTAAGATTTTTTTATTACATAAACAAATAATTACAGAAAAATTTGCGTATTTGGCATATTTTTTGTACTTTTGCAGGCAAATTGGAAAATTAAAGAAAGGAAACTGGATATGAAACGGTATTTTTTGATGAGTTTGATGGTCATGGTAACCATGATGAGTATGGCGCAACCTCCTCGCGACCATCGCGGGCCGTTAGTGAAAGACAACCATCGTCCCGGCCGTCCGGAGATGCGCGATGACCGCAGAGGCAGAGGTTTCGACTGCGCAACGCGTGAAGAGTTAAATATGGTACTTCATGTATTGGAAGACCAGCCTTTTGACGACAAGAAACTGGAAGTAGCCAAAGTGTGCGTAATGCTCGGACATTTCTGCTCGGAGGACTTAGGCCGCATGGCACGTACGTTCTCGTTCGATGATAACCGCAAGAAGTTCCTCGTTTTTGCGTATGACTTCTGCGCTGATCCTCAGAACTACTACATAATGCGTGATGTATTCGAGTTCCGCAACAACTTCGATGAGATGCTGGACGAACTCCATCCGCGTGGCAGGAGATGAGATTTCTTTTGATCATACTGGCCGTGATGGCTACCTATTCCGGAAAGGTGGTAGATGAGAAAGGGCAACCGATCTCGTATGCCACCGTTTATCCGGAGATGCAGCCGGAGCAAGGCACGGCAACCAACACCGGTGGTCTTTTCTCGTTTGAGACCGATCTGCCGAGCAATGCGAACGTGATTGTCAGTTTTATCGGCTATGAGAAACTGTCCGTTTCGCTGGCGGAGTTGTCGCGCATGACCACGCAACGCACGCCACTGGTGCTCAAAGAGCAGCCTATAGCGCTCGAAGAGACCGTCGTGGCGGCCAAAGCAAGCAAGCAGAAGAATAAACGCAAAGCCATGGCTGCCCTACTCCACGCGGTGTATGTGAAGCTGGAGGAAGAGTTTCCGGACAACAACGCCCAATATCAGGTGGTGAGCGATGTGCGGATGCTGAGCGAAGGGGCCACGTGGGGCATGGAGCAGATGATTGCTAATATCGTCGTGCTGCCGGAGATGGCGAAAGAAGGTCGCGACTCCGTCCAGTTCCAGGGACGCTATTGCAAGCGCTTCTTTGATGCCCAGAAACGCGCGCAGGCGGATTCTATCCTCGCAAGTGATGCCATCGAGCGCATCGAGAAGAAGCAGAAAGAGAAATTCATCCGCAAGGCTGCTAATGCCGTGGATAGCGGCGTGGTGGTGCATCAGGCCCTGTTCTCCATGGGAAACATGCGCTATGACTTCGAGCAGGCCATGACCGACACCAAGCATTGGACGGTGAGCAATGAGAACGAAGGCGAGACGGTGCTGACCCATACGCAGAGCGTGAGCAAGTATCTGGGATGCTTCAAGATGACCTTTAAGCGCCATTATATAGTCGATTCGCGCACCTATGCCGTGAGACGCTTCTCCGAGCATGCGGAAGTCAAAGTGACGATCCCGTTCGGTTATAAGCTGAATGCCGACCAACTGCAGATGCTCAATCTGGTCAATATGGACGATCAGTCGATTGAGAAATTCCGTCTTAAGAACCTGAACGGCGTCATCGACCTCAACACCATCTATCAGCGGCAGGACGGACATGTCTATACGCTGGAGAAGAACATGATCTGCAATGCGCATATCCTGGGTTCCAAGAAAGCGGAGATACCGCTGCATATCAAGGCTACACAACGCGTCACGGGCTTGCAGACCAAGGATGTCAAACCCCTGACCAAGAGCCAGATTACCAAGCGCCTCAAACGCGAGATTGTAGAGATCTATTAATTAAGGCATCCTACGGGATGCTTTTTTATGCTACAAAGTAACCTAAAATAAAAAAAGGTAAAAAGTAAACTGTATGCGATTTCATTTTTGCATGTGCAATTTGGTTCTCGCACGCACCACCTGCGCGATGTACAATTATAATTCCATACTTTTTACTTTTTACCTTTTTTATAAAGTTAGAAGAAAGAAGAAAAGTAAAAAGTCAAATGTAACGGATGTGAGTTGTGCTGCAATACTATCGGGACAAATGGTATGAGTTGAGGGACAAAGTATTGCGTATGTCCGAGAAAAGCAGTATCTTTGCAGCGGTTTTGAGAACGGGAAGGAAATGGAACGGCGAAGACTCGATAATGGCTCGATAACCGCTCGATAAAAGTGCGATTGTGCAAGCAGGGACTTTTTTCAAAAAAACAATTAAATAGAGCAGGCTTATTTAATTTTTTTCGTCAAATCCTTGCATATGTCATTTTTTTGTAGTACTTTTGCAGTCGATTTTGCGGCATTAGCACATCGGTAGTGCATCAGCTTCCCAAGCTGAGGAGGTGGGTTCGACTCCCATATGCCGCTCATAAGTAGGTCGGTCTATCGCGCCGCAAGGTGAGGAAAGTCCGGGCAGCACAGAGCACCACAACGGTTAACGGCCGTCAGGCAGTAATGTTTGGTCCCTGCTACAGAGACGAGTGATGTGAAACGAGCACACTGTGGGCTGCAATTCCAAGTAAACCGACGTTTGAGCGCTGCTCGTGCGAGTCGGAGGGTAGGAAGCGTTAGATTAATGATAGACGCCCGCAAGGGTACAGAACCCGGCTTATAGACCTGCTTCCCCCTTTTGGGAAAAATAAAAAGAAAAACTAAAACAACCATGAAAGTAAAGTTCTCCGATATTATCAAGTTTGTGCGCTATGATATGTGGCGCGTGACGACGAATGAGCTGGACAGCTTCATCAAACGTCTGGGATACCAAATCATCCGTACGATAGTGCTGGTGGCGCGCGGTTTCGGCAGCAAGAACCTGAACGATACCGCCAAGAGCCTCACCTACTCTCTTATCTTTGCCATCGTGCCGATACTGGCGATGGTGATGGCGGTAGCGAACGGCTTCGGCGTAGCGGACGTGATAGAGCAGCAGCTGAACGCTTCGTTCCTCGGCGAGACGAACATGGTGCCGACCATCATGGCCATGGTGCAGCGTTACCTGGAAACGGCACAAGGCGGCGTATTCATCGGTATCGGTATTCTCATTCTCCTCTGGGCGGTGTATTCGTTCTTCCAGTCCGTAGAGACGGCGTTTAACCGCATCTGGAATGTGCATAAGTCACGCTCGATACTGCATCAGGCAACGACGTATATCGCCATCGTGGTGCTTATTCCGGTGCTGATCGTTTGCTCGGCGGGTATCAACATCTTCGTTCACTCGGCCGTGGAGAGCACACTTCACGTGGAGGCTGTGCACAATTTCCTGCAGACGAGCGGCGTGAAGTTCCTGCAGTTCGTGATGTGCTGGCTGCTCTTCACGGTGATGTACGTAGCGATACCGAACACCAAAGTGCGCTTCATGAGTGCCCTGATCCCGGGTATCATCATGGGTTCGCTCTTCCAGTTGCTGCAGATGCTCTCCGTCTATATCATCGCTTCGTTGAGCCGCACGAGTATCGTGTACGGTGCGTTTGCAACAGTACCTATCCTCATGACGTGGTTGCAATACACGAGCCTGCTGATCCTCATCGGCGCGGAGATGAGTTACGCCATTCAGAACAACGAAGAGTTTGAATACGAGCAGGACCTGAACCAGATGTCACGGCGCTACAAAGACTTCGTGATGCTATACCTGCTGTCGGTTATAATTCGGCGGTTTGAGAATGACGAAGAACCTCTTTCGGCGCACGAATTAGCCATTCGCGACCATCTGCCCATCCGTTTAGTCAATCAGTTGTTAGGCCGAATGGTGGAGACCGGAGTGCTGCGCGAGGTGTTTGTGGAGGGCAACGAGGACAAGACCTACCAACCGGCGCTCGACACGCATAAGATAAGCGTGGGCATGGTCATCGGACGGATTGAGGCGCAAGGTACGGAACTGTTCCTGCAGTCGCCGAGCGAAGATATGCAGGCGTTCTGGGAGGGATACAAGAAAGTGAAAGACCTCAAAAACGAACGGATGAAGGACATTCTAATATCTGATATAAAATGAAAAAGACATTCTTTTTTGCAGTTGTGCTGCTGATTAGTCAGATGACTTTTGCAGCACCTAAAATTCAACACGTGGAACCGTTATGCTGGTGGACCAACATGGAGATGCCGCTGACGATCATGTTTCACGGCGAGGATTTGAGTGACGCCCAAGTGAGCGTGCAGCAACTGAACAACGGCAAGGCAATGCGCGGCGCATGTCATGGCCTCGTGCCTCGCACCCAACATAACGCGGAGAGCCCGAATTACCTGTTTGTGGACTTCGGTGTGTTCCAACCCGGCACCTACCGCATCACGCTTAAGAAAGGCAAGAAGAGCGCCACATGGGACTACTCTATCGCCGAGCGCCGCGCAGGAAGTCGCGAGCGGAGCAGTTTTGATGCATCGGACGTGGTTTATCTCATCATGAGCGACCGTTTCGTTGATGGCGACGAGAGCAACAACAGCACCAAAGAGACCCGCGAGGCGGCAGACAAGAGTAATGTGAACGGCCGTTGGGGCGGCGACATACAAGGTATCATCAACAGCTTTGACCATATTGCCAAGTTAGGCTGCACGGCTATCTGGCCGACTCCGCTGCTGGGCGATGACGAAGAGGCATGGAGTTATCACGGCTACGCTTGCTCCGACTATTATCATATCGACCCGCGTTACGGCAGCAACTCGCTCTACGCACAGATGGTGCAGCAGGCACATGCCAAAGGGCTGAAGATACTGATGGACATGGTGCCGAACCACTGCGGCGCAGCACACTGGTGGATGGCTGACCTTCCTTACAAAGACTGGATCAACCAGTTCGAGGAGTTCACCAACACCAACAACTGCTTCACGGCTAACTACGACATCAACGCCTCGGACTTCGACCGCAAACTTAGTAACCGCGGCTGGTTTGACCACCCGATGCCGGACATGAACCTTGAGAACCCCGACTTGCTGAAGTACTTCCAGCAATGGGCAATATGGTGGGTGGAATATGCCGACCTCGACGGTCTGCGCGTAGATACCTACCCTTACATCGAGAAACAGCCGGGAGCCGATTGGCTTGCCGCTATCCGCAAAGAGTATCCGAACCTCAATATCGTTGGCGAGTGCTGGACGCGTCCTGCACCTGCAGTAGCTTATTGGCAAAGCGGCGTGAAGAACTTCGACGGCTTTGACAGCAACCTGCCTACCGTGATGGATTTCCCGACAGAAGAGGCCATCCGTCAGGCGCTGGAGAACGACGGAAAAGGTTGGGGCAATGGTCTGACCCGCGTCTACGATGCGCTGACAATGGACTATCTCTATGCAGACGTGAATAAGCTGCTGACTTTCCTCGGCAACCATGACATGGCGCGTATTACCGATGTGGTGAAAGATAAAGACCCGCGCCGCGTCAAACTGGCGTATGTGCTACTGGCCACCATGCGCGGTATTCCGCAAGTGCTCTATGGCGACGAGTACGCCATGACCTCGAAGAGCGATGACCCGAGCAATCATTCCTATCTGCGCGCTCCGCTGCCGCAAGGCACTGAGGTAACACCGGAGATGCAGGATATGTTCGATTTCCAGAGCAAACTGTTCACATGGCGCAAGAGCGAGCCTGTGCTGCATTTCGGCAAGACGATGCATTTCCTCGCGCGCGACAACACCTATGCGTTCTTCCGCTATAATGACGATGAGGCTGTGTTTGTGTTTGCTAACGCGTCTGACGAAGTGCGTGTGGCTCCGACAGAGAACTACGCGGAGATACTGGACAAATATAATCCGGTGGGCATCAACCCGCTGACCGGCGAGAAAGTGGATCTGAGCCGCTTGGATGTAGCAGCACCTGCATTGAGTACGATTGTAGTGAAACTGCAAAAGAAATGAATACCTCCCAAGGAATAGAAAAGGTGTGCCCGAGATGCGGCGCACCTTTTATTTGTCATCACGAGAATCCCGCTATCTGCCAGTGTGCAGGTATCACCTTAAATAAAAATGCGCGCGCTTATCTGCGCACGCATTATAGGGATTGTCTTTGCAGAGCATGCCTACTCGAGGTGGCTCGCGAAATGCAATAAGCTATCCGGATCGTTGTTGAGGATATGAACAACGTCCTCAAGCATTTCTTCGGGGTGAACGACTCCACGCTCCCAGAAATTATTTGCCCCGCCTTCTTTAATCTGTTTGCGCCAGTTATAGACGCGGTGGTTCTGATATGCTTTGAACCACGTGTGTTTCTCGTCCATCTGCGCAAGTTCGGCAAGGCTGTTTCCTCCGGCTCCTACCCACACATCGGCTTCGTGGAAATAACGAAGCGTCTCTTCGATAGTCAGCGGAATAGAAGTCTCGCGGTCGTTGTCATAGAACGGATAGTCCGCGCCCGCATCTTTGAAAAGGTACGCCAGATAGTTCTTGCCGCTCGGCACATACCATGTGCCACGGAAATTGTTGCCTGACATGATAGAGCGTTGAGCGCTATCGGACCGTTTCACTGACAGACTTTTATACTTTTGCTCAACCTCATTAAAGACGCTGTCCGCTTCATGCAGTTTGCCCGTCAGCGCGCCTAAGACTCTTATCCATTCGGCACGCGCGAGCGGTGAACCTTCCTGCCATTCGTTGATATAGATCGTCATCACGCCGAGTTTCTCCAAGCGTGCTGCCTCCAAATTGTCATACTGCCCGTAATTGACCGCCAGGAGCGCATCTAACCCGGCCTGTAGCGTTCTTTCTGCACTCGGCTTCATACTATCGCCCAGGTCAACCTCTGTGCCTTTAACGGGCGTATAGATGAGTTCGGGATTGCAAACAGCCACCAGACAGTCCATCGCATCAATGGCATAGAGAAAACCGACCTGCACCGTACTCATCGTTCCGAGACGACGCATAGGTTCCTTAACGCACACGCGTTGATAAGGCTGCAAGACCTCTACAACAATACCGGTGTCTGTCGGGGTGATTTGAAAGCCCGTAGCATATTTGTTCCCAAGGGGAACACTACCCTGCTCTGCGGACTGTTTGACACAGCCCGCGAGCAGAATAGCAATACCTATTATCGGTAAAAACCGTTTCATCAATTATTTCTTAGCACCGAGGTTGTCAATGCAGAAGTAAGCCGGAGTATTCAGACCGAAGTCACCCGTACGGCTTCCCGTAAGTGCGAAATGGAGTTCGTCAATCTTACCCAGCGTGCTCAGGTCAACATACGTCCAGTCAGAGATAATGTTTTTACCTTTTGCCAAATAGAACTGAACTTGGTTGTTTACGGCTTTACCTTCCAGCGCACCGGTAATGGTAAGCAGGAACCAGTCGTCGTCACCAAACGGATCTCCTGCAAAAGCGTCACCCTTGGTCATCGATGCATACGCATAAACAGAGTTGCAAACGTACATACCGGGCACCTTAGCGGCTTGTTTGAGTTTAATACCGTCTGCGCCGGTGTAAGAAACGGTCCAAACGAGGAAGTTCTTACCTGCCATAGCACCACCCTTGACGGATTTGTCGCCGTCCATGTCATCCTTGTAGGTGTTGTCGGTCTTGTTGGAAACAACATTACCAAAATAGTACACACCGTACTCACCGTAGTCTGCTACCTCTTGTGTGAACTCAAAGTTACCACTGGTAAACGTGCCTGTTTTAGCCAGATGGTTAACGCTCTCCGGTGCTGCAGGGCTGATAGCAGCCTCTTCAAACGTAGCAACTGTCTTGTCCTCAACATCGTAGTTGGGCTTACAAGCCGCGAAAGTCAAAGCCAATGCGGCTACAAAAAGAAATGATTTTTTCATTTGTTTTGTTTGTTTTTTGTTTGTTAATAAATGTTAATTAAAAAGTGTGATAAACGCACTAGTTATTTTTATGCAGGTCTTTGGCGCCTGCTATTTCTGTACTTATTTCTCCTGTTTGTTCGGTAGTTGACTGCACAGCATTATACACGCGTACAAAATCAACAATAGGCAGATTGACCGGCTTTCCATCCGTATCTACCGCCCACGAGATATCAAAACTTGTCCCCTCAATATCGTTGTTGGGTTTATTGTCCACGTAGCCATAGTCAAGTATCCGTTGGACGTTCTGCCCGTTGATGGTCACCGACTGCGATGGTAGCATAGAACCACTGAATGTCAGTTCGTTAGCCTTTATCCACTGCGGGTAATACAGATGCTGGTGGAAGGGATTGTGAATCGTATCTCCGGCGCGTGTATAGGTAATCGAGACGTTGTGTTTCGTCTGCGGGTCATCATACAAACAGCCTTTCAGTTCATACCATTTGTCGTCCGGCAAGCCGTTGCCATTCTCATCACGACTGACGAGCACAATACCGGGTTCTGAACTTCCATACTCCGTTGAGCCGCTCATGTAGAACGCATTTCCAAGGATTTGTATATCGCGACCTTCTTTATTCTCCACCGAATGGTCAAAGCCGAATGTGATATATCCGCCCCACCCGCCTAACGAGACCAGACCTCCGGCATTATTGGCGATCGCCTGTTCGCATTTGCGGCACATGGAGGCTTCGTCGTCACCCGTCTCATATTTGGGCAACTCATTGACAAATTGACCTGTCGCAGGCACGTATTCATAAACTTTGCTTATGTATTGCGATTGTTGTGGAGTGATTTCAGAAGTATCTGAGTATAGTTCATAAGCCTGCGTCACGCGGCATAAATGCCCCGGGATATCGCCTGTTATAGCACTCCAGCGCTCACGACCGTCATAACTGTAACAATGCAACACGCCGGATGAGACATAGTTCTTGGCATCCGTGATATACAATGCATCAGCTGTAGCCAACAATCCGTACGGATGTTCGTAGTTCGTGATATCAATCGTTATCGACTGCTCCGTAAAATCTATCGTAGAGAATGCACGCAAGGTATTGAACTCATTATCAATAATATATGCCGTCGTTCCTTGAATAGAGATATTGGAGCAAGGCACATAGATACGCTTCAAAACCGTTGTATGGTCTAGGATTTGTACGATAGGCTTTGCATCCGCATAGTTTCCCTGACAACAAACCCACAGATGTTTCTGATTGTCTACACGTACCCGCGTAGGATTGAGGCCGACGGTAACCTTTTGGATCTCCGTAAAAGTAGCAAGGTCAATTACAGAGAGCGTAGAGTCATATTGGTTGGTGAGATAGCCTCCGGAATTGCATACAAAGAGTTGATCGTCCACAATACATAACTCATCCGGCTGATGTCCCACTTTTACTTCACGAGTAATAGTTAGCGAAGCCGTATCTACCTCATATACAGCGCCTAAGAGTTCCGGATTAGCCACACTGCCCACATATGCGCTGACGTACATTTTATCGTCTTTAAACGCCATATAACGACAATTTGGGATGTCTATCTGTCCGATATGCCGCGATTTGAGATCCATTACTTCCACCTTATGCGAGCAATTGATAACCGCATAGAGACGGTTGCCATATTGCTGAATATCATTCCCCACATCGCCGAGTTCTTTCACTTGCTTGGGGTTTTGTGAACCGTACCAATTGGAATAATACGTGCCGGACTCCAAGTTCATGTAGTCCAAACGGGCTTTGTTGGACCCCATATTTCCTTCGCAGAGCACATATAACCCACCCTGCCGCACATCGTCCGTGACATGCGTTCCAAGCGTCGGATAAATAATCTCGTCGCCCCTACAGCCCCAAAAGAGCATGGAACAAAGAACAAAGATTAATATCTGCAAGCGAGGGTACATCGTACGTTTTGTTTGGGCATCGGATAGTTCTGGATTACTTCGTAGTCCTGTCCGAGCAAGTTGTTTATTTCCAGATTGGCTTTGAGCCATACTAAGCGGTCGTTCTTTTTAGACGCAGGCACACCCCACTCGCCATAAAGCGAGAGATCATGTGTATACCATGGCTGCACATAGTTATAAATCGTATTCTCCTGTTGGCAATATCGTTCACCGACATAGATAAACGAATAGTTGAGACCGTAATGGTCACCGCGTTTGCTTTCCCAGTCCAGACTAACCACCACACTGCCGCTATGCTTGGGAATATATGGGATTTGATGACCATAATAAGTGTCATTTTCGTTCGTCACATCAATGGCTTTTTGGAAAGTATAGTTAAGGCGTGTTCGGAGCACAAATCGCAGCGGCAAGTACACAGACGCATCAGCCTTGGCATCTACGCCGTTAATCTTCACCGTGCCGAGATTGAGCATCGTCCATCGGAACTGCTGTCCCTTTGGATAGGCAATGATCTTATCCGTCACGCGATTGTAGTAATACGACGCAGAGGCGTTGATTTCGTATGTTTTTTCGGCCTTCCTATAAGCAATCTCTACGGAGTGCTGACGCGCCAATTCCGGGCGTAGATTCGCGTTACCGAGGTCTGTATAATAGAGATCATTGAATGTCGGATAACGATAACTCTGCTTATAGAACGCATTGATACTGAGATCAATAGCCGGATACGGACGCAGCGAGACGAACATTCCTGGCGTCACACGCGGTGTATTGTCGTCAACAGCAGTCATCAGCACTGACGCTTGCATCCGCAAGTATTCTTTGATATTAAATGCCGTAGCGGCGGAGAGCCAATGAGAATGGCGATAGAAGTGTTCCGGCGCTGCTTGGAGCAACAGGTTCTCACGCGCCAACGTATTGTATTGATAGTCATACGCAAGCGAAACATCCCACCAATTGAACACCTGCACCTTATTGGCAAAGGACAAGTATGCTTCCTGCTGCAGATATTCGTTGTTGGACGGCAACAACCGCTCGTCATAATTCAGATAATGCGTATAGTCATTCGCATATTTGGCCAGCACACGCGTGCTCCACCGGTCAAACCATTCGTCTTGCCATTGCACCTGAACAAAGGTATTTCTATCCCATAGGCGCTCGCCGTTTCGCCACACATTATTCACAATTGCGCCCGGCACACCGCGTTCCGACCAATAGTTATAGGCATGTACACGCCAGAAACCCGTTGTGCGGTAGTAATGATGCAGTCCCAACTCCGTGCGTACAGCATTCACATCGCCGTTTTGCCGAATAGCCGTAGTGTCGTAGGCCGTCTCGCCGTTGGGCAGAACGCGGCGATAACGGAACGGATATTTTCCATCCGAATAGACGTACTCGGCATCCATGGTCAACGAGAGCCCGTCCGTCAATTTGACATCCACGCCCACATTAGGATTGGCCAACGCAAAGGAACCGAAACGCATTTGTGCGCGCACATGCGCACGCTCGCCTGCTTTAAAATAAGGTTTACGGGTAGTCAGATATACATTACCTGCTGCGCCGAACTCACGTGCAGACTGGAAGATATCGGATTTCTGACCGTTATAGAGTTGGATTTCCTCCATGTTATCCAGCGAGAAACGTCCCAAATCCACTTGTCCGTTCTGCGCATTACCAAGTTGCACTCCGTTATAATAAACCGCAGTATGCTGGCTTCCCATAGAGCGCACGTTGATCGTTTTGATACCTCCGACTCCGCCGTAGTCTTTGAGTTGCACACCCGAGAAATAACGCAAAGCATCCGCCACAGACAATGCATTAAGCCGTTGAAGTTCAGCGCCTTTAAGCGTCTGCGGTACGATGACATCTTTCGTCAATGCCCGCGCTGTTACCTCCACTTCCGAGATTTGGAATTGGTTGTATAACGAATCTAACTCCGCGTCGCTGAGAGCGAATGCAGAGCCGGCACAAAGTGCAATAAACAGTATGCAATATATCCTTTTTGTCATTGTTCGTCCTGTTACAGGAGGACTTCTCAATAAACGCAAAGGGTAAGCGATCTGACTTATGCCGAAGCAATCACAGTAGCCTGTCTGTCCGGGATTCTCACCCGCCTTCTCTTACCTATTTGCGACTGGGGTCAGACGTCAAGTCAATCCCCAATTTGGTAAACGTTCTTAAATCAACTTCTTTCAGCATCACCGTCGAATGTGCCTGACAACCCTTTAGTAACGGCAATGTCTCCAATGCACGACGGCAGTTCTCATCATGCGGTGACAGTACGGATAATGCCACCAGCACCTCATCGGTATGTAAGCGCGGATTACGACCGTGCAGATACTCTATCTTCGTATGTTGGATAGGCTCAATCATGTTCTGAGGTATCAGTTTGACGCTATGATCAATACTCGCCAACTCTTTCATCACATTAATCAGCAGCGCCGCCGAAGAACCTAACAGTTCGCTGGCTTCAGCGGTGATAATACGTCCGTCCGGCAATTCCAATGCAGCAGCGTGAACAAACGGTTTCAGTCCTCCTCCACTCTGCTCCTTGCGTTCACGGGCAGCCACCACCGTCTTGCGGTAAGCCGTGTTGATACCCACTTGCTTTTGCAACAACGCCAGTTTCTGAATCTCCGCATCATTGCAAGCTCCGTTGGCCAGGCGACACAATGCATGGAAATAACGGCGTATGATCTCTTGTTTGCTCGCCTCACGTACCGCTTCATCGTCGCTGATGCAGAACCCCACCATGTTAACGCCCATGTTCGTCGGCGACTTATACGGACTCTTTCCGTAGATCGACGTAAACAGCGCTTCCAACACCGGATAGATTTCCACATCACGGTTGTAGTTAACCGCCGTCTCTCCGTATGCTTCCAGATGGAAGGGATCAATCATATTGACATCCTGAATATCCGCCGTAGCCGCTTCGTATGCCACGTTCAGCGGATGTTTGAGAGGCAGATTCCATACGGGGAAAGTCTCGAACTTCGCATATCCGGCATCCTTTCCGCGAGCATGCTCGTTGTACAACTGACTGAGGCATACCGCCATCTTTCCGCTTCCCGGACCTGGCGCAGTAACAATCACCAGCGGACGCGTGGTCTCCACGTAGTCATTGCGGCCAAAACCTTCCTCCGAAGCAATCAACTCCACATTATGCGGATAGCCCTCAATGATATAATGGTAATAGACCTTGATGCCTTGCCATTCCAGTCGCTGACGATAAGCATCGGCAGAGCGCTGACCTGCATAATGAGTGATAACAACCGATGAAACGGTAAAACCGCGACTCATGAACTCTTCGCGCAAACGCAGCACATCTTCATCGTAAGTGATACCCAGATCTTGCCGCACTTTATTGCGCTCGATGTCCTCCGCCGAGATAACGATGACTATCTCCAGCGCATCGCGCAACTGCGAGAGCATGCGTAACTTACTATCCGGCATAAAACCCGGCAGTACACGGCTCGCGTGCAGGTCATCGAAGAGTTTTCCACCTAACTCAAGATACAGTTTGTTGCCAAACTGCGCTATACGCTCGCGGATATGCTCCGATTGAATGCGGATATATTTGTCATTATCAAACGCTTTCATTTATGCTTCGTTATCATCCTTGTTCTGGGCATCTTCATCGTCCTCATCATGATGGTAATAGTGGTATGCCCGCGTCGCCTTGTCGTCTTTCATAAACCGCTCGTACAACTTGCCATATAACTTACCGTATTTCTTCGAGTGACCATTGTCTTCGCCATAACCGTAACCATAGCCGCCGTAACCACCATAACCGAAGTGACCGTAACCATAACCGCCGTAACCTCCATAGCCGTAACCATAGCCTGAGCCGTACGAGTGACGTCCCTCCGTCGGGATATCAGACAGCACAAGTTGGACCTTAATCGGGCTATCCACCACTTCCATCATCTGTTCCAACGTTTGCTTGCAGAACGAACGGTTGGTCTGCATACAACGGATGACGTACAAGCACATGTCGCTCAGTTCAATCAGCGCATACGCATCAGGAACCAGACCAATAGGAGAAGTATCGATGACGATGAAATCGTATTTCTCCTTGAGCGACTCAATCAGTTTCGACAACTTCTCCGAATGCACCAATTCGCCCGGGTTAGGAGGAATGGTACCCGCACGGATAAAGTCAAAGCCAAACGGAGTATGGGTATCCAGAATATCATCACTCTCGCAGTCACCAATCAGGTAGTTAGACATACCTTCTCCACCCTCCAATGCCAGTTTGGTGTGGATATTCGGCTTACGGAGGTCAAGGTCAATCAGCAATGTCTTCTTTCCCGTCATGGCATACAGCGCCGCGAGGTTCGTAGAAAGGAACGTCTTACCGTCACCGGACTCTGTAGAAGTGACACAGATCACCATCTTATCCTTACGGCGCAGTACGAACTCTATACGCGTTCGTATGGCTCGTAACATCTCCGCATAACTGGATCGCGGCGAAGCCTTGACGAGCGTCGGGTTTTGGTTGCGCGCGTGGCGCAATGTACCGATAAGGCGGAAGGTCTTCAATTTGACAACATCCTTTGGCGCGCGAATCTTATTATTCAGCAACTCGCTCAGTATAATCAACGCCATCGGAATCAGGAAACCGATCAGCAGATAAGTGGAGGTCGTCTTCGACTTGGCTTTCGCATTCATCACAGCCGTTGTACGCGCCTTATCCATGATGCTGTTATCCGGCGTGTTGGATGCTTTCTGAATCTCTGCCTCCGCGCGTTTCTGTAAGAAGAAGGTGTAGTAGTTATCATCAATGCGGTAGTTACGCTCGATAGCCACCATCTGTAACTCTTTCTCCGGCAGCGATTTGATGGACTTCTCCACTTCTCTGTAGCGGTTTTGCAAGTCTTTCTTCTCTATCTCCAGACTTGCCCGCATGGATACAACTACTTCCTCTATTGCTTTCTTCACATTCTCTATATCCTTCGTATACTTGGCGTAATAGACGTTCTTCTCCGTCAACTCGCCTCGTTGGATACGCAAATCGTTGAGTTGTTGTACCAATCCCATCAAAATCGGCTCATTCACGCCCATCGTTGTCGGGGCGATAACGGCGTCCTTCTCAATGTTATCGTGGATATACTTGATCAGATAATCGAAATACGTCTCTTTCAGGCGCAGCTCCATCGACTGTTGGTCATACGAAGCGATCAATCCCATCAACTGACCGGCATAGGAGTTCACGTCCACAAACTTGTTTTCCTGACGGAAATCGGTCATCGCGCCTTCACTCACTTGCAGCGAAGCCTGCAGGCTCTCCAACTGCTCATTGATGAAGCGGATGGAGTTCTCAGCCACCTCGTTCTTCTGCTCCAAGTTCTGCAGCAGGTATATCTGTGCTAACTTATCCAGGAACTCGCAGTCACGTTCCGGCGTCTCGCTCACCAATGCTAAAGCCAAGACTGTCGAACCTTCTGTAACGAACGACAACTGCAAACCGCCCATAAACTCATCTACCAGCGACTCATGGCTACGGAAACGGAAGAATACTTTTCCTGACGATTGCATCAACTCCGTCGGCCAGATAGTGATATCGAAGAGTGAACAATGAATCGGCTCGCCGTAATGCGCAGTGGCAAAAGGCTCGCTTTCGCCGCCCATCGACAAGCTCAACAACCCGTCAGGACCAAATGTCACTTGATACAACGGACCGTATGCTTCAGGTGCCAGGCGTGTATATTCCACGGAGATAGGCGACTGACGGTATAGATAACGCGTCTTAAAACGGCCTTGCGTGATATACTCTACGTTGAGAATCGGCAATGAATCCACTACCCTGCTCATCAAGTCATACGACCCGAGCATGATCATCTGGTTGTTCACATTCTTGTAACCTGCGTCCACACCAAAACCGCTCATCAGCGCCGATGCCGAGCCGCCATACGTTCCGCTCTCTTTGATAACTATCGTACCTTGCGAATAATACGTAGGTATCCAACGGCGGTTCTTCAGCATCGCCAAACCGAAAGCAATAGCCACTGCTATCACAAACAGATACCAATAGTGCAGGAACGTAAAGAACCACGCTATCGGATCAAAATTCGACGAACCGGAGTCATCATCATCGCCGTTCGACGGGTCTTGCTGGTAATACGCTTGATTACCACCGGCGTAATACGCACCGTTTCCTCCGTAATAGTTTCCGTTTCCGCCCGGTTGATAATACGCATTGTTACCGCCGGGAGTATAATATGCATTGTTACTCATAGTCCTTATTTATAAAGGTAAGCCACATAATTCAAAACAGTCGTCAACAGCGCCACGCTACTCGTTATCAGTCCTAAGAAGCCCGTGTAGGACGGCACTTTGTAGAAACTGTCCCGAGTACGCGCCACGTAGATGACGTCGTTCGGATAGATGTAGTAATATTTGGAATCAATAATACTGTTCGTACGGATATCAAACTCCAGCACTTCCGGTTCTTGTCCGCCGTCACGCGGGCGGATAATACGGATATGACGTCTGTCACCGCTGTTCATCACATCACCCGTCATCGCCAAAGCTTGGAAGATATTCATCTTCTCCTTGTAAATGAAGTACTGCCCTGCTTTCGCATCGCCGATAACCGAGAAATACTTGTTATACAGCGCCAACTTCACATCTGCGTCAGGAATAATCTCGCGGAACGCCTCACGCAGCGAATCCTGCGCCTCTGCCTCTGTCAGACCTGCCACATGCAGCGGTTTGAGGAACGGAATATCAATTGTTCCGTCCGGATAGACGCGATAGGAGTTCGCATATTGTGTTCCGACATTGTTATTCGCGCCTAGCATCTTCGACATCGTCTCGTCAAGCGTTATCAGGCGGTAGATAATCTCATCGTTCACGCGAATACGATATGGCTCATACGCTGCGCTGTCGTAAACAGGCAACTTATTGGCCTTTGTCGGCTCTTGCAGATAACCGATCACGCGGTGGCTATAGCAACTCGACATCAATACGGCGAGGGCGCCGAAAACTATCATTCTAATCGTTTTCATTTGCTACCTCCTTCCCCGCTAGTAGAGCCGCTTCCTGACGTGGAGCCTCCGCCCTTTTTATACTTGTTCACGTGATTGATACCCGTCTGAACGATCGAATATACAAACACGCCGAACGATATCGTTGCCGCCGTCACGCCTAAGGCTGTGGACGCGGAATTGATGCCGAAACTATAACCCGGAATATAACGGATATACAGAATATCGTTCGGCTCGATATAATAGTACTCCGAGTTCACAAGGTCTTCCGTACGCGCGTCAAATGTTTTGATGGTCGTCACGCCGTTCTTCTCGCGCACCAACTTGATTTCCTTGCGACTATTGAATTCTCCAAGGTCACCGGCCATCGCCAACGCCTCGAAAATGGTCATCTTCTCTTTGTTGATTGTATATCGTCCGCTCTGCACGCCGATGATGGAGAACGTGCGGTTCACAATATTCACTTCCACGGAAATGGTACTGTACCCCGGCAACTCGTGCAGCAACTTACCCAACTCTTCTTCCAACTTATGCTTCACGTCACGCGTTGTCATTCCTTTCACAAACACCTTACCTACCGTCGGAAAATCGATATATCCGTCGTCATCAATCAGATAGGTGTACAGGTCATACGAACCGCCTACACTTCCTGCGTTCTGACGCATCTGCGATGCGTTCGTTCCGCCGGCATTGTACATTTGCGTAATCTTTTCGTCTAGCGAATAAACAAACACATACAATCGGTCTCCTATTCGCAACTCATAATCCTCATAACTCAAGGTGTCCGTATAACTCGGAATATATTTGTCCGGCTTCTGCATATAGTTCACTTTCCGCGCCGTAACGCACGACGCGAGAAGCACTCCTATTGCCGCCAGACATAATATGTTTTTCAGTTTTCTCATCGGCTAACTATCATCCGTTTGATTATATTCTTCGTGTTTTGCAGCAGCAGTTCCTTCCACCACGCTGCCTTATCGTTTGTCCATCGCTGCGGGTGTGTGGTCAGCATCACATGCTTCGGCAGCCTACCCGTTTCTATGGCTTCTATTAACTGCGTAGTCGTGTGCCATGTTAATCCTTTGGCATTCCATTCGTCCTGATACTGCGGTATCTTGTCGCGCACCGACATCTTGTATCCGTCCCAACAACGACCTGTGTCCGTCAAGTAGAACACATCCGCAAAATCTGTATCCAGATATGGCTCGCCTGTTACACCCAGTTCCTTGTAGTCATAGGACTTCCACAACTCTTTTCCGTCCCATTTACTTGTCGGCGCACCGTGCATACAAATCGTCTCTACCGCATAGTATTGCCGGAAATATTCCAGCCACGTCTTAAAATGACTCCACGCCTTTTCCTTGTCTCCGCCGCACAAACTCAAATCCTCGTAGTGATACCCTATCTCATGTCCTAACTTCACAATGGCTCGTATCACTTCCGGTCGGTTACTTTCTTTCCCTACTCTGAAATAATATGTTGCTTTCGCTCCTATCGAGTGCTCTATCTGCGCGGTCTTCAAACTATTCTCCGGCTTTGCATCTACATCATGCCGCAAAATGACAAATTTCTCTTTCCCCTCTTCCTTCAAATATTGCGCATAAGAGATTATCTCATAACCATTCCGTTGCAGCGTCTCCAACAACTCACGATATATGTCCAGCGTAAAGTCCTGCATTATCGTTCTGCACGCATTGGCTTCTCCAAAAAGTCTTTGTACGCAAGCCGTATCCCATCCTCTAATTCGGTCTTATACGTCCATCCCAGTGCCGTTGCCTTACTTACGTCCAATAGTTTTCTTGGCGTGCCATCCGGCCTGGTCGTATCCCATAAAATCTCACCTTCATAGCCTATTACCTTTGCCACCAACTCCGTCAGCGCCTTGATAGTCAGTTCCTTTCCTGTTCCGGCATTCACCGTCTCGTTGCCCGAGTAGTTATTCATCAGAAACACGCACAGGTTCGCGAGGTCATCGACATATAAGAACTCGCGCAGCGGACTTCCCGTTCCCCAACAGGTCACGCTCTTCTTGCCTTCCACTTTGGCTTCGTGAAAACGACGTATCAACGCCGGCAGCACATGACTATGCTCGGGATGATAGTTGTCATTCGGACCGTATAAGTTCGTCGGCATCACAGAGATATAATCCGTGCCGTATTGCCGGTTCAAGAACTCGCAGTATTTCAACCCGCTGATCTTCGCCAACGCATACGCCTCGTTTGTCTTCTCCAACTCGCCCGTCAGCAGACAACTCTCTTTCATGGGTTGCGGTGCCATACGCGGATAAATACAACTCGAACCAAGGAACTCCAGTTTCTTCACGCCGTTCTTCCACGCCGCATGAATGACGTTCATTTCCAGGATCATGTTGTCGTACATAAAATCCGCCAACGCATTTTGATTTGCCACTATTCCACCCACTTTGGCTGCAGCCAGGAATACATACTCCGGTCTCTCCGTTTCGAAGAAACGCTCCACATCTTCCTGCCGACACAAATCCAATTCCTTGTGCGTTCGGGTAATGATGTTCGTATATCCTTGCCTTTGCAACTCCCGCACAATGGCACTTCCTACCATTCCTCTGTGCCCGGCTACATATATCTTACTATCCTGTTTCATCCTTGTTATATTCGCCTTAGCATTTGCTACAAAATTATTTCACAATGCCTTTCTCGAGGTACTCTGCGAGATTGATGTGCTCGCGCGTTACCTTCTGCATGTCATGTTTAACCATCAGCTCAACCAGTTCCTCAAAACTGGTCTTCTGCGGATTCCATCCCAACTCTCTCTTTGCCTTACTCGGGTCGCCCAGCAGGTTCACCACATCCGTCGGTCTGTAGAAGTCCGGACTTACCGCCACAACAACCTTACCGGTCTTCACATCGATTCCTTTTTCCTCAACGCCCTTGCCTTCCCAGCGCAGTTCGATGCCGGCATGTCTGAACGCCAAAGTCGCGAACTCACGAACCGTATGTTGTACGCCTGTCGCTATCACAAAATCTTCAGGCTTGTCTTGCTGCAAAATCAACCACATACACTCCACGTAATCTTTAGCATACCCCCAATCACGCAAACTATCCAGATTTCCCAAGTACAGGCACTCTTGCAAACCTTGTGCGATTCGTGCGGCAGCCAGTGTTATCTTACGCGTCACGAAAGTCTCGCCGCGACGCTCGCTCTCATGGTTAAACAATATACCAGAGCAGCAGAACATGTTATACGCCTCGCGGTATTCCTTGATGATCCAATAACCGTATAACTTCGCCACAGCATAAGGACTATACGGATGGAACGGCGTGTTCTCGTTCTGCGGCACTTCCTCCACTTTGCCGTATAGTTCACTCGTCGAAGCCTGATAAATCTTGCATTTCGTTTCCAAGTGATTCGTTCGCACAGCTTCTAACACGCGCAGCACACCTACTGCATCTACGTCAGCCGTGAACTCCGGTGCATCAAAACTAACCTGCACATGACTCTGCGCAGCCAGATTATAGATTTCATCCGGTTGCACTTTGCCCACCAGTTTCACAAGCGACATCGAATCGCTCATGTCAGCGTAATGCAAGTGAAAATGAGGCTTACCCTCCAAATGAGCGATACGCTCGCGAAAGTCTACTGAACTGCGACGAATGATACCGTGTACTTCGTAACCTTTGTCCAACAGGAACTCCGACAGATAACTTCCGTCTTGTCCCGTCACACCTGTTATCAATGCTGTTTTTGCCATGTTTTATGCACAATAAGTCAAAATCGGGCGCAAAATTAGTAAAAAAAATTGACATGTGCAAGCGCGCGCGCATTTTTTATCAAAAATTGTGACATTATTGCCGATTTCTCTTCTCTCTCTTGCATATATCGAAAATTATTTGTAATTTTGCAGGCAAAATTGATTCCACTGGGCTCAATAGTGTATAAAAGTGAGGGTAAAAAACAAAGAAAAAATGAGAGATGAGTAGGCTTCTCTACACACACACACACACAGCCAATGCGGGGCTGACGGGCAATTGTGTTTAACCGACTAATAGGCGGCAGAGACTTCGTGTCCCTGCTGCCTTTGTTTGTACATATTAACTAACCACATTTATTAATTTTCAAAAATTCTAACACTTATGAAAAAATTTTTCCTTTTTATCGTAGCGCTATGCGCTGTCAATGCCATGGCGACCGAAGGTGCGCTGAGTGGCAAGTTCTCCGTTTCCGCTACGAAACAAGTGGTGTTCTCGCAGGGTAACCTCCAGTACCAAGCCAGTACCTACATTTGGCAGTTTGCAGCCAATCAGTATGATATAGTAGGAGCAGACAATAACAACATTGCCGCTGATTACACCGGTTGGATAGATATGTTTGGCTGGGGAACCGGCAATGATCCCCTAAAACTATCGGATGATGATGAGGATTATTCCGTATTTAATGAGTGGGGCGCTAACGCTATCAGCAATGGTGGTAATGCCGCCAACCTCTGGCGTACGCTGACGGCAGCCGAGATGGCATATCTGTTCCGTAGCCGTACCAATGCAGCCAATCTTGTGGGATATGCTATGATTGGCTCGCAACATGGTTTGGTGGTCCTGCCAGACGATTGGACTCTTCCGGAGGGTGCTTCGTTCTTCTCAATAACGGATAAGGGCCTCGTTTGGGACGATACTTGGTGGTGTGGCGGCTACCATGAAGGAAGTGAAAATCACAGCGAAGACAATATTTATACGATAGAGCAGTGGGAAACACTGGAAACAGCAGGTGCGGTCTTTTTGCCTATGGCCGGTATGCGAGATGGAACAATGCAGCAGGAAAACTATCTAGGGAATTATTGGACCAGTACAGATGGAAATCACGCACTTGTCATTCGCGAGGATGGCTTTCTCCCTCCTGTAGATGATAACATCGGTCATTACGGTTGTAGTGTCCGCCTTGTGCAAGATTATTCTCCTTCCACAGGTATTGACGACGTACAGGACAATGTACAATGCACAAAGGTCATCCGTGATGGTCAAATCTACATCCTCCGCGGTGATAAGACCTATACCGTTTCCGGTCAAGAAGTTAAATAACATCACACTTCTTTAGTGCGTATATAAAAAAGGATCAGGCCTCTCGAAGCCTGGTCCTTTTTTGATACAAACTTGTGGTGTTAGAGGGTAGGATGTTCTTTTTATTCGGAAGTGAACCGCGATTAGGTGAGGTGACCCCATTTAGTTGGACAGGGTTAGTAAATGTTGTTAGATGTATGCATGTTCTTTGACATGTTGTTCATATAGGTTTGTCGGTATTGGACAGGACTCATGTTCAGACGCAGTTTGATACGATCATTGTTGTAAT
>JAGCFX010000055.1 GCA_017649925.1 Paludibacteraceae bacterium | reverse complement strand
GTCCCAACCAATGAACGTGTATCCTGAGCGTGTCGGCTCTGCCGGAGCAGTTGCATCTTTATCCCACTCTACCGTTTCGGTCTTTAGTGTGGTATCGTCCCAATCGACGAACTTAACCGTGAAGGTCTTGATGGTAAACAACGGATTGACTGTCAAGTCGGCTGTTACGTTCGAGAAGTCGGTATCCCAACCCTTGAAGTCGTAGCCCTCTTTGGCTGGTGCATCCGGAGCGACAGCTGCCGTTCCTTCGTCCACTTGCTTGGTAACAATCGTTCCACCGTTCGCATTGAGGAACGTCACATTCCAGTAGAACGAGAGTGCCACATCAACTTTGTCTTTGTCTTTCGCAAATGCATAGCCGCTCGGCAACAGGCTTGCCGGATAGAGTATGGATGCTTTGCCTGCTGCAAGATCTACAGACCAGTATTCCGCTTTGTTGACGAGATCGAACTCACCCGCCTTCAGCGTCAATGCCACCAACTCATTCATTACGGTCGCTTTCTTGCTACCATGTAATTTCAGCGAAGCTGGGGTAACGCTCAATTCAATCAGTTCGTCGGTCGGAACATCATAGATATCCGGATTGTTGTACAACGATCCTTTCGTAATAGCTACGGACCAATCGCCAATCGCACCAGAAGATGCAGTTGTGCACACGATATAATAGTCGGCATTCGCAGTGGCAATGAACGATTCCTTATAATAGACATAAGTCAAACCGAAACTTTGCTCTCCGTACCCTGACGTAACACGAACCGTATCGCCTCCCATTACGCGGTACACCTCTACCCAAGGAGTGAGGGAGATAGATTTCATGGTGATCGCCACTTCTTCGCCTACTAACAAAGATGTACGATAGGCCGTTGCATGGTAATAGTTACCGTCAGATCTGAAGTAGTTTAGCTTCCCTTCTACAAAAGTAGATTTCGGTAAGAAAGAGGACGTAGCACTAATCGGCAACTCCATCGTCTCGGATGTTTTCTTAATCAATGCGTTCAGAGTGATCGTGTCGTTCGGCTGTTCGGCGGTCAACTCCTCGCAGAGCAGTGTATAAGAAACCGAGCCCTTGAGTAGCCAAGGCTGGATATACAGACGCATAGCACCTGTCTCTGAAGCAGTAAAATACTGCGATTCTTTTCCATTCGTGTCATAGAATTCGAAATAGTCATAATACAGTTTATCACCGTTGAAGTCGTCATAGCCGCCCTTCAGTTCTCCGGAAGTAAGGAGCGCAATGTTGATGTCGCTCACACTGCTGGAACTGTTTAAAAACTCAGCATCTGCTGAAGCCTCGAAGGACAGGCTGAAACGATACATCTTATCCTTCTCCACCTGCACATTATAATCTTGAGCAGGGAAGAACGGAGTGTTTTCGTTGATGTTATACAATTCTTTTTCTCCCGCCTTCAGCGAACCGGATACCATCTTACCCAATGGAATATTCTCCGAGAACGGGCGTAGGTGATACGAATCCATCGTATCGAGCGAGAGTGTCCACGCTCCGAGACCTTCTATTTCGTATGGATCAGGGGTGTACACAAATACGAAATAGGTGGTATCGCCCAATTTAACAAAGTCTCTCGGTTCGTCGAAATTGTAGAATATGTTGCTTCCTAACGAATCCTTGCAGATAAGAACCTGCATCGGAGCTTGATTATCAAGTTCTGAATTAAGCCTTACATAAACTGAATCCGTCAGGTCGAGACGATACTCTTTTGCCACTGCCACTCCCATAAAAAAGTCATTCGTAAGATCCAAGACCGCACCGGTTTTCTTCTCATTCAATTGGAGTGTTTCAATCAAATCGGGATTAAGTGGCGCAATCGGATGGAATGTAACGCGGGTACAAATGGATTCACCTACTTTCAACTCCTCGTCCATACAAGCCACTGCCAAACGATAAGTGCCGGCCGTGACACCATATCCCGTGAAGAAACCTTCCTTGCGGTATAACTTCTGCTGGATTAAAATTGTGCTATCCTTCATATCCGTTAACAGCACCTGCATGCTATCAAGCGTCGGCGATGAAGTTGCAATATAGATGAAGGTATCCTTATCCACTTGGAAATCATGCGTGAAGACATCTACGAAATTATAACCTACAGTCTCATATACCGTCTCCATCATTCCCTCTTTCTTGGTATCGCAAACGATATCGCCTACTTTGATCGTATCCTGAGTAGCATGCGGCCATTGGGGATCAAACACACGTACGATTCGCATAGCATAATCCATTTCTGCATCTTGAGCGATAAAGAAATGATAAGGTTTAGCCCCTTTGAGAATCTTCTTCGACGTGCCACTAGCCCATATGCTAAAACCTCCTTCTTGTTTCCAATAGAGGTAGCCTAAGTTACCCAATTCGTCATAGTACATGATAGTTATGCTATCTTCGGTCGGGGTATATGAACCAAGATACTTTGCTTTCGTATAAACACTACCATCGAAGTCACGTGCTTCGGTATTCTCATTGGTTAATCGGCCCGAATCAAAGTAATTGATAGCAATAGGACGTTCCGGCAGTTCCGTGGTAAGGAAAATAAGACCATACGACTGCGGATCATACTCTGCATCGGATATATAGATAAAATAATAGGTGTTACCTGCGGTCAGAGAAAAACTCCATGCAGCATAATAGTCCGTTGCATCCCAAGCTGTTGAAGACATTTCCCATTGGACGTAATAATTCGGCATGTAAGGAATAAGCACGGTATCCTGTTCCGGAGTGTACTTAAAGATACGATACGGCCGACCGTTAGTTTCGCTCATTATACCGGCCGGAGCGGAAATGTACGCATCCTCCATTGTGAAGGTGGAGAAATGGGATGCCGGATGCAATTCAGGTATACTCTCCGGCGTTGGTACACGACCACCGGTTAAGAACTCATCACCTACCCAGTCGCTACGCAGACCACCGTTAACTCCTTGTATATAGTAGTAATAATGCGTGTCCTCATCTCCAATAAAGGTTGTTTCGCTTATGGACGGTGTTAACAATGTTAATCCGTGTTCTGTCTTCCAAGCCGCGTCACTCGCGTGATACATGATCAGCGTATCGAGCAATTCTGCATCTACCGGTGCTTTGCTGAATACCACATTCCACGACGTAGCAAAACCGCCGACCCAATCAACATCTAACTCTACCGGATTCAAAGAATTGTTATCTGCATCCAAATCAGCCGGTAAGGTAGCCGGAGTCTCATAGGTCCAGAAAACCTTACCCTCTGCATATTGGAACGGCTCACCGCTAAAATCACCAAACGTAATTTCATAAGACTCGCCATCCCACGGACAACTAATATTCAAATAAACTTCATCCATATAAGACCCTCTTTTGGTCGCCATAAATTTAATACCATCGGCCCAAGGAAGAAGAATACTTGCATTCATTTTCGAATAATCATCAATACAGATGCGTCTCTCTGTTCCATCCGGATAAACGGCTGCAAACGAAGATCCGTTCCATCCGTCTCCATATGCATCCTGCATGTCAATACGGATCACCTTACCCGAGGCATCTACTGAACTCGGAGTCCATTCACTCTTCTCCGTATCACTCAGGCACACGCGCAGGTACAAAAACGCCATCGCTCTGTCTTTGGGGAAAGGAGCGGTGTAGAAGGTGTCGGTCAGCTGGATAAGTTCTGCATCAGCCGGTATGCCGTTCATCAGATTCGGATCATCCTTGAGAACATACAATTCGTATGTCGCGTTACCGCGTTTCTCCCAATGCAATTCAATAATCCCGTCTTTCAACTTGGTTTCCGTGAAATAGGATCTCAGAATCTTAAACTTAGGCATCAGGGTAACTCCGAAGGTCTGATCGAAATAAATGGAACCTACTCCATTATCCAGCATCATACTACCGGGAACCCATTGAGCACCCGTCTCCGTATTCACAGCGAGAAGGTCGGAATACTCCAAAACATACCCGTCGCTCAGCACGTAGGTAAACTCGATGTTTGAGCCTGGAGCTACCTCCGTTGTCGTTAAAGTCAACGTACCTCCCTTAGCCGGATTAACTACCGTAACGGGGTACTTTGTTTGCGCTGCTGATGCCAGCGACATCATCGCCGCAAAAGCAAGTAGGAAAAATTTTCTCATAACTATATATTTTTGATTTGAGATCTTGATAACAAAATCTGCTCGCAAAAATACTATTTTTTTTTGACTCATGCAAATTTTCGCTACAAAAAATAGTATTTTTTTTGTATATTTCGATAATTTGTTGTAACTTTGCAGCGCAATTTAAAATTTGAGCATATGAAAAATGAAGTAAATGCCTTGATCATGGAGGCGATGAAAAACCATGATTCCGTGCGCACGGAGAGCCTGCGTGCTATCAAAAGTGCGTTCCTTAACTGGCAGACAAGCAAAGAGAATGCGGGCAAAGAACTGACCGAAGCGGACGAGATCCAGATCATCAAAAAGATGGTTAAGCAACGTCAGGAGTCCATTGAGCAATACATCGCCGCAGGGCGCAAAGAGTTAGCCGATGCCGAGCAGGCACAGATCAACGTGCTCGAAACTTTCCTGCCGCAAGCAGCTTCCGAAGAGGATATCGTCCGTGCTTTCGACCAAGCCAAAGAAGCCAACGGATGGGAAGCAGAAAAGAAGAACATGGGTCTTTTCGTCAAAGCCATCAAAGCCGCTCTGCCCAATGCCGATGGCAAAATGGTCGCACAGGTTGTTCAAAGCCGATTGGGATGATATGCGCAAACTCCTCCTTCTCTGCCTTTTAGCGCTCGCCTTTGTCGCGTGCAAACAGAAAAAGAATACGCAATTAAATCAATTGAGATATGATAGTTACAACCACCCCGACCATAGAAGGTCACACGATTAAGGAATACAAAGGTCTGGTATCCGGAGAAGTAATCTTCGGAATGAATTTCCTCAAGGACATCGGTGCCTCGCTCCGTGATTTTTTCGGAGGCCGTACAGATAGTTATGAAAGGGCTATGCTGGAAGGCCGCGAGACGGCTCAGAAAGAGATGATCCAACGCGCGGCGATGATGGGCGCTAATGCCATCGTAGGAGTCAGCTTCGGCTATGAGACGATGGGTCAAGCCAATGGCATGATCATGATCTCCATCTCCGGTACCGCCGTAGTGATAGACTGATACCCAACGAGGGATAATATGCAAAATAATTTGTGCATGTCAGAAAAATGTTGTATCTTTGTGCGCAATTTTGTGCGCGCCTAACATACGCGCCAAATTTTAGGAAAGAAAAAATATGGAGACACAAACGATCGAATACAAACAAACGTGGCGTGATGATTTCCTGAAGGAAGTCTGTGGCTTTGCTAATGCGCAAGGCGGTACGCTCTATATCGGCATAGCGGACAATGGCGATGTTGTCGGTATTGATCATGCTCAGCAATTGATGGAGAAGCTGCCGAATCAATGCATTATGACCATGGGCATAGCACCGGATGTCAATCTGCACGAAGAACAAGGTAAACAGTATTTATCGTTAAGCGTCAAACCCTCAGAACAAGCTATTGCGTACAAAGGCAAGTATTATTTCCGTTCGGGAACGACATTGCAGGAACTGACCGGAGCGGCACTAAGTGATTTCTTGTTGAGCAAGATGAATCTCACATGGGATTCAATGCCTGTATTGGATGCAACAATGGATGATATTGATGAAGAAGCAATCCGGTATTTCGTGCAACATGGAATTGATTGCGGACGACTGACTGCTAAAGCCTCTGCTCAGACGCCAAAGCAGATTTTGGAGCATCTCAGTCTCATTGATAAGCAAGGACGATTGCGTATGGCAGCTATCTTGCTCTTTGGTAAGAATCCGCAGCAATTTGTATTTGGATCAGTTTTCCGTATCGGTCGATTTAAAACCAATACTGATTTGTTATTCCAAGACGAGATAAAGGGCAATATTATCGAGATGGCGGATGAGGTGATGGACTATTTGCGCGGCAAATACCTCTATTCGCCTGTGCATTACGAAGGTATGCAACGTGTGGAAGAATTAGAGATACCGGAGAATGCCTTGCGTGAATTGTTATATAATGCCATTGTTCACCGTGACTACCGCGGAGTGCATACCCAGATGAAGGTCTATGATGACAAAATCAGACTTTGGAATGATGGTGTTTTGCCGGATGGGTACAACTTGCAATCTTTAATTGCGGAACATTCGTCCTATGCTCGCAATAAACTTATCGCCAATGCGTTCTATATAGCAGGCTTTATCGAAAACTGGGGACGAGGTATAGAGAAAGTGGAAGAAGAGTTTGCCGCTGCCAATTTACCGGCTCCTGTCTTTGAAACGGATTGCGGCGGTGTTTTGGTCACGATACCAAGAGGTAACGTCACCAATAACGTTACCAATAGCATCACCAATAACGTAACCAAAACACAAGTAAATGGCTCAAATACAGACGATTATACTCCTTTTGGTGACGTAACCAAAAATATCACCAAAACCATCACCAAAACAAGCAAAGGGAAAGTTGCCAAAAATGTAACGATAGTGTTAAGTGGTTATGCTTTGATGGTCGTAGAGATGATAGAGGCAAATCCGAAGGTTACAACAGCTTGTATGGCAGAGACCATCGGAATAGCCAAAAAGAATCTGATTACGCTTACCAACAATCTCCAGCGTGACGGAATCATCCGTCGTATCGGCTCCAATCGTGGCGGACACTGGGAAGTAATAAAATAAATAAAACGAAGATATGGGAGATTATGGGTTTATCATTATGGCTCTGTTGCTAGGGATGGCATATGTGTATTTGCTGCGCATACATATTGCCTACCGGATGGCTCTGAATAGACATCGCGATCCGCTGGGATGGGTGATGCTTTCACTCTTTTTCTCTCCCATCCTGACATGGATCATCCTCCTGTTCGTCGGAGATAACACGGATGTGCATGATCGAGACGAACATCTCGAGCGCTACGAGCGAGATAATACACATTGAGTGAAAACAAAACGAAGATATGAAGAAAGTATGCCTTATATTGGCAACCATCATAGCGATGACCTTGCTCACGGGATGCGAGAAGAAAACGCCGCAGGTCGGTTATTCTCCCCTCAGGTCTGTCGTCGTGGTGGAGAACAATTGCCCATATGATGTCACATTGATGGTGGAAAAGAAAGACGACTTGTTGGCGTTCAGCAACGTTCCCGCCCATTCGACGTCTGAGCCGCAGGAGATTGCCGATCCTGACACTGGAATACCAACCTACGCCTATATGGATGTGACGATCGAGATGTGGGATTCGGTAGCGGTTACGACTCGGGACATCTACTCCGAGCGCATGCCTCTCCCTCCGCCATTTAAACATACCTTTATCATCGACGAAGACTGCTCCGTCTTCTATTCTCCGCAAGAGCTATATTAAACGCTAAATAAACAAAACGCCCTACTCTGCTTCTCCTCGCGTTCCTGTTCCGGATCTTGGATGGTTATCTCTTGTCCGGGAGAGGAGAAGTAGAACATGTTGAGAATGACCGGTTTACGCCCTCTGTTCTCCCCGCGATGGATGGTGCCGATAACCTCGACCAGAGCTTCTCCTTCGCGGAATGTCTTCTCCTTGCCATCTTGACAGACGATAGTCAGCTCGCCTTGCTGTACGATGCCGTAGTTCACAACGGTATGATGGTGCCAGCCGGTCTTGGCTCCGACGGGAAAGTCCAGACGAATAACTCGTAGTTCCGGCTTCCCTTGCGGAAAATCCGGTAGGATTGCGCCATCCCAACTCTGCGAGGTACGAATCAGTTCAGTAGTTTTAATAGCCATAATGGTATGATGTTGGTTTAATTCCGGCTGCAAAGATACGAAAAATAATTGACGTGTGCAAGAGATTGGGACAAAAAAAGATACAAGCCAAGAGTGAGGAGAGCAAGAAGAAAAGAAGGAGAAATTGCAAATAAATTTGCATATGTGGAAAAAAAGCAGTAATTTTGCAGCGCAAAATTGTTTGTAGGGCTCCCGGAAATTTTAATTTTTGGGAAGAGGAGGGAGCGCAACCATTACATTTGTTACGGAGTAACTTAATCATGGATTGCCGCTTCCGACGATGCAGGCTGAAGCGTGCAAAGCTGAACGAAACAAAACGAAGATATGAAGAAAGTATGCCTTATATTGGCGATGGTGGCATGGGCGATGACCTTGCTCACGGGATGCGAGAAGAAAACGCCGCAGGTCGGCCTTTCCGGCTATCATGCTGTCATCATCGTGGTCAACAATTGCCGATGGGATGTCATGGTAAGTGTGGAAGATAAGACAACCCGTCATCTGCAGTTCAACGTGCCCGCCCATTCCTCGTCTGAGCCGCAGGATATTATGAATTATGACACCCAGGACATCTTCAACGAAGATGTGAAGGTGTATATCCGGATGCGGGATATGGAACAGGTAACGGATGAAACCATTTACGCTGAAAGTGTCTTTTTCGCGGAGGGAATGACGCATACTTTTACCATCAACGAAGACTACTCCGTGAACTATGAGTCTTCGCGCTATTAGTAACCGCAAATAAACAAAACGAAGATATGGGACTTGTTCCTTTTGAAGTGCGAAAAGGAACAAGCTAGATAGGAGAGAGCACAAACAAACAGACATGAAGATATTTATAGTAGAAAATAAAGAGAACAAGAGATTTGTTCCGGAGATTATGGCCGCCCTGCAGAAAGTAGGGCATCAAGTGTTCCGAAGCAGCGACTATCCTGATGACGAGGAAGGGTTGCAATCATGTCATGTGCGTTTAGACCTCACGGCAGCAGGGTTGGTTAATGACAAAGAAAGCATTGATCGTCCATTTGTTAGAACGGATGTCGATTTGCGTGTGCGAAAGATGGTACAA
This sequence comes from Paludibacteraceae bacterium, assembly GCA_017649925.1. Lineage (GTDB taxonomy): Bacteria > Bacteroidota > Bacteroidia > Bacteroidales > Paludibacteraceae > Colicola. The sequence continues at coordinate 14,233 of JAGCFX010000055.1, read as the reverse complement.
GTTATCGGACACTCATCTTTGCCACGTCGGAAAATTGTGGCAGACTTGGGATTGAGACAACAAAGTAGAAGGACGTTCATTTACAATTATCTCAAACCTTCTATGGCGGAAGGTTATGTAACAATGTCCTATCCTGGCTTCCCAAATCTACCCGAGCAAACATATCGACTGACGGCCAAAGGTCTTGAGCTATACAAAAGATTGATGAATGGAGGAAAATGATGGAGAGGTTGTTCCTTTTGAAATGCGAAAAGGAACAAGCCAAGAGAGAGTAGACGGGAGAGAGAAAAGGTAGGAAATAACAGATGAGAGAAGATGGTATGCCAGGTGGGAGGTTGTTCCTTTTGAAGTGCAAAAAGGAACAAGTAGGGAACAAGTAAAATATGAAGGAAGGAACCTACTCTACTGGGGATGAAAAATGAGCGGAAGGGAACAAGTAGGGAACAAGTAGGGAACAAGTAAAACGTGGTAAAATACATTGAAAAACAAAACGAAGAGATAAACAAAAAAATGCGCAAAAACTTGCATTTCGGGAAAAAATATAGTACCTTTGCAGGCTGAAGCGTGCAAAGCTGAACGAAACAAAACGAAAATATGAAAAAATTCTTCTTCCTTGCAGCAACCCTCTGCTGCGTAGCCATGCTCAATGCTCAAGAAATCGGCACTTGGTCCGGTTTCCGCGAGAGTGCCGTCAGTTTCACTTTTGACGATGGCGCACCGAGTCACTTCACCCATGCTGCTCCTCTGTTCGAGCAATACGGCTATCGGGCTTCGTTCTACCCCGTTGTCAACTGGCATCCCGATTGGGAGGCGTTCAAGGCGTTGGCGGACAAGGGCCACGAGGTAGGTAGTCACAGTATCACGCATGGGCAGAACATGAATGGTGAGGAAGCTGCCTCGAAAGATAGTATCGAACTGTATATCGGCCATCCGTGCCTTACCGTGGCCTATCCTAATTGCAATGTGCCTAACTCAACAGCGGTGATGCAGAACTATATTGCCGGCCGCATATGCGATGGTTCGTGGCAAGGTATGAACGACTATATGGGGAAAGATGGCCCGTCCGATTGGAGCAAAGTTCCGGCTATGGTGACCGGTTCGATGGGCAACATACATTCCTACTCTGATTTTGTCTATCAGATGCAAACTAATATCGGCAGAGGTGGCTGGATTGCCTTTACTACATGGGGCTTTACCGGCGAGATTAATAATGGCGATGTCACTATTTCGCCAACTGATCTGTATGCTATCGAGGAGGCCTTGGAATGGGCCAACGAACGTGACGAGGATGTATGGGTGGCTCCGCTATGCGATGTGGCCATGTATATCAAGGAGCGCAAGGCTTGTACGTTTGAGGAAATAGCCAGCGATGCTACCAGCCGCACCTATTCGCTGACCCACTCTATTGCCGATGATGTGTGCGATTACCAGTTCCCGCTTTCGCTGCGCGTGCCCGATAACGGATGGACTGATGTGGAGGTTCTCCTTAGAGGAGTAAAGTTAGCGTCCAAACTAGCCGGAGGTTACGTCTATTTCGATGCCGTTCCTAATGTCGGATATATTGAGGTTAGAATCAGCACAGGAACCGCCATAGACAACGTCTATGCCGAACCTGCGGCCAGCAAACTCATTGAGGACGGCAAACTCTTCATCATCCGAGGAGAGAACACCTACAACATCACCGGACAACTGGTTAAATAGACAAAACGAAGAGAGGGGAGGTTGTTCCTTTTGATACACGAAAAGGAACAAGTAGGGAACAAGTAAAATATGAAGGAAGGAAGGAACCTACTCTACTGGGGATGAAAAATGAGCGGAAGGGAACAAGTAGGGAACAAGTAGGGAACAAGTAAAACGTGGTAAAATACATTGAAGAACAAAACGACAATAGACAAGACAAAACGACAATAGACAAGACAAAACAAAACGACAATAGACAAAACGAAGAGATGGAAAAGCCGGCAAAAGCTGGCTTTTTTTGTGCCAAATTGTTAAAAATAACAATTTTTTTTGCATATGTCGGAAAATTTGTGTACCTTTGCAGGCTGAAGCGTGCAAAGCTGAACGAAACAAAACGAAGATATGAAAAACGAAGAAAAGGGATATGTTTATATCCTGACCAACCCGGCATTTAGAGAGAATTGGGTGAAGATTGGCAAAAGCAGTCGTCCTGTGGATGTTCGTTCCAAAGAATTGGACAATACTGCTGTGCCTCTGCCGTTTCAAATTTATGCAACGATGTGTACGGTCAAATATGCCGAAGCAGAGAAACTGGTTCATCGCTATATCGAGCGCTTTACTAATCTCCGTATTCGCAATAACCGTGAGTTCTTCAATGTCAAACCGGAAGAAGCGCTTGAGATTTTCTATGATGTGCAATTGCTCATAGATGATGCAGAGATTGAAGTATTCCAAGGCAAAGCACCGAAACCCAAACGCAAGTCAAAAAAGGACCAGGCTCAACCAGAGAGACATTTATTCTTCTGCACACGTGGTGGCAGTAATGGGAAAGGATATTTTGTTAAAGAGACGGAAGAGTTTGTTGTATTAGCTGGTAGCGAATTGCGTAGTGGAGAGTGCGAGTCACTCAGCCCTCAATTAGCAGAAAAACGCAGAGCGTTTATTGAGGCTAATTGCACGCAATCAAAAGACAAGACTATACTGAAAGCGGATTATACGTTCCCTTCTCCTTCTGCAGCCGCAGCAATTGTTGTTGGCGGTAATTCCAATGGTTGGACAAGATGGAAAGATGCAGACGGCAAGACTTTGGATGAAGTGTATAGAAAGAAATAAACGAGAATTTGTAGGGATATGAAACTAACCCAGGAGCAAATAGATAGAATACACAAGATTTCTGATTGGTGCATAAAAAGCATTATTCTTGTCGGGTTGGTTGTTTTATTTCTGAAACCGGGCAATTGGTTCTGGTGGGTTGCAGGAATATCGCTGCTGGTTGCTATTGTTGTGAATACAATTTTTGCTCACTGGACCACCGATGAAGAGGCTGAACAGCGAAAAGCGGAGATAAAAGAGGCGATACAGGAGATGCAAGAAACGGAAAAGAAAGAAAGACGCAAAATACCTTCTGACGAACGTGTTAAAAGTCCGTTAAAAGGATTAACTCCTCAACAAGAACAGGTCATCATCGATATATTGTGCAAGAAGATTCTCGTTGCAAACGGTCATCTTAAAACTTCAGAACTGAAGCATTTATTGAAGGCATTAGCATTAGATGGCAATTTAGATGATCATGATTTAGATCGAGTCATCGCATGGGTAGAACAAGAAACTGGAGAGAAAGTTGACAGTAGGAATTTAAAGTACGATTACGAAGCAAAAATAAGTGACAAGGAAGTCACTAAATGGGGGGATATGATACGAGAAAGATTTGAACTAATTGAGATTTCTTGAGAGTCTCAATCTCATTTTTGGCACCCTAAAATAAAGGCAGTACTTTTGCAGCGGATTTCGGAAACAAACCATCCCCGAGTCCAAAGCAAAAAATGAAAAATAATCAACAATGCGAGTCAGTCGCAGCAATCACTGACATGGACATTATGGCAACATCAACGCAACAAAAACAAGAGTTGTTCAAGAGTATTTGGGCTATCGCGAACGAGTTACGCGGTTCTGTAGATGGATGGGACTTCAAGCAGTACGTGCTTGGTATGTTGTTCTATCGTTACATCTCCGAGAACATCACCAATTACATCAATAACGAGCAAAGCAAAGCCGGTTATCCGAACTTTGACTATGCTGCGTTTGATGATGCACAAGCCGAATCCGCACGCGAAAGCATCGTAGCGGAAAAGGGCTTCTTTATCCTTCCCTCGCAACTCTTCTGCAATGTTCGTAAGCGTGCACGCCATGATGATCAACTGAACATGACTTTGGCAGCTGCTTTTAAGTCCATCGAAGCATCCGCAATCGGTACTGCCAGTGAAGATGATATGCGCGGTCTGTTCGATGACCTCGATGTCAATTCTACCAAACTGGGTTCGTCTGTGGACAAGCGAAATGAACGCCTCGTGCGTATTCTGGATGCCGTAGGTGACATGAATCTGGAAGGCCCGCAAGGCAATAAGATTGACGCTTTCGGTGACGCGTATGAGTTCCTTATGAAGATGTACGCGGGTAATGCTGGTAAGTCCGGTGGTGAATATTTCACGCCTCAAGAAGTGAGCGAATTGCTCGCCCGTATCGCAACCCATAACAAGAAGAAAGTTCGCAAAGTGTATGACCCTGCGTGTGGTTCGGGCTCGTTGCTGATGCAAGTTGCCAAAGTCATCGGTAAAGAGAATGTGCAGCAAGGCTTCTTCGGTCAGGAGATTAACCAAACGACCTATAACCTCTGCCGTATTAACATGTTCTTGCACGACATCAACTATAACCACTTCAGCATTGCTTTGGGCGATACATTGCTTGAACCGCAGCACTGGGATGATCAGCCGTTCGATGTCATCGTCAGCAATCCGCCGTATTCTATCAAATGGAAAGGTGATGACAGTCCTGTTTTGATTAACGACCGCCGATTTGCCCCTGCAGGTGTGTTGGCGCCAAAGAGCAAAGCGGACTTGGCTTTCACGATGCACATGCTTTCGTGGTTGGCTGCGGATGGCGCTGCGGCTATAGTAGAGTTCCCGGGTGTTCTCTATCGTGGCGGTGCAGAACAAAAGATTCGCCAGTATCTCATTGACAACAACTATGTGGATGCCGTCATCCAACTGCCGGCAAACCTTTTCTTCGGTGTAAGTATTGCAACTTGTATCATTGTTATTCGCAAGAATAAGACCGATAACAAAGTGCTGTTCATTGATGCCTCGAATGAGTTTGTACACGAGGGCAACAAGAACAAACTGACGGAAGAGAATATCCAACATATCTTGGACCTCTATATCAAGCGTGAGGATGTACAACATCTGACCTCGTTGATTAGCAATACCGCTATTGCGGAGAACGGCTATAATATCTCCGTAAATAGTTATGTGGAGCAAGAGGACACGCGTGAGGTCATCGACATTAACCAACTCAATGCCGAACTAAAGGTCATTGTTGCGCGTGAGAATGAACTGCGTGCGCAAATTGACGAAATCATCGCTAATCTCTAAATGTAAACCGCTATGACACACATAGAACAAATGATAAAGGACTTCTGTCCTAATGGCGTCGAGTGGAAGACACTCGGAGAGTTAGGGGTGCTCGAAAATACCGGCGTTGATAAAAAATGCCGTGACGATGAAGATGAGGTTACGTTGCTTAACTTCATGGATGTGTGCAGACATAAATATATAGATGCTTCTGTCCCATCAATGGTTGTTACTGCTCCTGAAAGAAAAATCACGCAATGTAATGTCCTCAAAGATGATATCTTTATTACCCCGTCATCTGAAACAATAGACGAGATAGGATTTGCTGCTGTGATTATGGAGGATTTACCCAACGTGGTATATAGTTACCACATTATGCGCTACAGGTTAAACAATCCTTCCACGACTACTGCAAAGTTTATCCGATATTTGTTTGAGGCTCCGATTATTCGCAAGCAAATATTGAAGGGAGCTAAAGGTCTTACTCGATTTGGCTTATCAAAATATCAGTTCTCCGAACTCGAAATTCCGCTGCCATCCCTCGAAATCCAGAAAAAAATCGTCGAGTGCCTCGACAAATTCTCGGCACTCGCAGCGGAGCTGCAAGCGGAGCTGCAAGCGGAGCTGCAAGGGCGCCGTAAGCAGTATGAGTACTACCGTACCCATCTGCTCACGCCGACTTTAGATTGCAATTCTGCTGACAACAACGATGGATGCAATTGGGAATGGAAAACGCTTGGAGAAGTATGTGATGTATATACTGGTGGTGAAACTCCAAAAGATGCAATAAAAGGCAAAGAACCTCAAGGTGATTACATCTATCCTATCTATTCAAATGGTGTAGAGGAAAACGCTTTATATGGATTTTCCAAAGACTATGTCATTGAGCAACAAGCCGTGACATTTTCATCAATTGGAACGATTGGACATCCCACATTAAGAAATGGTAAATTTACACCTATTATTCGTTTAAAGGTCATCATTCCCAAAGATGAAAAGGTATTAAATATATCATTCTTAAAGTACGCACTGGAGATTGCGAGATTCTCAAATAACAAGTCTTCTGTGCCTAACATCAATGCAAATATGCTAAAACAGATAAGTATTCCTATCCCTCCTCTTGCGGAACAACAGCGTATTGCAAATACTTTGGAGCGATTTGAAAAACTCATAACGAGTATGGAGGAAGGTATCCCTGCCGAACAAATCGCACAGCAGAAACGTTATGAGTATTATCGTGACAAACTATTAACATTCCCGAAGCCATGAAACTGATTGCTGAAAATACACAATCGACCGTCGTGTCGAAATTTGAGTACACTCCTTCCAAGCGTACTGCTTACCAGAGCGAAGCGCAACTGGAAGATGCACTGATAGCACAATTGCAAACGCAGGGCTATGAGTACGTGGACATTCATACCAGTGCTGAACTGGAAGCGAACTTGCGCGTACAACTGGAGCGGCTAAACGGAATAAAGTTTACCGATAACGAGTGGAAAGGCTTCTTCCGTGTCAAACTGGCTAATCAAGGTGCGTCCTATAAGGACAAAACCGTCCTTTTGCAAGACGACAAGACATCGCAACTGATATTGATTCGCGATGATAGGACTTTCCAGAACATCAAACTGATAGACAAGAAACATATCCACGAAAACCATCTGCAAGTTATTCACCAATACAAAGCGGAGGACGGCAAGCGCAAATGCCGCTATGATGTGACTATCTTGGTCAACGGTTTGCCTTTGGTACATATTGAACTCAAACGCAGAGGTGTTGCTATCAAAGAAGCGTTCAACCAGATCAACCGCTACCACCGCGACGCTTTCGGTATAGATAACGGCTTGTTCGATTACGTGCAGATATTCGTTATCTCTAACGGTACGGAAACGAAGTACTATTCCAACACTACAAGCCGTGGCGCTTTTACCGAACTGAACCGCAAGAAACCGAACGACCAACGCATAGATGATGAGGGTACGAAAACATGTGATTCGTTTGAGTTTACTTCGTTCTGGGCAGATAGCGAGAATACGCCTATTCGCGAACTGACGGACTTCACGGCTACGTTCTTTGCGCGGCATACCTTGCTCAACATCCTCACGCGTTATTGCGTGTTCACGGCAGACCAGAAGATGCTCGTCATGCGTCCGTATCAGATTGCAGCCACCGAAGCCATCTTGCAGAAAATACTTATCTCGTCCAACAAACGCACGTACGGCACTATCAATGCCGGTGGCTTCATCTGGCATACTACCGGTAGCGGTAAGACGCTCACATCATTCAAGACCGCGCAACTATGTACGCAACTCGACTATGTGGATAAGGTGCTCTTTGTCGTGGACCGAAAAGACCTCGACTATCAGACCATTAAGGAATACGAGAAATTCAAGAAAGGTTGCGTCAGTCATAACAAATCCACTTCCGTGCTACACGGTCAGTTGAGCAACGAGAAAGACCGAATCATCATCACCACCATACAGAAACTAAACCAGTTCTGTAAGTCTGAGCAGAAGCACGCCATCTATGACAGGCATGTGGTTATCATCTTTGATGAGTGCCACCGTTCGCAATTCGGCGACATGCACAAGATCATCGTGAAGCGTTTTAAGAAATACCATATCTTCGGCTTCACGGGCACGCCAATCTTTGCAGAGAACGCACAAAGCGAATTGCTTACTACCGCACAAGTGTTTGGTGGCGAACCCGACGAAAAAGGTCGTCCCGTACTGCCGCTGCATACCTATACGGTCATTAACGCCATCGCCGATGAAAACGTGCTGCCGTTCAAAGTGGAGTATATAAAAACCGTTGGCACCAAACCAGGAATTAAAGAGGAAGAAGTAAAAGATATAGACCGTGAGCGTGCTCTCCTGGCGCCCGAGCGTATCCACAACATTGTGGAATATATCTTGCAGCATTTTGACCAAAAGACCTACCGCAATCGCTCCTATAAACTGGAGGATAAACGTGTCACCGGCTTTAACTCCATATTCGCGACAGCTTCCATAGATGCCGCCAAACTCTACTACACCGAGTTCCAACGCCAGCAAGATGCGCTGCCCGAGGAACAACGGCTGAAGATAGCCCTTATCTACAGCTATGGTCCGAACGAGGAAGTAAACGGTATCCTTGATGAGGAGAACAGCGATAGCGCGGCGCAGTTAGATCAGTCGTCACGCGATTTCCTCGAAGCGGCTATCGCTGATTACAACCAGATGTTCAGTTGCAATTTCGATACGTCTTCCGACCAGTTCGGCAACTACTACAAAGACGTGTCCAACCGGATGAAGAAACGCGAACTGGATATGCTTATCGTGGTCAACATGTTCCTTACCGGATTCGATGCCACTACACTCAACACCCTTTGGGTGGATAAGAACCTGCGTCAGCACGGTTTGATGCAGGCATACAGCCGTACCAACCGTATTCTGAACACCATTAAGCAATTCGGTAATATCGTATGCTTCCGCAATCTGGAGCAGGAAACCAACGATGCAATCACGCTCTTTGGAGATAAGAACGCATGTAATATAGTGCTGCTCAAATCGTACGACCAGTATATCAACGGCTATACCGATGAAAGCGGCAAGAAGCATATCGGTTTTGCCAAGATTGCAGAAGCGCTCAAGCAACTCTTCCCAGACCCGGCAAATATGCCGCTGGTAGGAGAAGAAAAAGAGAAAGAGTTTATCCGGCTCTTTGGCTCGTATCTGAGGATGGTCAACCTGCTCAACACCTTCGACCGGTTTGAAGAAGACAAAGCGAACTATATCTCTGATTTTGCAGAGCAAGATTACAAGTCCGTTTACCTCGATTTGAATGAGAAATACCGCCATCATACCGAAGGCGATGTGGTGGATATCAACGATGATCTGACCTTTGAGATTGAACTCATCAAACAGGTGGAGATCAATATCGATTATATCCTCGAACTGATTGCCAAGAAATACGGCAAAGACAAGGTGTACGATGGTCCGACATTGGAAGAACTGCTCTCCAAAGCCATTGGCTCCAGCCCCGCCTTGCGTAACAAACGCGACCTCATTGACGCCTTTGTCAAACGCTATTCGCCGGATAAAGAAATCGGCAAGCAATGGATGGCGTTTGTGCAGGAGCAAGCGATGCAGCAGTTGGATGAGATTATCGCATCCGAGAACCTGAAGCGCGAACAAACGCTTGCTTTCGTACGCAAAGCCTTCCAGACGGGTGAAGTGGAACTGCAAGGAACAGCTATCACACAATGTCTGCCACCGCTGCCTCTCTTCAGTCCGAATAACGAGCGAGAGCAGAAAAAAGCGCGTGTCCTTGCTAAACTCTGCGACTACTTCGACAGGTTCTATGACATATATGAGTTTGAATAATGATTGATTGAGACGATAAGATAAGATGTGTTGTGAAATTTGGTTAAATATTGCGACTATTGCAAGTCCGATAATTGGGGCTATTGCTATCATTGTGGCTTTGTGTGTGTCACGCAAAGCTTCCAAAGATGCTCAAAAGCAGATAGACGAAATCCGTAAGTCAACAAATGAACAAATCAATGCTCTTAAGGATATTGTTGCTCATCAGGGCGATATTGAATGGGGACATCTTCAGCATTACTATCAAATCAATGAGTTTGAATTAGTTCATGAAGAGAATGAGTTAGCATATGTTAATTTCAGATTAGAACATTTAAACTTGTTTGGACAGAAAGAAAAGAACGAACTCAAGATAGAAGCCGATATATTAGCTGCTCGGATAAAAAATCGGAAAATTATGCGAGACAATTATCGAGAATTATTAAAAGGTCTTAATCAATCAACTACATCTATTCTATTTGAACAAGCTCCTAATCCTAAGATTTAAATATGATTCAAAAGGGCTGTATATATAAATACACGTTTCCTGATGGCAAAGTCTACATCGGGCAAACAAGGCGTGACCCTTCAATAAGAGATAGGGAACACTTCATGCCGAGCACCGGGCCATTAAATAGTGCCTTCTGGGCTGCATATCAGGAACAAGGAAAGCCCTCTTTAGAAATTCTCGAAACGCATGAAAGTGACGATAAAAACGCATTAGTAAAATTACTTAATGAGCGTGAGACGTACTATATAAACTTATACAAATCGTCAAATCCCAACTACGGTTGTAATATAAAGGCCACAGGAACTGTTAGCACTGATGAAGGACTCAAGTTATGTCAACTATGTAATCGTATCTTTATTTGCAATAAACAAAAAATCTGGCCGGAATATGAAGAGATGAAAAAGAAAATCGGTCATGAAGAACTAATGACCGAACATGAAAAAGAACTATATACCGCTTATTTTGTAGAGAATAACCCATGGGGAGGCTGTAAAGAAGGCGACTTCTTCTACTATGAATGGTTGGACTTTGCGGATTTGAGTTTAGAGGATGATATACGGACTTTAACTTGTGAATATGTTCACGAAAATGCAGAGGCACTATTGGAAAAGTATGTTGATGAAGACACCATCTATCAATTAAGCATGAGCGGAGAATTTGTTGAAAAGTTTTATTCCCAAGCAGATGCTGCGACGGCCGTGGGCGCCAAAACTTCCGCAAATATCAATAATGTGGTTCTGGGAAAACAAGAATCGGCATATGGATACAAATGGGTTCGCGCTATTGATTATAGACCGAGCACACAGCTTTCTTTATTTGACTAATTAAAACAATAATATCTATGAGACGTTTATTTATTTTATTGATCCCTGTTTTATTGGGGCTGACTGCCTGCAATAATTTAACTGCAGACAAAGCAAAAGAGGCTGTAATGAGAGGAGAACAAGATCGTATTCCATTGCTCATTCAGCAGATAACTATTGTAGAAGACATCACAATAGATAGTATGCGAATCACAGTAGATAGCGAGCCAATGGAAGGCTATTTATATACTACGTGGAAAAACGGGAAGAGTGAAACGCCTATTATTGTCCCTGTCTTAAATATCCGTTCAAGTGAAGAACACAAAGGATATATTGAATGGGAATCAGATTGGGAAAGTGCAACTAAGGCATATGTAATGAACCTGTTTAAGTTCTGATATTTCATTCCCTTTTTGAACTGTTGAAAAACTTTTTTCATTTTTTAACGAAAAAGGGCATTTTTTGAAAATTGGCTCGGAGGCCGCTTCAAATAAGGGCAAAAAATCTTCATTTTTTTGCCTTTTTTTGTGTTTTTTGCGCATTTTCTTTGTTACGCGCACATTTTCAGGCAGTTATAACGATTCATTGAGCCGTTGCTGATAATCAGCAAGTTACGTTGTTGAAAAATTTTTCGATTTGGTCAATTCAAAAAAAAGTAGTATCTTTGCAGTCGCGTTCGGCAATAAGATCGGACAATAAAAACCACACATCATGATCAATCGCTCAGTACATATGATTTTCGAGCCGTCCGGAATGCCCGTTCCCAGCGAGGAAGAGGTGCAGTTCGAGGCGCGGGAGATGGTGAACCGTAGCGGTTGGGGTTTGCCGCTCATCGACCGGTTGCGCAAAGTGCAAGACCCGTACTGGCGCGAGGCGATAACCCGATGCCTGATGAGCACTTGGGACGAACTGGTGCGGGATAAAGACGAACAGACTTATTACTACGATTCCGATGGCGACATACGCTATTGCTGGATGGATGCCGACTGCGATTTCGAGCGCATCATCCGCCGAAGCACCAACGAACAGGTCGAAGAGGAAAAGGGAAGTGGAGAGCCTAACCCCGGCCCTTTCCTAAAGGGAAGGGAGAGAAATAGGCCAACCCCGGCACGAACGCAGATTGTTAATAATTATTATATTCAAACCCATAACGCACCAATAATCACCGATTGCCATGTCACTATTCATTAACAACAACAGCGGTCCGGTGTACCATGAGTGCAACGTGACGATTCATCAGGAGTCAGGAGTCAAGAACCAGGAGGCAGGAGACAGGAGTCAGGAGGCAGGAGAAGCTGCCGCCCCGAATGATATCCTACCCATTCCGCCGGAAGGCAAATACTCCGATGTGCGGCGATACATCGAGGAACGCAAACGATTCGACGAGGAGTTTAAGGCGTATGTGGAAACGCATTCGCGCGTGGCGCTATGTAAGCGGCTATCGGAGGAATTCGGCTGGACTGTGGACCATTACGCCTTAGGAAGAAACATCAACCGAAATAGGAAGTAAGGACAATTTTCTTTGGATTACTACATTTTCTGCAAAAAATATTTGCATATATCATTTTTATGTAGTACCTTTGCACCCGCTTTTAGTTTGGATTTAGTCTAAATTCACAAGGATAAATATTTGGATTTGGTCTAAATTCACAAAAATAAATGTTTGGATTTGGTCTCTAACAATCATTTTATACTATGTATAAGGAACGAAAAATAGACCTCGCATTGCGCAATTGGGCAAAGGGAAGTGCGCATAAGACACTCCTGCTTCGTGGCGCGCGTCAGGTAGGAAAGACATTCGCCGTGAGACATCTGGGCGAGCAGTTTGAGAGTTTTGTGGAGATTAACTTCGACAAGCAGAAGTCCTTCCATGCGCTTTTCAACGGTGACTTAGATGCCCATGTGATTGCATCGCAGATAGCAAACTTAACTGGCAAAGTAGTGCAACCCGGCAAGACACTACTTTTCTTCGATGAGATACAAGCCTGCCCGAATGCTATTTTGAGTCTGCGTTTCTTCCGCGAGGACTATCCTGAATTGCATGTGATAGCTGCCGGTTCGTTGTTAGAGTTTGCGCTGGAAGAGTTGCCCACCTTTGGTGTCGGGCGCATGCAATCATTATTTATGTACCCGATGAGTTTTGATGAATTCCTTGCAGCAACAGGACAAGACGGACTATTAAAGGAGCGTCTTAGCGCATCGCCTGCCAAGCCTCTCAACGAGGTATTCCATCAGAAACTGGTTCAGCAGTTCCGCACCTACATCATGATTGGCGGTCTGCCGGAAGTGGTGTGCAAATGGGATGAGACAGGCGACTACTTGCAATGTCAGGAACTGCAAGACCAATTGATTGTGTCGTACGAAGATGACTTTGCCAAATACAAGAAGAAAGTGAACCCGGTGCTGCTACGTCAAGTGTTGCGTAGTGCGGCAATGCAGATTACCAATAAGTTCGTCTATGCGCAAGCTTCGTCTGAGAAAGCCGCGAAAGTGCGGGAGACACTGAACTTGCTGATTATGGCAGGGCTGCTGGTTCCCGTAACACGTACGGACGCTAACGGTCTGCCCTTAGGCGCTGACGCAGATACCTCGTATCAGAAGATATTAGTATTCGATAGTGGTATTCTGCTGCGGTTACTAAATATGTCACTTGGCTCCATTCAACAACTCACCGAACAGATTCTGACGGCAGGCGAAGAGGACCTGGTGAACAAAGGTAAGGTCTCCGAGATGATAGCGGGTCTGGAGGTTTTACGGAACATGCCCAACACGCTGCGTCATGAATTATATTATTGGGTGCGACAGGAGAAAAACAGTCAGGCGGAGATCGACTATCTGGAGCCGTATAAGGCTACAATCCTTCCGATTGAAATTAAGGCAGAGCGGCAGGGCGGAATGAAGAGTCTGTGGGCGTTCATGCGGAGCAAAGGACTTGATTATGCGATGCGGAGTTCACTGGAAAACTTCGGACAATTTGATTATCTAGACAAAGAAGCGCAAGGTGCGAAACGGCATGTAGATGTCTATCCGCTCTATGCAATTGCTCAGATGCCAATATTTAATTGATAATAGTTTCAAAAACAGGAAACGCTGACCTTTGGGTTGGCGTTTTTTTTATGTATTTCTGTTAAAAATCGCCCCAAAAAATGCATTTGGAGTCAAAAAGGTCATAAGAGGTCATATTTGGAGTCAAAACGACCTTTAAAGAGGTCAAAAAAACCTGTACTTTTGCACCGGATTTCTTAGTTCGCAGAGCTCACACGACAGGAACTCCAAAAATAACGACAAGCGCTTGTCATAATTTTTTAACAAGCCGTCTCGCAGACGGCACAAATAACGAAAAAAGTTATGGCATCAAAAGCATTAGCTCTGACACAGGGCAACAATTATCAAGCAATCAACGAACTGATTGATCAAACGAACATCGAGCGTGCAAGTGCGAAACGTATCAAAGAACTGCGTGAGCGCGCCAAGGAGGAGGCTATCAAGCTC
>JAGCFX010000054.1 GCA_017649925.1 Paludibacteraceae bacterium | reverse complement strand
TAAAGATGATTTGTGATTTGCCATCTTGTTTAAACTTGTTTTGTATCCATCAGGCGTTGAGAGGATTGCCTTCAGGAGATTGTTTTAAAGGAAGGTCTTTGTAGTGCCAAGGGGAATCGAACCCCTATTGCAAGAATGAAAATCTTGAGTACTAACCGTTATACGATGGCACCGTGCTTCACTGCAAACGCTACGCTGGTTTACATTGGGGACCCCAAAAACAGGGGTTCTTTCCGAAAAGCGGGTGCAAAAGTACTGCTTTTTTTTGGAATACGCAAATATTTTTGCATTTTTTTGCAAAAAAAGATAGAAAAAACTTGCGTGGATAAAATTTTTTTTGTATCTTTGCACCGTTTTTCATGCGCGCATACGCGTTCGCTTGTTATGCGCGTAATAAATAGGAATAAAATAATACTAAAATACAATGGAAGAAAAAGAAAAGTATGATGGTTCGAGTATTCAAGTGCTCGAGGGCTTAGAGGCGGTGCGTAAACGCCCTGCGATGTATATCGGCGATATATCGCAGAAAGGTCTGCACCACCTTGTTTATGAAGTTGTGGACAACTCGATTGATGAGGCGCTCGCCGGTTTCTGTAACGAAATAGCGGTTCATATCAACGAGGACAACTCAATCACAGTTCAGGATAACGGTCGTGGTATTCCAGTTGACGAGCATCCGAAGGAGCACAAGTCGGCTCTTGAGGTCGTGATGACGGTGCTGCATGCCGGAGGTAAGTTCAACAAGGACAGTTACAAAGTGTCCGGCGGTTTGCACGGTGTAGGTGTGAGCTGCGTGAACGCGTTGTCGAAGAAGATGCATGTGGAGGTTTATCGCAACGGCGCTATTCACAGCCAAGATTACGAGAAGGGTAAGCCGTTAGCACCGGTTCATACGATCACAGAAGCTGAAGCAATCGGTAACTGGGAGCAACGCAAGACCGGTACGTTTGTTCAGTTCTGGCCGGATGACAGCATCTTCACAGAGACCGTTTACCACTGGGAGATTCTGGCAAACCGTATGCGCGAGTTAGCCTTCCTGAACGCAGGCATTAAGATTGTCCTCAAAGACAAACGAGTTATCGACGCAGAAGGTAACTGCAAGAAAGAGGAGTTCTACTCGGAGAAGGGTCTGAGTGAGTTCGTTCGTTATATCGACGGTACGCGTACTCCGCTGATTAGCGAGGTTATCCATCTGAACACCGACAAATACGGTACGCCGGTTGAGGTAGCGATGATCTACAACACCGATTTCAACGAGAACGTTCACTCATACGTTAACAATATCAATACTATCGAGGGAGGTACTCACGTAGCCGGTTTCCGTGCAGCCCTGACGCGTGTGATGAAGAAATACGCGGAGGAGAGCAAGATGCTGGAGAAAGCCAAACTGAAAGACAAGGACGGCAACTCGACCATCGACCCGAACGATTTCCGTGAAGGTCTGACGGCTGTAATCAGCGTGAAGGTAGCCGAGCCGCAGTTTGAAGGCCAGACGAAGACCAAGTTGGGCAACTCGGAAGTAGCAGGTATGGTATCGAGCGCAGTAGCCGAGGCGCTTCAGAACTACCTCGAAGAGCACCCAGACGATGCGAAGAAGATCGTTGAGAAGGTTATCTTGGCCGCTCAGGCACGTATTGCTGCGCGTAATGCCCGTCAGAGTGTGCTGAGAAAGAGTCCGTTGAGCGGCGGTGGTCTGCCGGGTAAGTTGGCAGACTGTGTATCGAAAGATGCTACTGAATGCGAGTTGTTCCTTGTGGAGGGAGACTCCGCAGGCGGTACTGCCAAGACGGGTCGTGACCGCGTTCACCAAGCTATTCTTCCGCTGCGCGGTAAGATTCTGAACGTAGAAAAAGCGATGGAGCATAAGGTATTCGAGAGCGAAGAAGTGCGTAATATCTTCACCGCTCTGGGTATCACTTTCGGCACCGAAGAAGACCCGAAAGCACTGAACCTGAGCAAGATCCGTTATCATAAAGTGATTATCATGGCCGATGCCGATGTCGATGGTGCGCATATTGCCACTCTGATTATGACCCTATTCTTCCGTCATATGAAAGAGGTAATAGAGCAAGGTCACCTCTACATCGCTTGTGCGCCGCTGTATAAGTGCTCGAAGGGTAACTACAGCGAGTACTGCTGGAACGATGCGCAACGTGCTGCTTTCATCAAGAACTACGGCGGTGGTGACGAGAAAGCGATCAAGACGCAGCGTTACAAAGGTCTGGGTGAGATGAGCGACGAGCAGTTGTGGGAGACGACGATGGATCCTGCACGCCGTCTGCTGAAGCAAGTGACGATAGAGAACGCCGCAGAGGCAGACCGCACGATTGCTATGCTGATGGGTGACGATGTGGCTCCGCGTCGCGAGTTCATTGAAGAAAACGCAACCTACGCAAACATTGATGCATAATGCGGATTGCGGTTTATTGTAGTGCGAAAGATGCGATACCCGAGGAGTATTTGATGCTCGGTGACGCAGTGGGCCGTTGGATAGGCGAACAGGGTAACACGTTAGTCTATGGCGGTGCAACAGGCGGGCTGATGTCTCGCACGAGCGATGCCGCCAAAGCAGCGGGCGCACATGTGATAGGGGTTATTCCTCCTCGCATCAAAGCAGCCGGCAGGTTGGCGGAAAACTGCGATTATCTGATTGAGGTAAATTGCATGTCCGAGCGCAAGCAACGTATGCGTGACGAAGCGGATGTGATTGTTTGTCTGCCGGGCAGTTACGGCACCCTTGATGAGATGATGGATGCCACCAGCAGTGCGATAGTAGGCGAGCACCACAAACCCACGTTCGTGCTGAACTACAAAGGGTTCTATGAGCCACTGAAACAGCAGTTGGAGTTGATGAAATCCCTGCAGTTCATCCCGAGCGACGAACACTACAGACCGATATTCGTTGATTCGTTAGAAGAATTATACGAGCAAGTCAAGCAATGTAAATCAAATTGAAAAAAACAACAAATAAAACATATACTATGAACCTATTCACGTCCAGATTAACAGGCAAAATGATGTCCACGGACGCCTTCGAGAAGACCGTGGCAGAGATGCAGGCCCGCGTTAGACGTTGGCGTCAAATTGAGAAATCGCCGGAGTTGGCGGAGTACCTGGAACTAAAAAAACTGATTGACAGCAGTGATTTCCAGGAAACGAAGCATGCGTTGGCGACCCGTAAGTACAAAGACACCGAAGAGGGTCGCAAGATGCACACTCTCGAGCGTCTGAGTTCCACTGTTCGCATGAAAGGCTACCAGCTGGCTGTGGACAGCGAGACCTTTCAGGCCTTTCTGAAGTTCCAACAAAGCGAAGACTTCAAGAAGATTCACAGCATGAAGGAACGCCTCAAATCAAGCGAGTTACGCATGTTCAACATGATCTACCGTTCGGCATTCTACACCAACTACACGAAGGTGCTCAATTCTCCGGAACTGAAGCAACTGAACGAGTTGAAAGAGGAAGTGGCTACTGAGGATTTCCAACAGCGTAATGCGCTGTGGGCAGACTCGAAGCGTTGGCAACACTCGGATGAGTATCAGAAAGAGCAACGTTACCTAGAGTTGGCGAACTCCGACGATATCAAGTTCTTCTTCAAACAACGCGAGGAGCGTATCGACTGGGCCGAGTTGTTCCGTCCTGCTTTTGATGACGACATGTCGAGTTCCAAGAACTGGAAACCAGGCTTCGGTTATGCCAATCCTGCGGCTAAAGACGGTCACTCTCGTACAACGGAGTTACAGGCATTCAATGCCGGCAAGAACACGTTCTTTGCGGACGGTCGTATGGATCT
This sequence comes from Paludibacteraceae bacterium, assembly GCA_017649925.1. Taxonomy (GTDB): domain Bacteria; phylum Bacteroidota; class Bacteroidia; order Bacteroidales; family Paludibacteraceae; genus Colicola. The sequence goes on along the minus strand of JAGCFX010000054.1, from coordinate 7,646 downwards.
CGAGATTCACGAAGAGAGCAAGAAAGCCGTAGCATGGGACGAGAAGAAAGGTTTCATTGAGCACGTATTCGATTATACCGCAGACGTGATGAACACCAAAGAGGCGTTCTCCCAAGAGTCCGGTATGTTCGTTGCCAAAGTACGTAGTCAGGGCACAGGTCACCACTTCTTCGGTCTGACGACCGGTAAGCCGGGCAGTCCGATGATTGCGCTTTATCACTACAACGGCAAAGTGCACCAGTTGGGTCTGGTGAACGGCGCCAAGACCCAGATGACCGACCTGACGGGTATGCTTCGCTCGATGTACTACGTCTATACGTTCCGTTGGACAAAGAACGAGTTGACATGGTTTGTGAACGACATGGAAGTGCTGCGTCTGCCGAATCGTCTGCCGAAAGAGCCGATGTTCTTCGTGGCAGAGAGTTGGTTGCCGGGTAACGAAAAGGGCGGTGAAGGTAAGCTTAAGATACAGTGGGCACGTGTTTATCGCGGTGTAGAAGACTCTGCGCTCGCACAACGTAACGCGGCGGAGAAAGCAGAGGCGGAAGCCAAGGCAGCTCCGAAAGCGGAAACTAAAGCAGCACCTAAGGCCAAAGCGGAAAAGAAGTAAGCTATGTTCCTGATTGCCGGACCGTGCGCCATAGAAAACAGGGACTGCATTATGCAGACAGCAGAGACCTTACGTCGCCTCTGTTATGACCTTGGCATCACGCTGTATTTCAAGTCCTCTTTTGACAAAGCGAACCGCACCACTGCATCGGCGCGCGGCGTGGGTATGGACGAGGGCTTGGCGATACTGCAAGAGGTGAAGGCGCAGTTCGGTCTGCCTATCCTGACGGATGTGCATGAGAGTCATCAGTGCGCTGCGGTAGCAGAAGTGGCGGATGTGCTTCAGATTCCGGCTTTCCTAAGTCGTCAGACGGACTTATTGCAAGCAGCCGCAGCGACGGGACGCATTGTGAACGTCAAGAAAGGACAGTTCATGGCTCCTTGGGACATGGGCGGTGCAATAGAGAAGATAGAACAAGCAGCGCCAAATGCTGCGCGGGAAGGACGTGTGTGGCTGACCGAGAGAGGTTCATCGTTCGGCTACGGCCGATTAGTGGTCGACATGACGTCCTTGGTAGAGATGCGGCGGTTCGGCTGCCCGATTATCTTCGATGCCACACATTCCGTACAACAACCATCCGCGCAAAGCGGTGTGACCGGCGGAAACCGTAACATGGTGCCTTACTTAATGCGCGCTGCGTTAGCCGTTGGCATCGACGGCCTCTTCATAGAGACACATCCGCATCCGGAACAAGCTATCTCCGATGCCGCCAACCAAGTGCGCTTGGCTGATATGGAGACATTACTCAAACAGGCCATTGAAATAGATTCATTAAACACGAAACGCTGATATGGACGCAAACATCACCATCTATTGCAAGAACACCCACACGTATCATGAGGTGCCTCGCGGTATTTCGCTTATCGAGCTGAAAGACCTGCTGGATTTTCAGTTGCCGTATCCGGTTATCGCAGCGCATGTGAATTATAAGGTGGAGAATCTGGATTTCCGGCTCTATAAACCGAAAGATATAGAGTTTTTGGATGCCAGTTCGCCTAGCGGCATGCGTGCGTATGTGCGGACACTAGGCATCGTATTGGCATGCGCGGTGAATGAATTATACCCGCGGATGGACTTGCGTGTGGAGCACCCGATCAGCAAAGGTTATTACTGCACGTTGCAATGGCACGTAGACAAAGAAACGGCCCCTGAAGAAGAGAAAGAGCCGCCGGTAATGACCAAAGATATGGTGAAAGCGATTAAAGAGCGTATGCAACTGATTATCGCAGAAAACCGTCCTATCATTGAAGAAGAGAAGCAGACCAAAGAGGTAATCAAGATGTTCGCCGAGCGGTTTAATAACGAGAGTTCTATCTTCGAGACGCTCGGTAATCCGTACTGCCGTTATTTCCGCATGGGCGATTTCATCGATTATTATACCAATGTGCTGCTGCCAAGTTCGGGCTATATCAATGTGTTTGACGTAGTGCCGTTCAAAGACGGATTGCTGTTGCGTATTCCTAACCGCCAGAACCCGACGATTCTTGAGGATGAGATTCCGCAAGAGAAGATGTTCTCTATATTCCAGGAATACAACCGGTGGAATAAACTACTGCACATCAATAACGTCAACGATTTCAACATAGCCTGCAAAGACAAGAAATCATTTGAGATGATTAAACTGGCGGAGGCACTACACGAGAAAAAGATTGCGCAGATTGCCGATGCTATTGCCGCCAAACGACCGAAGATTGTGTTTATCAGCGGTCCTTCGTCCAGCGGGAAGACCACGTTCTCAAAGCGTCTGCAGATACAATTGCTGGTTGATGGTATCAAACCGGAAGTGCTCTCTATGGACGATTATTTCGTCAATCGCGTGGATACACCGAAGGATGAGAATGGAGAGTTAGATTTTGAGACGGTTCATGCTGTTGACCTGCCTTTCTTCCGCGAGCAAATGCATGCGTTGTTGGACGGTAAAGAAGTGGAACTGCCGACGTATGATTTCACAATCGGCGAGCGTGTGTTCAAAGGGCGCAAACTGAAACTACAAAAGGATTCCGTATTGGTTATTGAAGGACTGCATGCATTGAATCCGTGCGTCTTGCCGGATGTGGAGAGAGACTTGACCTTCAAGATTTTCGTTTCTGCGTTGACAACTATCAATATTGACAATCACAACTGGATTCCGACTACCGATATTCGTTTGTTACGCCGCGTGGTGCGGGACTATAAATACCGCGGGTTCTCGGCACAAGAGACTATTGCTCGTTGTCCGAGCGTGAGTCGCGGAGAACAAAAATGGGTGTACCCATTCCAAGAAGAGGCAGATGTGATGTTCAACTCCGCGCTTATCTTCGAGTTTGCGGTGCTTAAACGTCACGCAGAACCAATACTGCAAGAGGTTCCAAAATTCTGCGAGGAATATACGGAAGCGCACAGACTGCTTAAGTTCCTGCAGTACTTCGTTCCTGTACCCGAACGTGAGATTCCGCCTACCTCATTCTTGCGCGAGTTCGTCGGTGGTAGTTCGTTCCGTTATTAATGGCATAAATTTTGTATTACAATGCATATGAAACATATTTGGATAATATTACTGGTTGCGCTCAGTTCTCTGTATACTTGGGCTGATGACACGATTGCCAACACCGTGCGTGCCAACTTGCTGGAAGAGATGCAAGGTGTAGAAGTGATTCAAGACACCGCTATCAGTGTGCTTTTGGACGCTGCAATGAAGGGCAAATACGAGATTGTTGAGATGGACGGCTACCGTGTACAGATCTATTCGTCCAACCAGCAACAAACAGCCAAAGCTGAGGCTCTGAACTTGGAGGAGAAACTGAAAGACAAACTCAGTCAGACCGTTTATGTACAGTACTTGCCGCCTTTCTGGAAAGTGCGTTTGGGCGATTTCCGCACCTATGATGAGGCAAAAGAGTACAAGAAATTCTTCGTGCAGCAGTACCCCGAGATGATGGGCGATACCTATATTGTGCGGGATAAGATACAAGTGTTACAATAATGGATCTGCAGGCATTTCATAGTAATCCGGAGGTCACTACCGCTATAGAAAAAGCGGTGGAGATTACACTGAAGCAAATTGGCGAAGACCCGCAACGCGAGGGATTGAAGAGGACGCCGCATCGTGTGGGCGAAGCTTTGCAGTTCCTCACCAAAGGTTATAACGAAGACCCTGAGGCGATATTGCGTTCCGCTCTCTTTGAAGAGGATTATCGCCAAATGGTGGTCGTCAAAGATATTGATTTCTATTCGCTTTGCGAACACCATATGCTGCCATTTTTCGGCAAAGTGCATGTGGCGTATATTCCGAACGGACGTATCACAGGTCTCAGTAAGATTGCGCGTGTGGTTGATGTCTTTGCCCGCCGACTACAAGTACAAGAACGGTTAACCACGCAAATCAAAGAGTGTATCCAGAATACTCTTGATCCATTGGGTGTGATGGTGGTGATTGAGGCCGAGCACTTATGCATGCAGATGCGCGGTGTGCAGAAACAGCACGCGATGACCGTCACGTCAGATTTTACGGGTGTCTTCAATCAAGCCAAAACCCGCGAAGAGTTTATGAAACTGATTAAGGGTTAGTATCCATAGCGATGGCACAGACGTAAAATGGTAGGGCCATGTTGAAATATGATAAATCGTACGTTGAAGAATACAGATGATAATCACCGGATATAATCATATTATACGTGAAGGTCATTAAGACTAATAGAGTTAACAAACCACCCGCTTGCAAATAAAAATATTGCAGGCGGTCTTTTTTATATATCGTCCATACAATAGCAATGGTGGCAAATAGCACGAGAACCAAAGGACTGCCCTGACGAGTTTGCAACACAAACGGATTATATTCAAAGAAAATCAATTGTTCGCCATTCCAAAGAATAAAAGGAAGAAACGTTAGTGCAAAAGTAAGACACACAATCCCAACAAATGCAGCTTGTTTTTTCAATCCCAGACGTAAAAAGGCGTACCCATACAAATAGGCAAGAGGTATTACAGCCGTTAATCGCGTGGAAGCGCATAGTCCTATTATAATTGCCAAACGATACAAGTGTTTATCCAACAGAATCTCTTGATGTCGAAGCCACTCACACAAAGTACATATTACAAGAAAATTCGTAAACAAATCGCTCCGAACGACCACCTCATAATTGATAGCCGGCGAAAAAATAATCAATAAGAGAGCGGTTAAAGCCACACGTGGAGACTCAAACTTTGCGAGCACGTATAAGAAAAGTACCAATGCCACGAAAAACGACAGTCCGACATTTCCAATGAAGTAAAACGGGATATGCAGAATCTGCCAAACGGGGAAAGGAGAGCCGTAACCACCTAAATGAGTTTGGGCAGCATATGGATATATACCATGAAAAAGATTATAAAGGAAATTATGAATGGCGGACCATCTATCCACTTGTAAGGTCATCGGATCAATGCAGAACTGAATATATATCATAGAAACGATATACATTATTCCAAGACTCCATACAATAGGTTTAAACTTCCAATTGCACGTTTGTAACCAAAACACGAGAAGCATCAAGCCGATACCGAAAAACAAATACAAGGCATCGCAAAGAAAATGCCACTCCGTGATGCGCATGGTGTATTTATCCACAAATAACACATTGATTAGTAGATACAAAAAAGCAGGAAGAAGTATTTTGCGGATATGATTTTTCATTTTCTATTAAGAATTCTTTTTTCCAACAAATGCCAAGATAGTAAACCGACGATGAGTATACAAACAATATATACGATGGAAGCAAGACCTATTCCTATAGTTGCAAACACACCAAGTGACAATAAAATTTTCAGTATTGGTCCATGGCAGATGTAAATACCATAAGATATGTCTCCATATTTGGCAAAGTTGTTTAAGACAGGCAATGAGTACGCACACCAAAGGACGACTATTCCCCATGCCAAGGGAGAAAGAATTTCAACATCAAAAATGTGCTCTGCAATAAAAACCAATAAAGCAGGCATAATCAGGTAGTTTTTGTAATGCAGTAGTTGGTCTTTATACAAATACCCCGTCATTCCTACTGCAAAATAACTCATAAATCCAGGTAGTTGCCGCGCGAGAAATACATAGATATTACGATGTGTGTAACCGCCATAATAACCTAATCCCGTGCGGTATATCACAGCAAAGATATAAATACAAAGTAATAGCGACCATGGACGTTTGCTTTGCCTCAGCCATAACATCAATAGCGGAACAAGTAGATAAAATCCCACTTCAATTTTAAGAGTCCAGAGTGCAGGATTGACAGCAGTACCATTGATAAAGGGATTGTCGAAAACGCCAGGTAAAGAAGGCTGTAAGAAATTTAAAAAACAAAGATTAGCTCCTAAATATTTCCACCAATCAGGAGATGTATAATAATCTATGACAGGTAGAGTACTAAGTCCGACAAGTCCTATCGCACAAGCAATAATAACAAACCAATATGCCGGTAACAAACGTTTCGCACGTTTGATAAAATAGGATTTCAATGTACTTCGCTCGTAACTTTGCGCAATTAGAAAACCTGAGATAACAAAGAAACCGGTTACAGATAAATAGGTATTAAATACTTTTTGAAAAGGTATGAGTTCCGGATAGCATGCAATCACCGTCAAATGACCTAATACAACATTGAAGGCGAAGGCAAAGCGCAGGAAATCAAAGCAATTATCCCTTTTCATTATCGTATGACCAAAATCTTTACCGTAGCATGACCGCCATTAGCATTGCATAGCGCCGTATAAACACCGGGAGTTGCTCTACGGCCATCTGGTAATTTTCCATCCCATACGGCAATTCCTCCATGACTGCGCGTTTTACAAACCAGATTACCGCCAGCATCAATAATATTCACCACCGTATTATCCATCAATCCGGCTATACTTATCAAACCTCCATAATCCGGACGAACAGGATTGGGGTATACATAAGCACCTTTCATATCACTTTGTGGTTCGCTCGCATCACTGCGATAAGAGGCAATACCTTTGTCCGTGCCAACATACACTTCGCCGGTGGTCGGCAAAATGGCAATAGATTGAATAGTATTAGATGGTAGCAGCGAGTTGGTTGCCGTAAAATGAGCAACCGTAATGGTATCGTCTTCAATGAGGTACAATCCGGAGTTCGCAGTACCAATCCACATGCGATTGCCTCCATCAACAGCCAAGCAGTTAATTTGCTCATCAGCTAATAAGTAATCACCAAGTCCAGTACCATCATTGCGCGGGATAATGATACGTTGACAAGCGTTGCTTGTAAAGAAATCAACCTTCGAAGGAATTGTAAGAATGCCCTTATCAGTGCCTATCCATATACGATTAGTCTGATCTTGCGCAAAACAGAGCAAGTAAGACGGGGTGATAGTGTTTCCATTCTGGTCCATGAAAGTACTGCGTTTGACACATCTGTCGTCGTTGCCATATGTAGGAGTACCGCCGTCATTCAATAGCACCAAACCGGTTGTTCCGCGTTGGTCAATCATCCATTTACACTGCTTATCTCGTTTATCAATCCAGATGCCCATTGGTGTAGTAAAATGCAGATTCTCTCCGTTGACATAAGGGTTCAGCGCATTCCATTGGCCATTAGGACTCATTACATGGATAGCCTGTCCGATGGTCGTGGCATTAAGTACCCATAAATTACCTTGTTCGTCCATCATTGCTCCATCGGTAAATGTAAGTACGTCTTTGTCGCCACCAATCACCGCTTCGCGAAGGGTACTATTATGTGGCGCATAGCGTTCAACTGCCTGGTAATTACGGAATTCCAACACACCCGTGCCATAAGTGGCTGCGAAGAAATGCCCAGCATCTTGCGGGTCTATTGCCAAACTGGAAACATCAATGATAAATTTCCCCAATACAGGCTGAATTTGCCATTCATGAATTGCTCTCCATGACATGCCATCATAAATATTGATACGCGGAGGACGAACAAACTGCACAGCCCAACGACCGCCTATTGCAGAATAGATTTGTTCATGCGCTGCATATATGCAATAACCGAAATTGCTGTTAGGCCCTCCAGGTTGGAAATAATCATGCCGCTCGG
>JAGCFX010000053.1 GCA_017649925.1 Paludibacteraceae bacterium | reverse complement strand
GGGTCATCTTGTGGGACGTTGATTGAAATAATGGAAAAGTCTTGTAACTCCAATCCATACTTTTTAAAATACTGGTTGATTGATTCGTTACAATATTCCGACAGATCCATTAAATGAGAATTTATTTCAAGGATGGAGATGTCGTCGCAAGTCATCTTATTTGCGATTGCGACACTCAGTTGCGAAAGTAATTTACCCTTGAAATATGTATCCACCTTTTCCGCAGAAAACGAGGGCATATTTCCGATAAGTGTTTTCAAGAAAAGTTGTGGATCATTTACTTTTAACCCATACTGACCAAAAGCTCGAACAGGTATGATTATGTTATATTTTGGGTCTTCTAATTGAATAGGAGTCGGAGTTCCCCACTTCATGTCCAACTTAGAAGTCAAATTAATGAACCATACTTCTGCTTTAAAAGGCGTTTCGCCACCAAATGGTAGATTGATAATCTTATTAAGTAAAGGAATGTTGCTTGTTTGTAAAGTATAAGTTCCTGGCAGAAACTCGTCGAAAATCTGTCCTCCTTTTACAAAAAGTGCTACCTGCGATGGGTAAACAATAAGCTGACTTCCCATTCTTAAGTCCTCTGATGGAAACTTTAAACATAAATCGTCATCTTCCATGGGACATTTTATCACATCTATTAATGCCATGATATATAAATTATTAAAGTTGTTTGTACAATAAAAAGCGCAGACCTCGAGTTGCTTATCCACAAGTCGAGGCCTTCGCATTGCCTTAAAAGTCAAATAAACAACAGGAAACCTACGCTGATATGACAAACCGCTCTGCAATGTATAGCAAAGCGGGTGTTCTGTCACACCCATAGGCATCTACTGCTCACTTTGATTTTGACTTTTAATCCGAAAGTTGCGAAGTTCCGACTTGTCAAACACAAAGCGTCAATAAACGCTATTTTCAATATGTTCAAATCCACCCTTTACGAAGAGACGCATCCCCTCCAGCGTAGATTTCGGGTGCAAAGGTACAACAAAAAATCCAAATATGCAAATATAAAGCGAAAAAAAGCGAAAAAAAGCGAAAAAAAGCACCCCAAAGGGTGCCTTAGAAGGTATATAAAAATGTAGTCGTTAGTGACTTATCATATTTTCCCAGTTGGGCGATTGGACGACGATGAGGCTGTCGGCTTGTGCAACGAGTAGGTAACAGGCGGCGTCCTGTGCGCGGGCAATCATAGCCAATGCGTCGTCAGCGCCGAGGACCATACAAGCCGTGGCAAGCGCGTCCGCACGCATACAAGTGCTGCTGACCACCGTAGCGCTCAGCACAGAGTGCTGAACAGGGTAGCCTGTGCGTGGGTCGATGGTGTGACTGCGCCGTTGATCACCGTCATAATAGTAATTGCGATAGTTACCGCTGGTAGCCATACAGATGTCGTTCACCTCCAGGATATCCTGCAGTTCATCCTGTGCCCCTTCATTATTGAGATTAGGCTTGGTGATGCCCACATGCCATTTGTCGCCTTTGGCGTTCACACCGTGCGTCACCACTTCTCCGCCTATATCGACGAGGTAGTTCTCGCAACCATTGCGCCGGAGCACATCCGCAATCATATCACATGCCTGACCTTTGGCTACAGCGCCGGCATCGAGTTGAATACGTTGGTCGTATTTAATCACTTTGTGATTAACAAGACTTACTTTCTCAAAGCCCACGAACTCCCGCAGGGAGTCTATTTGTGATTGGTTATTGGTGATTGCTGATTTGGACTTTGTACCAAAGCCCCAGAAGTTGACGAGGGGTGCTACGGTGATGTCGAAACCACCGTTAGATAGTTCGTTCACGCGCGCTGCTTCCGCCCACATTGTCTCAAACGCCGTATCGGTCGTCGTGTCGCGATTGGCATTGATGGCAGACAGGACAGAGTGGGGGTTGAACATACTCAGACTGCTGTCAAAAGCCGTAAATGCCGCTTTGATACTATCCTCTAAATTGGCGGTTGAGCTATAGCGAATGTTATAGTATGTACCAAAAACCTTCCCTTCGTTATGAAAATAGGTCGTTTGGGGTTTGCCTTCAAAGCCCCAGATAAGCAGTGCAGCCACGCCTAAACCTAACACCGCACTGATCATATGTTGTTTGCTGACTTTCATTAGAACCACACACCAAGACCGATACAACCGTTAAGTTTCTGGTTGTAGAGTTTGTCGTCACCGGCAGCGTCCACAAAAACATTGTAAGCCGGGTCAGTCTTGTCCGTCACCATACCATCCGGGTTAAGGCTGCCCACAGCGAACAGATCCAAGGTACACGGACCAATCTCCCATTCCTTATGGATATTCAGCGCGATATTGACGAGCGCGAACTTATCATTGCCGTAAAGCGGGCTCTCCCAAGGCGACAGACCGAGCTGTGCGCCAAGCGTGAGACCCCAGTCCTCGAAGGTATAGTCATAACCCAACTCGATATAGGTAGAAAACGCCTGACGCTCCAATTGACCCTTGGCGAGCTTCTTGAGGTCTGTCTCAGGCACCACGTCACCGCCGCCACCAACAGTAGTGTACCAATTGATATAAGCGCCGGCTTTATCACCGAAGAAATGGCTGAAGTTATAACCCACCCATAACTCGGAAGTGTGCGTGCTACCATCGTCGCAGTAGTAATAAGCGTTGTAACCAATGCTGGCACCATAAGCCGAGAGAGAAGCGATAAAATCAATCTCCGGCATAAAATAGGTGTTCGGGTTGTACACATCGGGGATTTCGATACCGTTCGTTTTGAATTTCCAATCCGATGCCCCGACACTTGCCCACACACCGCCGCGGAACTGAATAGCTTCGTCCAGAGCGTTAAAACCGACTAATCCTTCGGGCTGGAGGCTCAGACCACCGTTGTACATACCACGCCAGATATAAGCGCTGACGAGTTCTGCACCGGCTTCATAAGCGAACTCCACTTCTGCTTTCGCAGACATTACAACCGCCATCACGGCGGCAACAAGAACTAATACTTTTTTCTTAGCCGCAAGGGCACGATTAATTTGATAAAAATTCTTCATTTCAATTGTTTGTTATTTGAGATATATTCCTAATGCTATATTTGCGTTAATAGCCTGGTAGCCAGGCGATAAGGGATGCCACTCGGCGGTTGCCTTGTCCGCCGCAAGGGCTGAGGGATTGATGGTCAGTTGACCTTGTAACATCAGTCCTATGCGTTCGTGAACAGACCAGTCTTTGCGCAACCGGAGGTCGATATTCTGCACCGCAAAACCGCGTTGGTAACCGGTGTAGAGACTGCGCCAGGGCGTGATACCGAAAGCGCCGTAGAGACTGATATCGAACGGGAAATGATGGGTATAACTGAGTTCCAGATAACTGGAATACGCCCGCACCGTGTCGCCGGCCGCATTGATATAAGCATCCGCATTGGTGAAACGGGTCGCCCAAACGATGCTGAGCGGCAGTTTGCTGCTGACGGTATAACGCACGTCTAACTCCAAGGCATTACGCCCGCTGTCGTGATAGTTGAGATCAAAGAAACCGCGCTGAAAATTATGCACGTAGAGGACAAACACGTCCAATCCCCATCGCGAGAAACCCAACGACAGGTCCACTTCGGGTTGAAAAGTAGAGAAGGACCAGTCCGCCGTACCGATATTCCACCACATGTCGAAATACAAGCCTCCGTAACCCACGTTAGCGCTGGTCTGCAGGTTAAATCCTCCGGCATAAAGACCGCGCCAGATATAGGTCGTTTGCAGTCGGGCTTGGGCATTATAGGTGAAACCCACCGGCGCTTTATAATCGTCTAACCAAGGGTTTTGCTGCGCAGTGGACTCAGCAGTCTCACTCGCGTGTGTGCGCGTACTAAATAAAAAAGGTAATGCTCCGACGAAGACCGTCAGAGCGATTACCCGTTTCGCATATGTGCTGAATAGATTACAGCGCATTTTGTGCTTCCCATGCCTTGCGCAGGGCAACCTCCAAGATGCGAGTATTGCTGAAATCAACGATTCCACCGTCAAAACCCGGCTCCAAGTGATAATCAGCGGTGCCTTCTCCATTGAAATATGCTCTTACTTCATCACCGGAGATTCCAAGCTCTGCAGCAATTGCATCCATACTACCATGGGGAAGGCTGTCCTTCACAGCGCGAAGACGATTAAAAGAGGTACGCATAATTTTGTTTTTTTATTTTGTTTGTAAATGTTAATTATCTTTGATAATCAGCGAGTTAAGCGCACACGCCTGCATTTTCGGTGCAAAGTTACTACTTTTTTTTGATATGTGCAAATTTTTCTGATAATATTTTTTGTTTTATACAAAATAGTAATTTTTCTTCATGTGCGCGCTTGCGCATTTGAAACTTTTTTTGTACCTTTGCCGCGTAATTTGCCGTAAAAGGTGTAATTTGTTAAATATATGGACAAACAGACTCAAGTATGGGTGGACGGCTTCATGGCCGAACTCATTAGAAAAAACCCGGGTGAGAGTGAGTTTCACCAAGCAGTTAGAGAAGTGGTAGAGAGCGTAGCGCCAATGATAATGGCTTATCCTTACCTGCGTGAACAAAAGATTATGGAGCGCATTGTGGAGCCGGAGCGAGTGATCATGTTCCGCGTACCCTGGATGGACGACCAGGGCGAGGTGCAGATCAACCGCGGTTTCCGTGTGCAGATGAATAGCGCCATCGGTCCGTACAAAGGCGGTATCCGTTTCCATGCGTCGGTTAACCTGTCAATTATGAAGTTCCTCGCTTTCGAGCAGACATTTAAGAACGCGCTGACGACCCTGCCGATGGGTGGAGCCAAAGGTGGTTCGGACTTCTCCCCGCGCGGCAAATCAGATGCAGAGGTAATGCGCTTCTGCCAGAGTTTCATGACTGAGTTGCAGCGCCACATCGGTGCTGACACGGATGTGCCAGCCGGAGATATCGGTGTGGGTGGCCGTGAGATAGGTTTTATGTTCGGTCAATACAAACGTCTGCGTGACGAGTTCACCGGCACCTTGACCGGTAAAGGTCAGCAGTGGGGCGGTTCGCTTATGCGTCCAGAGGCAACGGGTTACGGTGCTTGTTACTTTGCACAAGCTATGTTAGGCACTCGCGGAGAGAGTTTTGAAGGCAAACGCGTTTGTATCTCCGGCGCAGGTAACGTAGCGCAGTTCGCTGCACAGAAAGCAATGCGCCTCGGTGCCAAAGTGCTGACGCTCAGCGATTCAGACGGCTTCATCTATGATGAGGAGGGACTGAACGAAGAAAAGATGGCTTATGTATTTGAATTGAAGAACGTGCGTCGCGGACGTATTAAAGAATATGTGACCAAATATCCGCAGGCTAAGTATTTCGCAGGCGAGCGTCCTTGGCGCATTCCTTGCGACATTGCTATGCCGTGCGCTACGCAGAACGAGATAGAGAAAGCAGACGCAGAGAACTTGATCAAGAACGGCTGTTTCTGCGTGACGGAAGGTGCTAACATGCCTTCTACACCGGAAGCGATTGCTATCTTCCAGGGCGCAAAGATCCTTTATAGCCCGGGTAAGGCGTCCAACGCCGGCGGTGTGGCTACTTCGGGTCTTGAAATGACGCAGAACAGTATGCGTCTCAAATGGACCGCTGAAGAAGTGGACGAACGCCTGCGCCGCATTATGGCAGATATCCATGCTGCTTGCCTCAAATACGGCACAGAAGAAGACGGGTATATCAATTACGTCAAAGGTGCCAATATCGCCGGCTTTATGAAGGTCGCAAATGCGATGGTAGAACAAGGGTTAGTATAATGGAGCATAGTAACTATACATCGTTGATGGCAAAGCGCGTAAGGAGAATACTCCTTGTGTGCAATAACTACGATAGTTTTGCGTTGGAGGAAGACGGCCGTATTGATGTGCAGATAGCGCAAGAATACGCGGAGTTGAACCTCTCCAACCCGCCTGCCATCACACGCGCCGAGACAACCGTTGAAGCGCTGCAACTGATTAAGAGTCAAGAGCCCGGGGCTGAGAGCCGAGAGCCGTTTGACCTTATTCTGACGATGTATAGTACGGGCGAGTTGGACGTGTTCGACTTTTCCTGCGAGGCGAAACAGTTATTGCCCGATTGCCCGATTGTGTTGCTCTCCGCCTTCAGCAAAGAGGTGTACAACCGCATCGAACAACACGACAAGAGCGACATCGATTATTTCTTCAACTGGAATAACTCTACCGACCTTATCATTGCGATCATCAAACTGATAGAGGATCGCATGAATGCGCCGCACGATATCTTGGACGAAGGTGTGCGGGCGATATTGCTGGTGGAGGACAGTGTGCGGTATTACTCAACGTACCTGCCGCTGCTGTATAAACTGGTGTTGCATCAGAATAGTATTGCTATTCGGGACGCACTGAACGAGAAACAGCAGTTGCTGCGTAAACGTGCGCGTCCGAAAGTGCTGATGGCCACTTGTTATGACGAGGCGGTGGAGTACTACAACCGCTACGGGAAGAACATGATCGGCGTTATCTCGGATATCGGATTTGTGCTGCATAAAGGAGACCCTTCTGCTTCCGAGAAGCTCGATGCGGGTGTGGACTTGTGTAAACTTATCCGTGAAGATAACCCGACGATGCCGTTCCTAATGCAGAGTTCGCAAGAATCAATGCGGACTATCGCCAAGCAGTTGAAAGTAGGGTTTGTGGTCAAGAAATCGAAAACGCTGACGCAAGAGGTAAGTGAGTATATAGAGAGCGAGTTCGGTTTTGGTGACTTTATCGCCAGAGACCCGCGGTCCGGCAAGGAGATTGCCCGTGCCAGCGATCTGGAGGGCTTTGAGCGCATTATATCCACTATCTCGCCGGCGGCCTTTAGACGACTGAGTGATAACAACTACCTCAGTAAATGGCTCTTTGCTCGCGGTTTGTTCGCTATTGGCCGACCTGTCAGTGCCTTACAGATTGCGGATGAGACGGATATAGAAAATATCCGCCAAACGAACATCCGTCTGATTCACGACTACCGTATCAATCAGGCACTGGGTGTGGTGGCCAAATACTCGCCGGAAACGTATAACGACACGATCTGGTTCGCGCGCTGCGGTGACGGACCGATGGGCGGTAAGGGTAGAGGACTGGCGTTCCTGAATCATGTGCTGCAGAAAAACGACCTCTACGACCGCTGGGAAGGCATTCGTGTGTTAGTGCCACGTACAATGGTGCTGACAACGGAGTATTTTGACCGGTTCATTCACGACAACGGACTGCAATATGTTATTAACGCTGACGCGAGCGACGAAGAGATATTGTCGGAGTTCGTGGCAGCGGCTTTGCCTAATGAACTGCGGACTGCCTTGCGTCATTTTATCCGCGTGACCAACAGACCGATTGCCGTGCGTTCGTCCAGCAAACTGGAGGACTCATATTATCAGCCGTTTGCAGGCGTTTACAGCACTTACATGATACCGCACACGGAGAACGAGGACCAGCAGTTGCGATTGTTGAGCAAGGCCATCAAATCCGTTTACGCGAGCGTTTATTACGCTGCTTCACGTGGTTATATCACGTCAACGGGTAATGTGCTGAGCGAGGAGAAAATGGCGATTGTGCTGCAAGAAGTGTGCGGTGAGCAGGAAGGCAATTATTACTTCCCCGTTATCTCCGGTGTAGCGCGGAGTGTCAATTTCTACCCGGTGGGCAAAGAGAAACCGGAAGACGGCATTGTGAAGGTAGCTTACGGCTTAGGAAAAGTGGTGGTGGACGGCGAACAAGTACTGCGCTTCAGTCCGAAATATCCGAAGAACGTGCTGCAGACGTCCACCGTTGATCTGGCCATGCGTGAGACGCAACAATCGATGTTAGCATTGTCGCTCAGCCCCGAGAAATTCAAGACTTCAGTTGACGATGCCGTGAACCTGGAGCGCTTCCCGATTCACGAATGCGGACAGTTCGAGAGCCTGAAAATGGTGGCATCAACGTATGACCGCGAGAATATGCGCATTGTCGATTCCTGTTATCCGGATGGCCCGCGTATTGTGACCTTTGCGCCGCAGTTGAAGTTCAATACCTTCCCGCTGGCAGATATCGTAAAGCAGTTGCTGGAAATGGCGCAGGAGGAAATCAAATGTCCTGTGGAGATTGAGTTTGCCGTCAATCTGGAACACGAGCCGCAGATTTTCCATGTGTTGCAAATTCGGCCAATCTCTGCGGATAGTTTGAATGCCAAAGTGGAGTGGAGTAATATAGACGAGCAAGGCGCTTTCCTGCGCAGCGGTAATGCGTTGGGCATCGGTCAGATAGATGATGTAAGCGATATTATTTATCTGAAACGTGACACCTTTGATATTATGCGCACGCGCGAAATGGCGGAAACGATTCGCCAATGGAATAATAAGATGCGACAAGATGGAAAACAGTATCTGCTGATTGGTTTCGGTCGTTGGGGCTCACAAATCCCGACATTAGGCGTTCCTGTGCAGTGGAGTGACATTAGCGAAGCTAAAGCAATCGCCGAATGTGGTCTAGAGAACTTCAGAATTGAACCTTCGCAAGGCTCTCACTTCTTCCAAAATATGACATCGTTCAATGTGGGTTATATGAATATTGACCCATGGTCTCGCGCAGAGGATTTGTATGACGCCAAGGCGCTAGATGCCCTGCCTGCGGTTGAAGAGACGGAGTTTGTTCGTCACGTTAGACTGGAGAAACCATTGGAAATGTATATTGACGGATTCGCCAATAAAGCACTAGTGAAAATATAACAAACAATCATATGCAATTAGTTTTACAGATTATCACACTCATCGGTTCCGTAGCAATGCTTATGTACGGAATGAAGGTGATGAGTGAAGGCCTGCAGAAGATGGCGGGTAGTAAGTTGAGCAATGTGCTCGGAACAATGACTACCAACCGTTTCTCCGGCGTGCTGACCGGTGCGTTTATTACGGCAGCGGTCCAGTCCTCAACCGCAACAACGGTGATGACGGTGAGCTTCGTTTCTGCGGGTATTCTAAGCCTTGCGCAAGCCATCTCGGTCATTATGGGTGCCAATATAGGTACGACGTTCACGGCGTGGATTATGGTGCTCGGTGGCGGTTCGTTTGACTTGCGTCTGGTCGTTTATACAGCTATTGTGCTGGCAGTGGCACTGATCTATACCAAAAAGAATGCGAACTTAGGCGATTTCCTGATGGGTTTGTCATTGATGCTATTAGGTCTTACTACGCTGAAAATCAATGCCACAGAAATGCACCTTGACCAAATGACGCCGGTTCGTAATTTCTTTATGGCTACTTCCAGTTGGGGTTATGGCAGTTATTTCCTGTATTTGTTGGTCGGCGGTATATTGACGTTCGCGGTGCAGTCCTCAGCAGCCATTATGGCCATTACAATGACGCTTTGCTCCACACACGTGCTGCCAATCGACATGGGTATTTCGTTGGTGCTGGGCGAGAACATCGGTACAACGATTACATCGAATATCGTGGCCTTGTCGGCCTCTGTGCAGGCGAGACGTGCGGCCATGGCGCACTTGGTATTCAACCTGTTCGGCGTGATTTGGGTGCTCTGTGTGTTCCGCTGGTTTGTAGGCGGAGTCTGTGAGTTATGGGGCGTAGAGTTCAAGCCCGGCATCCCGTCAGATGTTTCTCCGGACAAACTGAATGCTATTCTTGCTACCTTCCACACCACGTTTAACGTACTGAATACGTGTATATTAATCGGCTTTATTCCGCTGCTGGAGAGACTGGTGGTATGGATCTTGCCTTCCAAACCCGAGCAGAAAGATACGGACAGCCAGTTGCGTTTCATCTCCGGCGGTCTTATGTCCACCTCCGAGTTGTCTATTCTTCAGGCATGGAAAGAGGTACATATGTTTGCCATCCGTGCGCAACGTATGACCGGTATGGTGCACGATCTTTTCTATGAAGAGGACACCACGCAATTCACGAAGATTTTCTCGCGTATTGAGAAATATGAGGGTATCTGCGATCGCATGGAGTATGAGATTGCTCAATATCTGAACCAAGTGGCTGACGGTCGTCTGTCCGACCAATCCAAGCACGAGGTACATAAGATGCTGCGTATTGTGAGCGAGTTGGAGTCGGTAGGTGATTCTAACTATAACCTTTCGCGTTTCATCAAGCATAAGCACGAAGGAAAGATTGCTTATACGGAAACGCAAGACAAGAATGTTGAACAAATGCTTTACCTCGTAACCGTCGCGCAAACGAAGATGGTAGAGGCACTGGAGAAAGTGAGCATAAGCAAAGATGAGTTCTTTGAAATGACGAACATGGAGAGCGAAATCAATAATTTCCGTGACGAACTGAAGAACCAGAACATGCAAGCCATCACTGATCACGAGTACGACTATTCTGTAGGTGTCAACTACATGGATATTATTCTTGAACTCGAGAAAATGGGCGATTATATCATTAATGTAGAGGAGGCTGTATATGAGCATAAACATGATAAGTAAATTTTCTAACGAAATGAAAAACAATGTATTAGCCGGTGCGCTGATCGCACTTGGTTTATGCCTCGGAGGTATGTTTATCTATCTGGGCATTAGTAAGTTTGCTGCCAAAGACCGCGCCGTGACCGTAAAGGGCCTAAGCACGCGGGAAGTGGAGTCAGATTATGTCGTTTGGCCGTTGGCTTACGGTTGGAAAGGCAATGATCTGCCCGCTTTGTATGCGCAGTTGGAGAAAGTGACCAATCGTGTCAAGAAGCATATTCTTGACCTTGGTTTTGAGGAGAGTGACATCCGTCAAGGCTCGATCACGGTGAACGACAACTGGGCGTATTACAGCGACCATCGTCCGGAGTTCCATTACACATTGCGCACGTCATTGATTGTTTCGACTGACAAGGTGCAACTGGTGGTCAAGAGCCAAGGCAAGGAGTCGGAGTTGCTCAAAGAGGGTATTATCGTGGAGGCCAATGATTGGAACGTGGATTATCAGTTCAACGGCCTGCCGGAGTTGAAGCCGCTGATGATTGAAGAAGCAACACAGAACGCACGCGCCGTGGCACAGAAATTCGCTGATGACGCACAGTGCTCGTTGGGCTCTATCCGTCGCGCCAGTCAAGGTCAGTTCACTGTGGATAACGACGAGTACCAGCCATGGGTAAAGCATGTGCGCGTCGTGACGACGGTAGATTACTTCCTGGAGTGATCGAGTGAGTAAATTCTCATCGAAAATAGGTCTTATTATGGCGGCGGCAGGAAGTGCCGTCGGCCTGGGTAACATATGGAAATTCCCTTATATAGCCGGCGAAAACGGCGGTGGGGCGTTTCTGATTGTGTACCTATTGTGCGTGCTACTTTTCGGTATGCCGCTCGTAATGACCGAGTTTCTGATCGGCAAACGATCCGGTAAGAGTGCTTACGGTGCTTTCCAAGAATTGAGTGGAAACAATCGTTGGCAATGGCTCAGTTGGCTCTGTATGCTCACATCGTTCTGTATTATGGGATTCTATTTCGTGGTAACAGGATGGTGTTTTAACTATCTGATGGAAGCATTTGTGCACGTCCCCAGCGGGCTGAATATGTCGGACCTCTCCTCGCATTTTGCGGAAGTGTCTGCCGATATACCGCGTATGATTACGTTCAGTCTGATTCCTATATTTCTCACGGCTGCCGTTCTTTGGTTCGATGTCAATAAAGGCATTGAGCGCATGAGCAAAACATTGATGCCGCTCCTGCTTGTGCTGATGGTGCTGATGGCGGGTAGGGTACTGATGTTGGACGGAAGTAACATCGGTATGCGATTCTTCTTCCAAACGGACTTCTCGAAGATTACACCGACGGTCATTATGGAGGCAATGGGGCAGTGTTTCTTTAGCCTCTCCATCGGTATGGGAGCCCTTATCACTTACGGCGCTTATATGCCTAAGGGACAGAATGTTACGAGGACTTCGATTGAGGTAATTGTACTTGATACAATGGTAGCTCTTTTGGCGGGCCTCATCATCTTCCCCGCAGTCTTTGCGTTTGGGATGGACCCTGCTGAAGGTCCACAATTGGTGTTTGTCGTTTTACCGGCTATTTTTGAACAAATGTCCTTCTCGTGGTTCTTTAGCGTGCTTTTCTTCTCGCTCCTTTGCATTGCTGCTATTACCTCTACGATCTCGCTGATGGAAGTGGCGGTGGCATTTGTGTGTGAGGCGAGTCACGGCAAACTAAATCGCAAGAAAAGCGTGCTCATCGTTGCCGCGCTGGTAGTCGTTCTTGCGGTGTTTAATGTGCTGTCCATCACGATGTTCAACATCTCAGATGAAGTGACTGCTTGTATAATGATGCCGGTTGGAGCGCTTGGTATGGCAGTGTTTGTAGGCTGGTTCTTGCCGCGTAACGGAGAGAAGGGCGTGTTGGACGCAGACAAGGGCATCAAGCGTTGGGCGCAAAAGACATATATAGCCGCATTACGATGGCTCGTTCCTGCGGCTATACTGCTTATTTTTCTGAATAGGTTAGGGGTGTTCCGTTAGAACCAACCTAACCGCCGAATAAGGCGCAATACGCACGTCGGTAGCAGAAGAATGATAAAGCATAGTACTCGCCAGAAAACGGCGGGTACTATTGTTTTTGAGCAGCCCCAGAATAAAGCCCGTAATGCTCTGCGTACCAGCGTTTTAGGAGACACAATAATTCCGAGACAAAGTCCGATTTTTGTGAGCCAAGGTTTGATGTTATAAAGACCTGTATCTACTGCGCCGGGACTTACATTTGTCACATGTACACCATACTTGCACAACTCGATATGCAGTGCACGTGTGAAGTGACTCAAGAAAGCTTTTGTACCGCCATAAGTTCCCAGACGCTGCGCTGCCATCTTATCCGTCACTGAGCAGACATTGAGGATATAACCTTTACGCCGCTCTCGCATGTCTTTGCCAAACAAGTAACACAACATGGCAGGGGTATACATATGGAGATTCATTATAAGGCCGGTGAAGGCTTCACTATCATCGAGAATATCGCGGTCGTGATAAACGCCGGCATTATTGACCAATACCTCAATTTCCATCTTCTCGCGTTGAGTGTATTCATATAATTCCCGCGCCGCACCCTGACGACCAAGGTCCATTACTAATGGAGTAGCGTTTAACTCTTTTGCCACATCGTTGATGGCTTCTTCATTGCTAACAATCAGTAGTTTATACCCACGTTGCGCCAACTGGCGTGCGAATTCTACACCCATACCGGACGATGCTCCGGTCACTAATGCAAAGCCTTTTTCCATTTCTTATATCATTTTTCGGCTGCAAAAGTAATATTTTTTTTTAAATTATGCAAATATAATTTGCGTATGTCAGATTTTTTATGTAATTTTGCGCCCGAATTGAAAATATATATATTTTTACTCACATGAAAAAAGTATTCACCCTCTTTGCTGCCGCTTTATTGCTCGTAGCATGCAACCAACCTAAAGAAAGTATGAAAAACGAAGCTATTGAAAACATTATGACGCGTGTCTCTGTACGTGAGTTTACCGGCGAGAAGATCAGCGCCGAACAGATTGATACGCTGCTGCGTGCTGCGATGGCTGCACCGTCAGCAATCAACAAACAGCCTTGGGCATTTATCGTTGTAACTGACGACGAGCTTATTGCCAAACTGGGCGAAGCGTTGCCGTACTCCCGCTGCAGCAATCATCCTGCTTGCGCTATCATCCCTTGCGGCGACTTGAGTAAAGCGATAGAAGGCGAAATGGGCGCTTTCTGGATTAACGATGTGTCGGCTGCTACAGAAAATCTGTTGCTTGCGGCTCACGCGATGGGCTTAGGCGCAGTGTGGACAGGCTTGCATCCGGATATGAATCGCGCAAAACTTGTGCAAGAGATGCTTGGCTTGCCCGTACATATTATACCGCTGTGCGTAGTGCCTGTGGGTGTTCCGGCAGAGCAACCGGCTGTGAAAGACAAATACAAACCCGAAAATATTCATTATAATGTTTGGTAATATGAAACGCACTCTCTTAATGGTGGCAGCGGTTCTAATGAGCGTTGCCATATGGGCAGGAGACAATGACCTGCTGTGGGATTTTACAGAGAATCCACCTACCAATAGTAGCACCGTTGCTGCAGACAACAACGCTAGTGTTTTCCTCTCATACAACAAAGGCGTTATCAAAGACGGACAGACGGGCGACAAGAATCGCCTGAATGGTATCAAGTTGAGCGACGGCGGTTATGCAACGTTCACAAAAGCTGCCGTAGAGGGTAAACTGCGTTTGGGGTACGGTCCTCGTAGTGGCACGAACAAAGCGAACCTCGATGTTTATACATGGTCGGGTGACGCTACTCCGCTGCCTGCAAAAAGTGCAATGACATTAGTGGGAACGACGAAAGAGTTGGACGAATATGGATTTGCGACGGTGGAATTGAGTGCAACGCAAAACAATATCTATATTTGCCGTCATAATGGGGTAGAGACCGCGTTGCAGTATGTTCAGTTCAAAGAAAAAGTGGTGCGTTCGTTCACGGACTTCAAGATTGAGTTCCGCGACAATCCTTATTCGGTTCTTTTGCCGAGTGGCAGCGCACTTCCTACAGGCGTATCGGTTTCCGGTACCACCTACAATGGTGAACAGCATGGAATCTACGGCGGTACGATAACTGTTCCCGTTGATGGTCCGATTAAGTTCACCATCGGTGCCTGCCAGTACAGCACGGGACTTATCACGATCAAGAAAGACGGTACTACATTGGCGAGCATCAGC
>JAGCFX010000052.1 GCA_017649925.1 Paludibacteraceae bacterium | reverse complement strand
ATCCCTGAGTACGATATCGACTACGACCGCGACATGGATAAGTCCCTCATCGGCGACCTCTACCTGCCCGCTTGGCAGAAGTTCGGTCTGTTCAAACTCAAACAGAAGAACACCCAGGCAACCGTACGTGCTTATTCGATGGCTAACTACCCCGACGAGGGCGATATCATCACGCTTACCGTGCGTATCGCTACGCCGCCTTTCAAACCGAAAGAGCAGTGCCCGAATGGTCCTGAGTTCATGGATGTGCCCTGCGGTATCGCTTCCACGTATATCTTCTCGCTCAAACCGGGCGATAAGGTACGCATGAGCGGTCCTTACGGTGAGTTCCGCCCTGTTTATGACAGCAAGAAGGAGATGATCTGGGTCGGTGGTGGTGCCGGTATGGCGCCGCTGCGTGCGCAGATCATGCACATGTTGAAGACCCGCAACTGCCGCGACCGTCAGATGCACTATTTCTACGGCGCACGTGCTATCGACGAAGTCTTCTTCCTCGACGATTTCCTCGCTTTGGAGAAGGAGTTCCCGAACTTCCATTTCCACCTCGCGCTGGATCGTCCGGACCCGAAGGCAGACCAACTCGGTATCAAGTACACGGCAGGCTTCATCGCTCCGGTTATGGGCGACACCTACCTCAAGCAGCATGATGCCCCCGAGGATGTCGAGTACTACCTCTGCGGTCCTCCTATGATGGCCAAAACGGTATTGGATCTCCTCCATTCCCTTGGCGTGGACGATCAGGATATTCGTTTCGATAACTTCGGCGGCTAATCCGCTTAGGTTATATAGAACAAGGAACGCGCACACACGTGCGCGCTCTTTGTTTGTAACCGGCGTTAGCCATTGTTCTGTTCCCAGATTGCCTTCTCCAGCGACCAGAGGTAGGAACGCATGGTCTTTTTGCCGTTCGGCTCGTCTGTCTGCGCCTTGAAGTTCGCGTTGTCGGTCGCGATCTTCGTGAGGTCTTTACGACGCGCAGCTACCGCTGCTGCAATCTCGCCGAACTTGTTCTGCGCTGCGAGTTCGTCTGCGCTGTAAGGCGTAGAACGGTTGTAACGGTCAGGTGCGAAAGTGTAGACTCTCTGACAGTTGGGGTTGGTTGTTGCAGCAACCCGGTGAATGGCTACGAGGTAGTTGCCATGGTTGTGTCCGTTTTGCTTTTTTGGGCGTTTAAGAGCTCCTGAGATTGTTTCAATGCCGGCCGGGCCGACTTGCATTTTTGCCATAGTTGTTGAGGTTAAATTGTTAAACTGTTAAATTGTTAAAATGTTTGAAATGTCGGTTTGCCCTCGATTTGCATACGATGCGCTTTCGATGCGATTTCGAGCGAGATTGGACATTTCAGAGTTTTTTAGAGGCATCGTAGGTCTCGACCGTTTTGGTCTGGATGACCACGGAAGTGTCTCCTTTCTGGTAGTACTCCGACTGGTTGGTAATCGTCCGCGTCACGTTACAACTCGCCAGCACTACCGAAGTCATAATGACTGTCATAATCGCTAATTTTCTCATAATGTCAAAATCGTTTTTGGAATCCGGTGCAAAGATAATATCAAAGTAACTTTAGTGTTCCTCAAACGATGCAAATCTTATCAAAAAATCGTATTTTTTTCTTTTTCGGGCTTGGTTGAAGAACCATTTGATGATGACGTACACTCTTTCGGGCGTGATTTGGTGCTTTTCGGCGACTTGTTTGTGTGCCTCGCGGGCCGTAAGCCCCTTGTCACGGGCAATGAAGTAGTCATCTACCACAGCTTGGTTACACACTTCGATTGCATGCCGTTTGGCGGACATTCGGAAGTCATTCGGGTCCCGCACCAAGTACGGAACATCGTATAAAGGATATGCGCTCATGACTCTAACTCACTTGGGTGTTTGACATCTCTAACAAACTGAAGTTCATGCGCTTCCATCGTTTCGCGAGTGCAGCAGAAACATCGTCTGTTGAACCGCACAATAACGAGCGGGATGTGCAATTCGTGCATTTCGTCCTGTTCCCATCCGTTGAGGAACTTAGGCTGCGGGTTGGCGTTTTTTTGAATGGCGTAATAAGGGTTGAAGTCCACGAACTCTCCCATGCTTTTCTTCTCGGCAATGGTTCGGTAGACGAGTTGTTGGCGTTTTTCAGGCATCGCTTCCCACATTTTTTCGCAGGCTTTTCTGACACCGGCATACTCGTTTCCTGGTTCTAACAATAACCATAAATCATTAAAATTCATAAATAATAAATAATTAAATAATTTATTTTTTTTTTATTATTCTACGCGCGTGAGAGCATCGAGGACGGTTTTGGACGCACGTCCATGCTCCCGGAAATCCGATGCAAAAGTATTGCGTTTGCGTGACATGACAAAAAAGCGGACATTGAAGTAATATCTGCACACAAAAATAAGCCACTGAACATCAGCGGCTTGTAAAGAAAAATTAAGAATTTTCGGTTATTGCAGAGCGGACATCAAAGCGGACAATGAGCGGACAAAAAGTCTATGGAAGGAATGCCGAAATATCCCTTTTGCAGTTCGTTCTTTTGAGTTTATTTGGGTCTTGATAGTCAACCTTTCTCCCGAAAAGCTCACAGAAGATCGGTAGCCATTTTTTGAATCCGGCGGGTCTATGGATAAAGACATCTGCCTCGTAGATAGCCAAGGCATATCTTGCCCAGTCGGCATCAGAAGCGTCCTTTTTCTCTTGTTCGAGGAATTTCAGAAAACGGTGGAATTCGTCCGTTCTTCTAAACCGTAAATTAAAGATGTCTTCGAGTGAGGCAGACACAGGCGCTTTGTCTTCCCATTTTCGGAGGTTTCTGTCCATTCCGGCAAAGAGGCATTGCTCAAATTCTTCAATCTGCTCGGTAGTTAGTTCTTTGAGTCCAAAGAGTTTTAGAGCCTTGATATCCGGCCAATCCTCGCGGAGAAGTCGTACTATTTGTGCGGCACGTCCACTTCCTATGTTTTCGGCAATGAGTTCAATGTTCTTTTGTAGCGTAAGCGGGTTAAAAATTGGCCCTCTGGAATCAAAGGCATGTGCAGATGAGCACAGCCTATCCCATAGAATTATGTCATTGGGGATATAATAGTATTCACCCTCTGTTCCACGGATATCTTTTTTTGTTGGGAGATTTATTGCAAACCATCTTATAGCGAGTTCTCTAAGATTTTTGAAGAACTCATGGTTTGACAAAAACAATCTTTCTTCGCAAGTTTCAGGAGCCGCCATCAATCCCCACACAAGTCCGTTGTGCCCAATTTTTTCGGCGGGATAGACCCACGTTAATGGAGATGTGTATAACCTCTCAATTTTATCGATGAGTCTATAGTCGTACTTATCAGTAACCCGTTCCCAATCTACCTTTCCCCTATGTTCCATACATTGCTCAACGATGCAGTGGTTGATGAGCAATTCGGCAGAAGCAACAGAAATTTGTTCAGTATAGTACAGTCCGTTTCTTTCGTCAAGGAGCAATTCCATTTCATCCATGTCGTACGTCACATGCGAACGTCCGTTCATAAACTCTTTGATTTCCGAAAGAGAGAGAGGTTGCCCTACCTTCTGCTCCATTGTTTCCGTATCACCGTAAGCATCATGGTAATACTCCGGTTCATCTTCAAAAAAGGGATTGTCGTAGTCCATAAAATCCGATTGATGTATTTTTTTGAGACTGCAAAGGTACAACAAATAATCCAAATATGCAAATATATGACGTGTTTTTCGGAAAACATTTGCACAATTCAAAAAAAAGCAGTAATTTTGTGCACTCGAAAACGAAGTGAGTAGGCGCAGCCTCATATGGAAAATTCCGCTTGCGTTGGTGGGTGTGCTGTCGGGTGTCGTGTTGCTACTGCTGATAACGGTAACAACCGTGCTTTGCGTGCCTTCTTGGCGGACGAAAGCGTTGGAGAAAGGTGTAGAGATAGCGAACGAGATGACGGACTATGACATCGACCTCGATGGACTCGTCGTGCGTTTTGATCTCGGTATCGGCATCCATGCTCCCTACCAGACCTACCGTTATGACAAAGAAGGCAATCCTGATCCCTCGCAGCCGATTGATACCTATTTCAATATGCCTTCCGTCCTTGACGCTCTCCGCCTTAACTTCGGCATCGGCTACCCGTTCTAATCCTTTTTTCTGCCATTTTGGCAGTCTTTTCTCGTTGGCACGAAGATTGTAAACGTTAAAGTGTTAAATTGTTAAATTGTTAAAACGTTATTATATGAGTAAAGGTAATATTGGGGTAACATCAGATAATATCTTCCCCGTCATCAAGAAGTTTTTGTATTCCGACCACGAGATATTTCTTCGTGAGTTGATTTCCAATGCCGTTGATGCCACATCCAAACTGAAGACGCTCTCTTCCGTAGGTGAAGTGAAGGGCGATTTGGGTGATACACGCGTCCGCGTTACTATTGACAAAAAGAAAAAGACACTGACCGTCTCCGACCATGGTATAGGCATGACCGCAGAAGAGGTGGACAAGTTCATCAACCAGATAGCCTTCAGCGGTGCAGAGGAGTTCCTCAATCAATACAAGGACAAAGCGGAAGCCATCATCGGTCATTTCGGTCTCGGTTTCTACTCGGCCTTCATGGTTAGCAAGAAAGTGGAGATCTTCAGTCTTTCTTACAAGGAAGATGCCAAGGCTGTTCACTGGAGTTGCGAGGGTAATCCCGAATATACGATGGAGGATACCATCAAAGCCGAGCGCGGAACGGACATCGTGCTGCATATAGACGATGAGTTCCCGCAGTATCTTGAGGAAGCAACCATAGAAGGTCTGCTGAAAAAATACTGCAAGTTCCTGCCCGTTGAGATAGCATTCGGCAAGAAGAAAGAGTGGAAAGACGGCAAGCAAGTGGAACTGGATGAAGAGAATATCATCAATGATATCAATCCGGCATGGACACGCAAACCGGCAGATCTGAAGGACGAAGACTACGACAAGTTCTATCACGAGTTGTATCCTATGCAGATGGACGAGCCGCTATTCCATATTCACTTGAATGTGGACTATCCGTTCAACCTGACGGGTATTCTGTACTTCCCAAAGATAAAGACGAACTTAGACGTTCACCGCAATAAGATTCAGCTCTATTGCAATCAAGTTTACGTGACCGACGAAGTGACCCACATTGTGCCGGAGTACCTGACGCTGCTGCACGGCGTGATTGACAGTCCGGACATCCCGCTTAACGTCAGCCGTTCGTATCTGCAGTCCGATAACAACGTCAAGAAAATCAGCGGATACATCACCAAGAAAGTAGCCGACAAACTGGCGGAACTCTACAAAGCCGACAAGGACGAGTTTGCCAAGAAATGGGACGACATCAAGATGTTCATCCAATTCGGTATGCTGACGGATGAGAAGTTCTACGAGAAAGCGACGGGCTTCGCACTATACAAGAACCTCGACGGTAAGTATGCAACGCTGGACGAATACAAAGACCAAGTGCGTGAGAACCAAGTGGACAAAGACGGTAACATGGTGCTCCTTTATACCAATGATGCGGATGCACACTACACCTATATTGAGCGCGCGAAAGCGAAAGGGTATGACGTGCTGCTGATGGACGGAGAACTGGATGTGCACATCATGTCGCAAGCCGAGCAGAAAAACGAGAAACTGCGTTTCGTACGTATAGACAGCGATATCATCGAGAATCTCATCAAGAAAGAGGACGCGGCGAAAGATACCTATACCGACGAGCAGAAAGAAGGTCTGCGCAAAGCTTTCGAGGCCTTGTTACCGAGCGACGCGGATAAGTTAAAATACTATGTCACATGCGAGGCTGCGGCTGCAGACGCACTGCCGGTATTCCTGACCCAAAACGAGTTCATGCGCCGTATGAAAGAGATGTCCGCGCACCAGCAGGGAATGTCATTCTACGGACAGATGCCGGATTCGTACAATCTCGTGCTCAATACCAACCATCCGCTTATTCAGGAACTCGTAGCCAAAGAGACGAGTGAAGAAGTGCAAGAGAAGCCTACCCCCGACCCCTCCCTAAAAGGAGGGGAGAATGGTTCGGAAGAGCCTAAAAACGAGACTATTATCAAGACCATTTATAAGTTGGAAGGCGAAGATGAGCGTCTCAAACAACTCATCGACATCGCTCTATTGGCAAGCGGTCAGTTGAAAGGCGAAGCACTCGCCAAGTTCGTCAACCGCTCTGTAGAACTGCTATAACGCTTTGCACTTGCGTGCCAGGAACTCAGCCTCGTCTGCATTCAGCAGCGGGGCTGTTTCTTTGTATACACGTGCATGGTAAGCATTGAGCCATTCAATCTCTGCGGGTGTCATGAGACTCCACTCGATGAGCGAAGTATCGTAGAAACAGAGGGTCAGTGTCTCAAAAGTCAGCCATTCGTCTTCAGTGGTCGTGGCTTTGGTCTGCGGAGCAGGAATGACGGTAATGAGATTCTCCGTGCGGATACCCCATTGGCCGGTACGGTAGATTCCCGGCTCATCGGAGATGACATGTCCCACTTCAAGTGCCGTAGGGTTATTGTCCGTGCGGACGTTCTGCGGTCCTTCGTGACAGCCGAGGAAATGCCCTACGCCGTGTCCCGTGCCATGACCGAACGTGATACCTGCTGCCCACATGTATTGCTTGGCAAGTGCATCGAGTTGGTTGCCGCGTGTGCCACGCGGGAAACGCGCAGTCTGCAGAGCGATATGGCCTTTGAGCACGTAGGTATAGTCGAGTTTAGCCTGCTGCGGGATGTCGCCTCCCAGCCAGACCGTACGGGTGATGTCTGTCGTGCCGTCCAGATACTGACCTCCGCTGTCGAGCAGTAACATGCCTTCGGGTTTGACAACCGCGCAGTTATCCGCCGTAGCGGCATAATGGACGATGGCGCCGTTTCCGAGATAGCCGGCAATAGTGCCGAACGACTCCTCGATGAAGTTCTCTCCCATCGTTCGGAACTCATGCAGTTTCTCCATCAAATCCCATTCGGTCTGCGTCTTACCATTGGCAAAGGCGTCCTCTTCGAGCCATTTGAAGAAGCGCGTGAGTGCCACGCTGTCTTGCCGCATGGCAATCCGTTCTCCCTCCAGTTCGATGGCATTCTTATGCGCCTTGTCGATGAGGATAGGGGACTTCGTATTGATTTTTTTGCAGTCCGCCGGAATCGCTTCATACAGCGCCTCGTTAACCCGTGCGCCGTCAAAGAGAACCGTACCTTTCAGACCACGTATATAGTCAAATACTGCCTCGTACGGCAGAACGTCGATATTATTGAAATCCAGATAGTTCTGTGCCGGCGAGTCGATCTTCGCGGCACCAATGAACAGCGTGCATTTATCAGCTTCCAGCACAACGTACGAGATGACCACAGGATTGAATTCAACGTCATTACCACGGATGTTCAGCAACCATGCTATCTCATCCAACGCGCTGATAATCTGTGCGTCGGCTTTCTTTTTTTCCAGCAGTTCACGCATGCGTTTGAGTTTCGATTCAACGGTCTCTCCCGCAAAGTCCGCACTGTAGGGATATAACTTATCCTGCGGAATAGCCGGTCGCCCTTCCGTCCAAATCGGCTTGATGAGGTCGATGGATTTGAGTTCGGCTTTGCCATTCCAGTCCGCGAAGTCGTTGACACTGAACATCTCGGGATTAACACCCACAATGCCTTGTACGTTGTCCGCGAGCCAGTCAATAACACTCGGACAATCCACATCACTCTCGCGCATCAGTTCGATTCCGGAGCCTTTGAGTTCGATGCCAGCCTGTAGGTAATAACGGCTGTCGGTCCAAAGCAGCGCTTTGTCAAGCGTCACGACAACTGTTCCGCTCTCGCCGTTAAAACCGCTTATCCATTGCATCTCGCACCAATGCGATGCCATATATTCACTGGCGTGCGGATCGTTACCCGGCACTACGTATGCCGCCAGTCCGTTCGCTTGCATCAATCCGCGTAACGCGGCAATTCGTTCTTTTACGTTCATAAAATTCAAATTTTGCCCGCAAAATTACTGCTTTTTTTTGAAATATGCAAGAAAACGGGAATTTTTGTCAAAATATTTGTATATGTGCAGAAAAAGCAGTACTTTTGCACCGCAAATTGAAAATTCAATGAAAATCGTTATTATCGGCGCGGGGAATGTGGGAACGAACCTGCAGTACGCGTTTGAACATAGACATATCAATTCGGTGCTCCATTCCTCTTGGGATTTGAGCGACTTGCCGGCGGCAGATGTATACATCTATACGGTAGCTGATAAGGCGTTGAAAGAGGTGGTGGATAAGGTTAATGCGCCGCGCGCACTGCATCTGCATACTTCAGGCACGCTGCCGATAGAGGTATTCGGTACGGACAAACCGCATGCCGGTGTGGTATATTTCTTCCAGAGTTTCAGCAAGGATGCGCTTATTGAGGATTGGAGTAACATCCCGTGTTTCTTCGAGGGACGCAATATAGACGATGTGGCGGCTATCTATTCGTTGGCGCAGACGCTGACAGGGCATATCTACGAGGCGAATCAGCATGACCGCGAACGACTGCATATCGCAGGCGTGTTTGCCAATAACTATTCCAATCTCATGTTCCGCATCGCGGCGGATGTGCTTAAAGGTACGCAAATCCCGTTTGAGGCGTTGCTGCCGCTGATAGACACTACGGCAGCTAAGATTCACTCCATGTCTCCGGCAGACGCACAGACAGGTCCTGCGCAGCGCGGGGACGAAGAAGTGATGAAGCATCATGTGGAACTTTTGAAAACTACGCCTTACGCCGAAGTGTATCAAGCGCTCGCAGCGTTAATCGAGAAAGGGCGTAGTCGTTAAGATCTTCCCAACGAATGACAATAGTGCCGGGTATCTCCGGCATTTTTTGTACCTTATGGATAATAAATCGCGCGTGTAGTTTCTGATGTGAGAGCACGTGCGTAAACGGATACGAGTCATCCGTTTGCTCTTCTACGCACGGAAACTCATACAAATGATACCAGATATCTTTCTCTTCGCGCCGTTGAATCAATGTGTGCTCGCCATCGGTGTAGATGTGATAGGTGAACCATCGGTCGCGCACTTTCGGTCTGGGCTTTCGTACGGGCAGCAATTCTGCCGTGCCGTGGGCATAGGCGGCGCAGTTGGTTTGTAGCGGACAGGTCTCGCAGTTATCGCCCAAAACAGGTGTACATTGGAGTGCACCGAACTCCATGATGGCAGAGTTGAAGAGCCGCGGGTTCTCGCGGTCCAGCAACTCCTCTATCTGTTTATGAAACAATTTCTTACCTGCTGTGGTGTCGAATGCTTCGTCGATATCCAGCAGTCGTGCCACTACGCGATAGACATTGCCGTCCATGGCAGGGTAGGGTTGATTGTAAGCAAACGAAGCGATAGCGCCGGCAGTATAGTCGCCGATGCCGGGTAACGTACGGATTTCTTCAAAGGTCTGCGGGAATCCACATTGTCCATCGTCCTTTTTCCATCGTCCATTGGCTACAATCTGCTGTGCAGCTTTGTGCAGGTTCCGCGCGCGGCTGTAGTAGCCGAGTCCCTGCCATTCGCGCAGTACTTCCGCCTCATCGGCAGCTGCGAGGTCTTCTATGCAAGGCCAACGGGCTATAAAACGCATGTAATAGTCGAGACCCTGTGCCACGCGCGTTTGCTGAAGGATTATTTCGCTCAGCCATATATGATACGGGTCATCCGTTTCGCGCCAAGGGAGGTCGCGACGGTTCGATTCGTACCATCGGTATAATCGGTTATAGACTAGCGAGTTGAGCATGAAAAAGTGCGTTTTGGGGTCCTTAACTATGCAAATCGAGCACAAAATTACAAAAAAATACATAAATTTGCAATTTTTTTTGAAAAAAACTTTTGTATTTCAATAATTTATAGTAACTTTGCGCGGTTTTTCGCATTTATAATTCAAAATTATAACAATTATGACAAAAGCAGAACTCATTAACGAAATTGCAATTGCAACCGGTTATGACAAGAAAACCATTACCGTGATCTTGGAGCAATTCATGAGTGGCGTTAAGAAGAATGTGGCAAAGAAAGAGCCTGTTTTCTTACGTGGTTTCGGTACGTTCACGACCAAGACTCGCGCAGCCAAGGTTGCCCGCAACATCGGCCAGCGCACTTCTGTGCAGGTTCCTGAGCACAAGATCCCATTCTTCAAGCCATCCGCTGATTTCTCTGCAGAGGTACGTTAATTGCATTGCAACCATTTAATTAACAATTTAAACATCAACTAATTATGCCAAACGGAAAGAAGCATAAGAGACATAAGATGTCTACGCACAAACGTAAAAAACGTCTGCGTAAGAATCGTCATAAGCATAAGTAATTGACGATTAGGTAATTTATTAAAATCCCTATCAAGTATGAAAAGCGAATTGATTGTGGACGTACAGCCGCAAGAGATCGCTATAGCGCTGACAGAGGATGACCGCCTTCAGGAAGTGGCGCGCGAGAAGCGTAATGAAGATAACTTCGCGGTAGGCAATATCTACTACGGGCGGGTCAAAAAAGTGATGCCGGCGTTGAATGCAGTCTTTGTGGACGTAGGTCACGAAAAAGAAGCTTTTCTGCATTATTTGGATTTAGGTTCTCAGTTTCGTACGCTGCAAACGTATGTAACCAAAGCCGTTTCGGACAAGCGTCGCGTGCCGTCAATCGTGAAGATGCCGCGACAGACCGAAGTAGGCAAAGAGGGTCAGATAGCGGATGTGCTCAAGGTGGGTGATACCCTGTTGGTACAGGTCTCGAAGGAGCCGATCAATACCAAGGGACCGCGACTCACGGCAGAGATATCCATCGCGGGACGTAATATAGTCCTGATGCCTTTTGCCGACGGCGTGATGGTCAGCCAGAAGATTAAACGCGAAGCGGAACGCCAACGTCTCAAACAACTGATGCTTTCGATTAAGCCTGCGGGCTTCGGTATCATCGTAAGGACGGTAGCGGAAGACAAACGCGTAGCGGAGTTGGACAATGAATTGCGCCTGCTCGTCGAGCGTTGGCAGCAGACAGTCAAGAGTCTGCAACAACGTGAGCCGGTGAGCCTGGTGAGCGAAGAGATGGGACGAACGATCGGTATCATCCGAGATGTATTAAGTCCCGATTTCACTTCCATTCAGATTAATGACCGCGGCATCTATGATGAGGTGCGCGATTATCTGCAACTCATTGCCCCCGAGAGTACGAAGATTGTTAAGTATTATCAGGGCGAGCAGCCCATCTTTGACCACTTTGACATTACCCGTCAGATGAAGACGGGACTCGGTAGAACGGTCGGTTTTAAGCACGGAGGCTACCTCATTATCGACAAGACCGAAGCACTGTTCTCCATTGATGTCAATTCCGGCAGCAAGAAGATCTACGAGGACCAGGAGGAGAACGCATTCCAGTTCAACATGCTGGCGGCGGACGAGTTGATTCATCAGTTGCGTCTGCGCGATATAGGCGGAATCATCATTGTCGATTTCATCGACATGGATTCAAAAGAGCACCAGCAGCAGTTGTACGATTATGTACGCAAGTTGATGGAACGCGACCGCGCTAAACATAACGTATTGCCGCTCAGTAAGTTCGGACTCATGCAGATCACGCGTCAGCGCGTGCGCCCGGCAGTGGAGGTACAAGTGGAAGAGACATGCCCGACATGCATGGGCAAGGGTAAGATTCAAGCTTCTATCTTCTTCACAGACCAGTTAGCCGAACAGATAGAGCACGAGTACGAGCAGCACGGACGGGGATTGAAACTGCATCTGCATCCGTATGTATATGCTTACGTAGCACGCGGATGTTGGCGCTCACTGAAAAGCCAATGGCGCCGCAAATACGGAGTAAAGGTGATTGAAGACCAATCTCTGGGAATGTTAGAAACGCGATTTATTGCAGAAAAGTAAGAAGAATAAAGCCGGCAAGCGCCGGCTTTATTTATTCCTCTATCTCCGCTCCCGGGATATAACGCTTTAGAACTCGCGCCACGCCGGTAGTCCAGCTGTTGATGGAGTCGTTATCCATCTGCAGACCGCTGATCATATGTACGACCTGATCAATAGGCATGCCGTAACGCAGCACACCGGAGATAAGTTTGGCATAGTTCCAGAACTCACGGTCGAACTTATAACTCAGTCCCTCAACGGTGGTCTTGAAGCCGCGGGTGTTGACGAACTGGAAGTCATAACGATGGTGCCCGTCCTCTTTGGGCACTTTGATGATCTTGCCTTTGGTAACGGATTTGGGCAACGCAATACCCATCTCGTCATCTGCGAGACCGGTGAAGATCTCGTAAGGCTGACCGTCTTTGAGTCCCACGAAGGCAATCCATTTATCTTTCTGGTTCTGGAATCGAACCACGTCACATTCCAGTTCTGTCGGGCGCTTCAATGGCGCATTTTCTTGTATATCCATAATTATCAAACAATTTCAAACTACCTCAAACAACGTCAAACAATGCTCAGTTTCGCGGAGCACGATGTTTCTCCGTTTTGGTTCTTTTGCTGGTATTGCACGCCGTCAGGCGACACGAGATAATAAGTTGTCAGTTCGTCGCCGAGCATCACTTCTTTGGAGTAGTTGATGTCAAGTCGTACGGTTTTGCCGTAGTAGTCGGGTAGGTAGGCATCGGTCATGGCTTGCAGATAACGACAACTATTGCAATGGTCGTTGTAGTCGATGTCCGAATAGACTATCTTATGCGGCACAGCGCCGGTTGGTTCGGGGATTGTGTTCATGCGCACGCGCGGCATATCGATCACTTCGCCGTCCACGCAGTCAGCAAAGACAGGGTTGTCGAAACAGTTGACAATCTCGCGTTTCTGCATGTCCAGCACAGCCCATACGGACTTGCATTGACCGATAAGTTTATCACCGCTGTATATTCTGTAATCACGCGTGCTGAGCATGTGTGCGTTGGATTCGATCCATGTCTCGAAGCGCACGCGCTCGCAGTGTGTCGGCAGGTCGTACATCTCGAGTGACAGGCGCGTCAGCACCCATGTCAGACCCATCGGATGAAGCTTAGCAATACCGAATCCGAGGTCATCCGCCACGGTGCCTGCTACCTCGAGCAAGTAGTTCTCGAGGTTGAACAGCCGTAGTCTCTTCCGCCCGTCCACTTCCTGGTATTTGATCTCGTATTCGTAATTATACTTCATGTCTTTTGAAATCTGGTGCAAATTTACTACAAATTTTTCAAATATGCAAGATTTTTGGCAAAAAATGTAGTCTAAGCGTGCTTAAGCGTGAATTTGTTTGCTAAAAAGATTGTTGTTTGCACGAAAGTGCGGCCGTAAATTCGGAGGGAACCCACCCCGTAGGGGAAGGGGCGTGCCGAAGTTACTACATATACGCAAGCGCGCACACGTTTTTTCTTTAAAATGTCACTTTTCTCTTGCATATTTGGATTTTTTTGTGTACCTTTGCACCCGCAAAGGTTTTTATGAAAGAACTCCCGACATATACACCGGATTTTGAGGAATACATCCGTCAAGGTGAACCGGACAAGAAAGAACGTGCGCAGATATGGCGCACCGCTATCGGTTTGCAGCAGGTGGATGGGCTAGAAGTCTCCGAGTATTTCAAGGAAAACGTTAAGCGAAACATAGAGGGAGAGATTTCCATCGATGAGGTTCAAAAACTCACAAAGGCTTACTATGTAAGCAAGACCACGCGTGAACAAGACGATGAAGAGAAGGAGGAGGCTGATAAAGTAGCCGCTAATATCAGCAAGATTTTAGCGACTCAGACCTTAGACTTTAGCACAAATGGCTATATCTCATTGCATCGCCGCATTTTCAGCGGTGTATTCAAACGTGCAGGTCAAATTCGTGATTATGACATCACCAAGAAAGAGTTTGTTTTGCGCGGAGGGACGGTCAATTACTTGAACTGGGAGGATTTGCGTCGGGCTTTGGATTATGAGATTGATAGAGAAAAACAGTTTGACTACCGTGGTTTATCTTCTGACGCACTAATAGAGCATGTCGCTAAGTTTGTATCGGATATCTGGCAAATTCATGCGTTCGGCGAAGGAAATACGCGCACAACGGCTGTCTTCACAATACAATATCTGCGTTCTATAGGCTATGAAGTGAACAACGAATTGTTTGCCGCTCATTCTTGGTATTTCCGTAATGCGCTCGTGCGTGCGAATTACAAGAATGCTGTGCAAGGAATCAATTACGAGCCTGTTTATCTGGAGCGCTTCTTCCGGAACTTGCTTTTAGGCGAACAATGGGAACTTAAAAGCCGCTATCTTGTCATTAATCCGCCTACTGAATATGCTGAACAACCAAGAACGGATGTTATAGGAAATGTTACAGAAAAGGTCGGCAATGTTACAGAAAATATTATAGAAAAACTGACCGATAGGCAGCGTCAGATTGTCAAAATGATTGCAGAGTATCCGCTCGCGACAACAACCATGATGGCTCAAAAATTAAATGTCTCTTTGATGACCATTCGTCGGGATATAGAAAAAATGTCTCATGTGATTCACCACGTCGGCCCGGATAAAGGCGGTCGTTGGGAAATAATAAATGATTAGAAATCCATAGCTGCCACCGACAGCGTAAAAATGGTGCACTGGGCTCAACAGTGTAAAAAAGTGAGTACATAGGCGCAAGAGAGTGCCAAAAGATAGCGTAATAAGCCAAACTTGATTGTTTGAAAACTGGACACTTTCAACAATTACATTTTCAAGTACGGTTTATGCACGCTCACGTATCAGCGTGAGTTTTCCGTGCGTAAGTTTGAAAATGTAAGGTAGTCCAGAACCTCAAACAATCAAATGAAGCGACGAAAAGCGCACGCTTTTATTGTGCTATATTAGATAGAAAGGGTATCCTACAACCTCGTTTACCTCATATGGCACAATAAAAGGACCAAAAAGAACCATGAATATATCGCAAAAAAGTTGTAATTTTGCAAACGAAATAAAATGGAAAATGCCGAAAATCCAATAAAGAGTAGGCAAAACTAAATATTAAATACTATGGAGAAAGACAAACTTAAAAGAAAAAATTATCGTGTGTTTACAATCACAAAGGAGTTTGTGGAGAAACATCCTGATAATTATGAACATCTCGTTGCGTTGCAAAGTAATGAAGTAGCCCGATATATAAGTGCTAATTGCGACAACATTACTGATACTATTGAAGGACTTGTTCGTATCCAAAATGCCACTAACAAGCGTAAATATATTTATCGTAAAGCGGTGGCTTCATCTACTCATGGGCTTGACGCAGACCATGCCATGTTAAGCAGTAGAAGCATGAAAGTTCTTGATATTAAAGAGTATGATGAAATAATTATTAGGAAAACCTGTTGGTTTTGTTATTTATGGAATCATTATGACACAACTATTCGTGCTCCGTTTAAAGTGGCCGTTATTTTTGGACTGCTCTCATTGACGCTCGGAGTATTATCGCTGATAATAAGTTGCGCGTGTTGCAATTGCTAATCAAATTATTACAATAATTTCAAATATTTAATCAATTATGAAAAAGAAAATTTTTACCCTATTGCTCGCTGTAGCAGCAAGCGTAGGAACGATGTTTGCTTGGGACTATGAACATGTCCAAATCGGCGACCTGTATTACAACCTTGATGCCACCAACCAAACGGCAGAGGTGACGTATGAGTGGGCTTGGAATGCGGATGAGAACAACTACAAGGGTCTCACTGCAGCCAATATTCCCGCTTCTGTGACCTACAGCTCCGTATCGTATAGTGTCACAAGCATTGGAGAGTCTGCTTTCGAAGGTTGCATTGGTTTGACCTCTGTGACGATTCCTAATAGCGTCACAAGCATTGGAGATCGTGCTTTCTATGGTTGCAGCGGTTTAACCTCTCCTATATATAATGCACATGTATTTGCTTTTATGCCAACTTCTTATTCAGGTGCATATACCATTCCAGATGGAATAGAATCAATCGCAGGTGCCGCTTTCGCTTTTTGCACCAGTTTGACCTCTGTGACGATTCCCAATAGCGTCACAAGCATTGGAGATTATGCTTTCTTTGGTTGCACCGGTTTGACATCTGTTACGATTCCCAATAGCGTCACAAGCATTGGAGAGTGGGCTTTCTCTGATTGCACCGGTTTGACCTCTGTGACGATTCCTAATAGCGTCACAAGCATTGGAGATCGTGCTTTCTATGGTTGCAGCGGTTTAACCTCTGTGACGATTCCTAATAGCGTCACAAGCATTGGAGATCGTGCTTTCTATGGTTGCAGCGGTTTAACCTCTCCTATATATAATGCACATGTATTTGCTTTTAT
>JAGCFX010000051.1 GCA_017649925.1 Paludibacteraceae bacterium | reverse complement strand
CCATCGTAGATAGCTTTGATCTTAATAGTAGCCGTTGTAGTCTCGGTAACGGTATTGGCTCCGTCGTCAGCCGTAATAGAAACGCCGTCTTCTGCTTCCCATTTCTGGAAGGTATAGCCAAATATTTCGGGTGCTGTAAATGCCTCAGACCATTCCAAAGGCCGTGCCTCTATCGTGGTGGATTCCTTGATAGTGGCAGATCCGCACTTATATTGTACGGTCACATTATGATCTCCGGCGACTTGGAAGAGAACCATTTGTGAGCTTAGTTCCGTACCACCTTCGCAATCATCACCCGTGCGGAGTGTTGCTTTGATTTTATATGTGCCGCTTGTTTCCGGGACGGTGAAACTTACGGAAGCACCGCTTTCGGGAGAGAAGGTGGGCTGAGTTTCCAATGGGTTGTCATTATTATGGAGTACTTGCCAACAAACGATGGTAGTGCCCGTAGGCGTTGGTGAGATAGTAGCTGTTGCCGTTATAGTAGTACCTGGCGCAACTGTTGTAGCCGGGCTAAGCGAGATTGCAGTAATTTGTGCTTTCTGGAAAAAAGCATAGAGAGTTGTAGGACTCGTCTTGTCCCACACATGTGCTGAAGATCCATCGGCATTGTAGTATTTTGTGCCTGCACCATCATGATCGTCATAATATCCCATGAAGGCATAGCCGTTGGCTGCGGTTGGAAGATTGCCTGCTGCCACAGCCGGCATGGCTATGTTGTATGTGGCTGTCACATTGCGGCTTACGCTACCGGAACCGTACCCCGTCTCACCGCTATTTTGCAGCGTTACGGTGTAAGTTGCATAGTTATAGCAGGCATAGACGCTTATGTTTCCAGTACGAGTGCTTGCAGCACTTGTATAGTTTCCATCAACAGAAGAATGTAGTGTCCCTGTTCCATCTGGATTGCTATACCATCCCTTCCAAGTATAACCATCTTTCGTAGTTCCTTTATTGAAAGTCACGGCAGTGGATGCAAGGACATAGTCACCGCTTGCGAAAGTAGGACTGGCCGTTGCGCTAATAGCCGAATTACTACCATCAAGATCGCCGACACCAAATGTAATCGTATACGCAGTCGGGTATGTGACGGTTAGTTTCGTAAGTCCTCCATCGTTAGAATTAAACTGATAAGTATAGCTTCCTGCTACAGGTGAGTAAACATTACATATATTAGCTCCATTAGCTGTATCGTACAATCTCCAACTGGTGTGATTGTCAATCGTCATGTCGGAAGTGGTGTTGAACGCATAGAAATCTGAATGATATAAAATCTTTGCAGAATAGCGTTTGTTCTTTGTAAATGTAAATGTCTTTGAATAGACAGTTCCGCTTACTCCATCAAAGTTATAATATCCCGCGGGTGTTGGAGAACTTGCATCTCCAGAGGTTATTTGTATCTGATTGACATCCGGCCATGTTACAACCAATTCGTGTGTGGATGTGTTGTAACCTATTTCGTATGTTCCTGTAACAAGGTGTTCGAGATACATGTTTTTTTCATCTCCTCCTCCGGAAGACAGACCCGTTACACTTTTTGTGAGTGAACCAAGTGTTTTGGTGATATTTGTACTTGCCTTACCATACCAGTTGCTGCTACCATCATAAATCTTGATGCCAGTTTTGGTGGTACTTCCGGTAAATGATCTTGTGGCATAAACCCAGTCTTCA
This sequence comes from Paludibacteraceae bacterium, assembly GCA_017649925.1. Taxonomy (GTDB): domain Bacteria; phylum Bacteroidota; class Bacteroidia; order Bacteroidales; family Paludibacteraceae; genus Colicola. The sequence goes on along the minus strand of JAGCFX010000051.1, from coordinate 4,298 downwards.
TCGCTATGTCCGGTCTTTTTGCTCATCGCAATACCACTACCCCAACTATCGAAGGCACCCTTTAATACATATGTACTACTCAAATCTTCGGTGTATTTGGCGGTAATGACATATGCCCCTGATGCTTTTGCTTTTACTACTATTGGGTTTGCTGTTAAAGAACTTGTTGAATAATCAATACCGCTTCCTACTTCCCAACTGCTAAAGGTGTAACCTGGAATTTCAGGTGCAGAAATAGAAGAAGTCATTAATTCTCCAACGGCACGTACAGCATCAGCTTGAATAGATTTAGCAGGACTCGTGCAACGATAACGAATAGTGACATCATGTGGAGTGTCTTCTATGAAACCGGCAAATATCCAGTTTGCAGTAATTGGGGCATTGCACGTGTACGTTAACTCTGTGGATATTGGCGTCTGAGAACCTAGAGTGGTGGGTTCAAGCTCATACCAACCGGAAAAGACATACCCTGTTCCCGGTGTGGCTGTGTATGTGAGTTCGCCAGTATAAGCGGCTTGAACACTTTGTGACTCGTTATTCCCAACGTCAACACTATTAGAGCTACAACCTCCTGCAACTGAAAGGTAATATCCTTCAATTGAAATAGAGCCTACGCTATTACTGCTACTGCGTGCAAAGTTGGTTGCGCCTTTAGCTAATACGATTCTTACGGCATACTGGTTTTTGTTTAGATCGGTATAACTACTTTTTTCAGAAACATACAATGTGGCTCCATTGCTTGCGCTACCATTTGTATCAAATAGGTAATACTTACCATTTGCTAAGTCTTGTTTTTGGGTGTATGCCGCAGTGTATTTTCCTCCATTACTGAGATTGTCACTACCCCAATCTCCGTCACTCCAATCAGACGCAGGACTTACAAAGCCATAATAGGTAGCATCTGTCCATGAGTCTGCATTATTCCTCCAATAAGCTAATTTTGTATGTGGAATGTTAGTAGAATAATAGCCGTTATACACTTTAGAATATTTCGTCGGTTTATCATGACCTATCACGAAATATTTATTTGTGTTAGGCAAATTATTACCGGAATTATCAAAATAAATATAGTTGGTCTTTGTGACTTTATTACAACGGAGAATGTTAAGAGTGGCACCGGAAGGATTAAATGTGAAGACGCATTTATCGCCTCCCGCGGGCGAGTTAGTAAAAGTGACGCCAGATGTGCCATCCTTGTAATTCATAGCATCATCAGAATCAGAAGACCTTTTAATGTAATTAAAATCTTTTGTGTTGGCTCTATATAATCCATTGCATGAATATGTGCCATCTCCATTCGGGGAGAGCTCAACCCAAGACCATCCTGATGAAGACCAATTGTATTTAATGTGGTACGTTGGATCCGATGCTGTAACAGATACTTTCCAGTTAGTTTCATCAACAACTGTAACGGTAATATCTTTAGTTCCTGAAAATGTTATGGTTGCATCTGAACCACTCGTTCCTTTTGTGACACCAGACACAGATTGGATACACCCATTTCCTCCCCAGTTGGAACCATTCGTTAATTGGAATTGATACGTTCCACCGGCAACAGCATAGAAAGTAATAGAGTTATCACTTCCCATGTTATTATCTGTCGTCTCCCAATGGGTGCCGTTAATAGTGCCTGGAAGATACCACGCCCACATTTGTCCTGTGCCGAGGGTGAGGAGAAGGGTGGTGATTAAAATCGGTAACCCGTAACAACCAGCTAATAACCAGCTTTTAACCAGCTGATAACCCTTATTAAGTTTACTAAAAGTATGTATGTTTTTCATCGTCATATTATTTTGCATTTTTGTCTTCATTTTTAAAAATCACGGGATAATATACTATGTATATTATAGGGTGCACCGGGATACGGTAAGACCCCTTATTGGGTACTGTTCTTCCTCCTGATAGCCATTATTCCTCCAAAAGTTGCGGCGAAAAGGAGTAAGATCCATGGTTCGCCGACCGGATATTGTTCGTCACGGCCTGTTTCGGCACCGGTGTCAAACGCCCTTCTCGGACCGCCTGGGGCGCTATTAGGCGAATAGGAAGCGCCTACTTCGCTATAGTCGGAAGGCGCAGCGTCGTCAAACGGGACATAAGTTGTTCCTTGGTAAAGAGTGCCGGCATTAAGAATCTTATGGCTCCTGAAGCCCTGCGGCGCCGGCGTGTCGTATTCATAGATAGGCGTCGCATAGGCATAGGCGAAGCCTAATAATAGTAAAAGATATGTAATTTTGTGTCTCATGGTGCGTTTTTCAAAAAAGCCTACAAAATTACTAAAAGTAATTCGAATAAGCAAATTTTCCCACAAAAAAAGCGCAAAAATCTACATTTTGCGCCTAAATCATGTTTTTTCTTAGACAAAAACCTTAAAAACCCTGCCGTTGCTAGTGGAATTTGAGTAAATCAAAAACGCGGCGGTACGACTACCAAGGTAATCTAATGCTCAGCGAATATTGATCTCCCGTGAGCGAGCTCCCGGACATCCATATCCGCTAACCATCATGTCCAACTTTTGAAGAGTTGTACAACCGCCTTACACAAACTCGCTTTGCTCACAAGAAAACGCTTCGCTTCAAAAACCCATGCGGAGGGATGGAATAGAAGCCATTCAACCCATGTGAAGGATAGTTAGAAGACTTCTATTATTCCACTATTATTGTAGAAACGCTCAATCTGCGCGCGAGGGCTTGCTCCGAAATTAGCAAGAATCGCTATCGGCCACCCGGTTCCTCGTAAGTACCCGAAGGTTTGGTAGTGCTCTTTCTCCGTCAGTTGCGTCAAGGCCTTGCATTCAATTATCACATTTCCAATGCAGGTTTCTACTACTAAATCCATCTTTAGGTACGCTTTCATTTCCTTGCCTTTGTACCGCGGATGGTACTCCAACTCTTTGCGGACAATAAAACCATTATCGTTTAGTTCCGTGCATAGTGCCTCCTGATAGATATATTCCGGCATGCCGGCGCCTAATTGTTTATAGACTTCTATAATAGCACCGATAATTCCGTAGCACTCCTGCACTAATTTTGCCTTTTGGGGTTCAGGCACGATTCGTATTGTTTCTTTTTCCATATTGTAATGCGTTCTAATTTTGCATACTGCATAGGTTTTTGATTTACCACTTAAAATTATAGCCCACATTGCTGCGGGCTATAATAACTGCTTGCCGATCGCGACTAGATCCATCTTACGTAGCAGAAGTCCATGCGGTGCGGAAGGAGTTCGTTCTGCGGATACATTCGCAGGCCGAATTTCATACCTCCGGCATAATCGAGCTGGTAGGTATTCTCGAAGAAGAGATGACTACCTTCGCTCTTGACCAACTTCAGCGGCTCTACTTCGTAGAGTTTGTCGTTGTTGTGGGTCGAAGTGCGGATAGCTACGAGTTCTACGCCGAGGCCCTTGTCATTCAGACCGTGGGTATCCAACTCTACCGCTACTTTGAACTTGTCACCTACATTGAGGCTCGTCATATCCGTATCGGATTTGGAGATAACCTCAATCTCGTCCCAGTGAGCAACCATGTTCTCTTTCCAGGCCGCGATCTCTTTCGCTACCTTGTAGTTGTCGCCCATGAGCAGGTTATGACGTTGCGCCAGTTTGTTATAGAACTTGCTGAAATAATCGTCCATCATACGTTTCATGGTGAAACGCGGGGTAATTTTCGTTACAGAGTTCTTGATATACTGGATCCATTCGGGGCTGTAGCCCTTGCTGTTCTTAGCATAATAGAGCGGAATGATCTCGTTCTCCAGCATCTGGTAGATAGTAGCAGCGTCAAGCTGATCCTGGTGCGCCTGGTTTTCATAGGTGCGGTGCTCTGTCAAAGCCCATCCTGCGCCTTCTACGTATCCTTCGTACCACCATCCGTCTTTGACGGAGAAGTTGAGCACGCCGTTCATCTGCGCTTTCTCGCCGGAAGTACCGGAAGCCTCGAGCGGACGGGTAGGCGTGTTGAGCCAGATATCCACACCCGAGATGAGGCGTTTTGCCAGACGCATGTCATAGTTCTCAAGGAAGATGATTTTTCCGAGGAACTGCGGCATACGGCTGATCTCGATGATTCGCTTGATAAGGCCTTGACCGCCGCCGTCTGCAGGGTGAGCCTTACCGGTGAAGAGGAACTGAACAGGGTTGTTCGGGTTGTTCACCAGTTTGTCCAGACGCTCCAGATCGGTGAAGAGCAGGTGCGCACGTTTGTAGGTCGCGAACCGCCGACCGAAACCGATGATGAGGTTATTCGGGTTCATCTCGTTCAGCGCGCGGACGATACGGGCAGGATCACCCTGGCTCTTCAT